>DIVL01000075.1 GCA_002435825.1 Anaerolineaceae bacterium UBA6133
TTCGGGCTAACAATTGCACTTACTATTTGAATCTAAGCGATGTGTCATTGCATCTGAAAATATTAATGTACGGGAGTCAACAAAAAAATCTGACACCTAATCGAAAACTTAAGATATGACGTCAATCCTTTATTTCAGAAAACGCATATCTTTCTTTGCGGGTCAAAAACTTTGGCTCAATTTTTACTGTTCGGGGATGCGCCAGCGAGTTTTTTCGATTCTTTTTATCGATTCTACTGAAGTACAATAACTGCCAGATTGTGCGAAAAGCTTCCTGAGGAGTTAGTTCATGTTGAAAATCATTGTTCCAATCAAGCAAGTACCAGAGACGGGGAATGTCAAAATGGATTCCGAGACTGGCACAATGGTCCGGGATGGGGTGGTCAGCATTGTGAACCCCCTGGATCTCTATTCCATTGAAACCGCCCTGATGCTCAAAGAAAAGTTTGGCGCTACGGTAACTGTGTTTACGATGGGACCTCTCAACGCGGTCAAAGCCTTAAAGGAAGCGATTGCGATGGGTTGTGACAATGGCACCATCCTCTCAGACCGGGCATTTGCCGGGGCGGACACCTGGTCAACCGCTTACGCTTTGGTGAACGCCATCAAGCACATTGGCGACTACGATTTGATCCTGGCGGGAGAGCGCGCCACAGACGGAGATACCGGCCAGGTAGGTCCAAACATCGCTTCCGGGTTGGACATTCCCCTGGCAACCTATGTCCGCAAAGTCAACGACCTCGACCTGGAGCAGAGAACCATCACGGTTGAGCGTTCGGTGGAAGAAGGCATCGAAACCCTCCAACTGCCCTTGCCCTGTCTGCTGACGGTGGTGAAGGAGATCAGTTATCCGCGCCTTCCCACCTTGCGCGGCAAGAAGAAAGCAAAAACCGTTGAAATCCCTGTGCTGACCGCGGAGGACCTTGGCTTGAGGCTGGAATACCTCGGGCTGAAAGGCTCGCCAACCAGGGTGGTCTCCACCAAGTCGCCGAAGGTAACCAGGAATGGTCAGATGATGACGATCAAAGAAGATAAAGATGTGAGTGCGGCTGTGGATGCCCTGATTGCGTTTCTGGAAGAGAGACAATTGATATGAGCGGAAAAAATACGAACGTCTGGACCATCGCCGAAGCAGCCAACGGCAAGCTGAAGTCTGTTTCGTACGAGTTGTTAGCCAGGGGCAGAAGCCTGGCAGATGCCTGCGGTGAGCAGCTGGTGTCGATTTTGATTGGCGCAAACGTCAGCGAAGCAGAACTAACGACTCTGATCCACCGCGGGGCGGACCTGGTGATCAGCGTGCAGGACCCCGCTCTGGATGCCTTCATCGTCGAAACCTACAGCAATGTGCTGATCGATTTGGTCCATCAAATGAAGCCCAACATCATCCTGGCGGCTGCCACCAACAATGGCCGCACCCTGATGCCGCACGTGGCGATGCGCCTGCATACCGGTTTGACGGCTGATTGCACCGACTTGCAGATAGATCTCAACACGGGTGACCTGCTGCAGACCCGCCCCGCGATTGGCGGCAACATCCTCGCGACTATTAAAACCCCCAACCACCGACCCCAGATGGCAACGGTCAGACCGCGTTCCACCCAACCCCTGCCGGCAGACACTTCCCGAAGAGGGCAAATCCAGCAGGTGGCTTTGAAACCTGAGCTGGTGGATAAAAGAGTAAAGCTGCTCTCATTTGAGGCGGAAGCCACCGACGAAAGCAACCTGCAGGACAGCGATGTGATCGTGTCGGGCGGCAGGGGCATGAAAAAGGCTGATAACTTTGAGCTCCTGCATAAGCTGGCAAGGTTGTTGGGTGGCAAGGTTGGCGCATCGCGCGACGCGGTTGACCGCGGCTGGGCGAGATACCCGCAGCAGGTGGGCCTCAGCGGCAAGACCGTGCTGCCAAAGCTCTACATCGCTTTGGGCATCTCGGGCGCTATTCAACATCTGGCGGGAATGAAAACCGCGGAAACCATCGTGGCTGTCAACACGGACCCAAACGCACCTATCTTCCAGGTGGCGGATTTTGGGATTGTCGGGGACGCCTTCCAGGTTTTGCCTGAATTGATTTCCCGGCTTGAGGAGAGAAAGTCATGACCCACTACAACCCAATCACGCCTGAAATTGTCGCCAAACTCGCGCAGATCGTCGGAGCGGCGAATGTCATTTTGGACGAGGAAAAGCTTGAAGCCTACTCCCACGATGAAACTCCCAAGGATCAGTTTTCGGGGATGCCGGAAGTGATCGTGACCCCCACCAGCACGCAGCAGGTGGCGGATATCATGAAACTGGCGAACATTCACCTCATCCCGGTCACGCCGCGCGGAGCTGGTTCGGGTCTTTCCGGCGGAGCCATTCCGCTGCATGGCGGGATCCTGATGGCTTTTGAAAAAATGAATAAGGTGCTCGATGTTGACCTGCAAAACATGATGATCGAAGTGCAATCGGGCATCGTGACCAACGAAATTAACGCTATCGTGGCAGACGACGGGCTTTTCTTTGCCGGCTACCCGATGAGCCTCGAGTCCTGCCAGATCGGCGGAAACATCGCCGAGAATGCCGGCGGCGGCAAGGCGATCAAATACGGCGTGACAGAGCGCTACATCACCGGCATGGAGGTGGTGACCCCTGCAGGCGATGTGATCAAAATTGGCGGAAAGATCGTCAAGGACGTTTCCGGCTACGACCTCAAGCGACTCTATATCGGTTCCGAAGGCACGCTGGGGATTGTCACCAGCGCCACCATCAAGCTCACGCCCCTGCCAAAGGCCAAGACAGATTTGCTGGTGCTTTTTCCTGACGTGCAGAGCGCGATCGAGATCGTGCCGATGATCGTCAGCAAGCTGGGGATCGTCCCAACATCGATCGAGTTTATGGATCGTCTCGCAGTGGAAACATCCTGCAAATATCTGAACGAGCACCTCGACTATGAAAGCTGTGGTTCGATGCTGCTGATTGAGGTGGATGGCACCACGCAGGACCAGGTGGATGGCGAAGCGGAAATGATCGGCGACCTGTGCATGGAGCATAAGGCGATTGAGGTCTACGTGGCGGATAATTACACCACCCAGGAACGGGTTTGGGCTGTGCGGCGCAACATCGCGGAAGCATTCAAAGTGTACTCACCCCATCAAAGTCTGGAAGATATCGTGGTGCCGATTGCGCAGATTCCTGTATTGACTGAGGAAATTGCCAAACTCTCGGCTGAGTTCAACCTTTCGATGCCTTCCTATGGGCATGCCGGCGACGGCAACCTGCACACGACTCTGATCAAACCGCCTGAAATGCTACTGGACCATTGGTACGTCGTGGAGGATCAGGTAGTGAGGCGTTTGTATGAGGTGGTGATGGCGCTCGGCGGAAAACTCAGCGGTGAACACGGCATCGGCATCAAACGCAAGGCTTACTTCCAGGAGATTGTTGATCCGCACGAGCTGGAATTGATGCGCACACTTAAGCGAGCCCTGGACCCTAACAATATCCTGAACCCGGGCAAAATATTCGACCTGGCGTAAAATACGTAATGCCTCAATAGAAAATGTTACCGAAGACCCGAGGCAATGCGGCGAGGCAATGCGGCGATATCTCTTTCCCTCCCCTTAATTAGTGTTATGATTTCTCAGTTACTATATTATAGGTTTTAAATATAAAATGACACCAGAAAAAAATAGTAGTATTAGAAAAGAAGTTAATAAGGCAAAATCGAAAGTTGCCAAGAATTTTTTTCAAGTCGGTCTGGCGGCATCAATGTTATTAGGATCTCCTGCTTGTGTCCCCACAGAGGCAATTTCCATTATTCCGACGGGCGAAACCAATCCCCTACCATCTGATTTTACAAATACTCCTGAGTCACCGACCGAGGCAAATTATAAAGAATTAACTCGGACAGTGGAAAATCCAGCCACTGAGGCAGTGACTTTGACTCCTGAGCCAACTCCAGTATACGAGGTCCAAGCAAGTGGAGGAGAATATAATCCCAGTCAAGAAACGATAAATGAATCTGAATCGGCCATGGCTCAAAAAGACAGAATTCAAGGGTGGCTGGATTATTGGATAAACTTTGAAAACCGTCCTTTTGCTTGGGAGAGTACTGAATTACATTGGAAATATATTTATGATAATCCAGATGAGCCAAAAGAAGTGATGGTAGTGCTTGAGGCTTTGGGTGAATATGAGGGAAGAATGTTTACCAGTCCTTTGGGAGAGGATGGTTTTGCCCTCTACCCTCCTGAAATAACGGCCGAAACTGATAATTTTATTCAGCCAGGTTATGGACCTTTGGAGCTGAGCAGTGGAAGTGAGGATTTGTGGTTGTCAATCAAGGCCGGAGTTCCTTTGAGAAAAAATGTTGATGGTGAGGTAGTGGGAAGATTGGATATGAAAACTGGACAATGGGAGGAAAACAAACCTTTGTCGCAGGAGTTTTTGGCACTGATTCCGGCTGATAAGCAATATAAAATTATTAGTGGCCAGGTTTTAATTGACGGACAGATATGGTTTGAAATAAACAACGATGGCGAATGGCAAAAAACGGATTGGAAATTAATCCAAGACGCGCCCAATCAGGAATTTTGGGAGAAAGAATACAAAGTTGAAGGAATTTTACGGCAAGATATATGGCCGGTTTTGACTGGTGAAAATTTGGAAGTAGTCAAAGAGATAAATGATCAGCAGGTATTGATCAAAGGCAAATTGGTGGTTATCCCAAATCCTTATCAGCAAGATGAAATCCTGAAAATTCTTATTCCTTATCGCTATGAATGGGGAAATAGTTTATCCAATAATGTTTGGATAGTAACTAAAACTGAAGAAAAAAGTATCGATTATTTTCTACAACTAGTAGCAGGAGAACAACTTCGTGTTGCTATTACTTTAGACAGTTTGAAGAGGCCTACTGAATGTACGTTCGGGACACGATGTGGGTGGTGGTATGATATCGCTGATTTATCCACAGATTTCTTTTTTAACGGTATTACTCCAGATGAACCGGTGATTGTTTCACCAGTATATATTGAAGTAAAATAACAGTTTTTGTTATGTTAATGATATTGGAAAAGTGTGTTACACTTTTTTGAAGAAGAAATATGAAAACTAACGGCCAGTCTTATCTAAAATTCTTGATTTTTATGGCTATTTTTTTGCTGGTGGTTGTGGTCATTTTAGTGGTGGTGAAACCCCGAATTAATTCCAATGTGTTGATATCTCCTTATTTCAGCAGCGATTATGTAACCGTTGGCAAAAACAACGAATGGGTATTGAAGAACTTTCAACCCCAATTGATTGATTTTGAGAGTAGGAATAGTAGCAATTATTTGATTGCTGAATATATTGATATTGGAAACTATAGAAGAAAGGTGAAGATTTTTGTTACTGGCCAGACGCCAGACGGTAATTACATTGATAAAATATTTCTGCACTATGCTGACCGGCAGGGTGAGTGGCTGGAGTTCGGAGAGTTAAAAAAGAAACTAGTTAAAGGGGAACAGATCAGAATTGAATACTTAATTTTTAACGGTTTGGCTAACGATAAAACTAGTTGCCAAGAATATTTGAACTTTTGTGCTTTAGCTTCGATTCTTGAAGATCAGCAATTGGAGGGCAAATTAGAGGATATACTTAAAAACAATGAGAGTGATATTCTGGTAGTGCCGGGTAATGTTATTTCTTTGCAATTATATGAAAAATAATATCCGCTTTTTTGTCATCTTAATATTAATATCTGTTTTGTTAGGATTAAGTATAAAGACTGTTAATGCAGATGTGGCTTGTGGTACAGGATATTATTGTATGGCGACGGTACGTTTGGATTTCGAGAAGAGTTGTGAGACGTCTACTAATGGAGCATACTGTGTCCAGACGTGGTGGGGCGGATCTAACCTTGCTGCCTGTCTTGACCGAGATAATTGCTCTTATTCAGTTTCATCTACAGAGGGTAAATGTGCCGATGGTGCCACGCCGCCGGTTTGTCCGGAAGTTGGTTACTCTTACTCTGGTGGTTGTTGTGCACCAGAAGTACCAACCTCGGCTCCAGGAGCGACGAATACGCCAGTACCTCCGACACCGACTGTATGTGTACCAGTGAATCCTGGTAAACCAGTCTTATTTACTCCAGATAATGGGTATGTGGTGAATGTAGGTGATTCTGTTGCCTTAAACTGGAATGATGTTACCTGGGGTAATGGCTGTCCTAATAATAATACATATCGACTGTGTGTAGGTTCCACTAATCCTCCTGGTACTACAGGTGAAAATTGTATATATAATGACGGATGGAAGAATGTACCGGAACCGACTAAATCACAGCAACGGTGGACGCCATCGACTGGAACTTCTCGGGCTTATTGGAGGATTGCAGCTTGTAATCCTGTTTGTACTCGTTCTGATTGGAAGTATTTTTGTGTGGAGGATGTTCTCTCTTGTACTCCTGCCTGTGGTCAGGCTAGAAAATGTAGTGCGGCTTGTTCCAATGATGATGGTGGGGTACCTGGAACACCAGTGATTAGTTATCCGATAGGAACTTCTTCGACTCCAATTATTTTAAGTCCAGGAACAACTGGGGTGACTTTGTCTTTGGAGGGGACAGCATTTAAAGCTGATGTATATTATTACTGGGCATATGATGATGGAGTGTACTTTATGGATACGGGTTCCCCAAATACTAGCGTGGGGATAACTGGCTTGACTTCTGGAAATTTGTATTCTTGGAGATCAAGATCGGTTAATACTACATGTATTTCAGCTGGAGAAACGAGTCCGGCTTCAGATACAGGATATTTTAAAGTAAATTCAGCGCCGACGATTGTAAAAATTCAGGTAGCGAATTCAGACATTGCATTAGTCCCCAACGATAATACAACTGATAATCATATTTGTAAAAGTGAATTTACGGGAACGACTAAGCCGAGAGAGGTTGTTTTTGGAATTTTTATTAACGATCCTGATGGTGTTGGAGATTCAGGGTCTCCGCCAGTACTGCACTGGAATGGTCAAGATTATCCGAGTGCTTGGACTGGAACTGGCGGTGGTAATAACTCAGCTCAAGTGAGAGTTGACTATGCAAGTTTTGTTGGAGAACCACCACAATCTTTACATGAAGTCACGGCTACTTATTCTGATCGCTGGGGAGCTACGGTGGGAAGTACCCTTCCTGTATCACCAGCAAATCGATTGAATTGGAAGGTTTGGGATTGTCAGGTGCCGACAAATGGAACTTTATTTAAAGCTTCTGACGCGATTCAATCTTGTCCAGCAGTAGGATTTTCTGAACCGATTGATGTGGGAGTTAGTTTTGATTCGATTATTTTTTCTGATACGCCTGATGTGACTATGACTGTTGCTAAACCGGCTAATTATGGGACAAATAGTATTGTATGGGGGAAAAACTATCATCCTTTAATTAATGGAGTGGCGGTGCCGAGGGGATAAAGAATCTACAATCTTCAATCTTCAATCTACAATTTTTTCACCAGAGGCTAATCCGCCCTTAGCGGAAAAGTCTAAAGTCTATTGATACACCCGTAATGCCTCAATAGAAAATGTTACCGAAGAAGTAAA
Organism: Anaerolineaceae bacterium UBA6133; assembly: GCA_002435825.1. Lineage (GTDB taxonomy): Bacteria > Chloroflexota > Anaerolineae > Anaerolineales > Anaerolineaceae > Mesolinea. Next base: position 7,555 of record DIVL01000075.1, read on the forward strand.
ATAAGTCAGAGCAGGGGGGGTGGGCTATAATTAACTAAATTTGCCGGTTGATGTGGCAGGTGATAAGATGAACTGCATGCGGAGCTCTGGTGGACGAAATCTCTAATCGCACACGCACGCGTTACACGCTGACGCTGATCATTTTGATTACGATTCCCTGTTATCTACTGGGAGTCATCCTTCTGCGTTTCAACCGCGGTCCGCAGCAGGCAACCGTCACGCCGACGCTCACCAGCACGGCAACCTTTATCCCCAGTGTGACGCTGACCCCTTACCTGACCCGTACAGCCAGCATCACGCCCACAGCCACCAATACCCTGCCCCCGACGGCGACTCACACACCTACCTGGACTCCAACCGAGACTGCCACCCCAACAGAGACACCACTGCCAAGCGACACCCTTATCCCTGTGCCAACGGAAATCCCAACTGAAACACCTACTGAAACGCCAACCGAGAGTTCGGTTGAACCTACGCCTGAACTTACCCCTGAACCATGAGAGAGGCTTATGAAACTTGATCTGAAACAACATCTAAAGGATATGATCTCGGCTCCGGGTCCGAGCGGCTATGAGGCTCCGATCCGCGAGATCATCCGGGCTGCCTGGCAGCCGTTTGCTGATGAGATTCGCGTTAATAACCTTGGCAGCCTGCAGGCCATCCAACGCGGAGAAGGCGCGGAGCCCAGACCCAGCGTGATGATCGCGGCGCATATGGATGCGATTGGTCTGATGGTGACCGGCATCGATAATGGCTTTTTGCGCTTCATGCAGGTCGGTGGGGTTGATCCCCGCATCCTGCCCGGGCAGATGGTAACCGTGCATGCGACGAACGCCGAAGTTGCCCGGGATTTGCCAGCCATGGTGGTCATGCCGCCGGCAGCTTTGCTGCCAAAGGATGGGAAATCCGGACCCCTGCCGCAAAAATATCTGCTGGTTGACACCGGTTTGTTGCCAGACGAAGTAAAAAAGCTGGTTCGTGTGGGAGATGTCATCTCCTTCGCGACCGAACCAATGGAACTCAGCAGCGAGTGTATCAGCGGCCATACCCTCGATAACCGCGCTTCCGTGGCTGCGGTGACAGTCGCGCTTGAGATGCTTTCCAGGCGCAAGCACCTTTGGGATGTGATGGCTGTAGCAACCTCGCAGGAGGAAGTCGGTGGGATTGGCGCAAGGACCGATGCGTTTGCTATCAAACCGGATTTCGCGATCGTGATCGACGTCACCTTTGCCAAGGCGCCCGGCGGAGCAGGCATTGGCAATTTCGAGATGGGCAAGGTAACCCCCCTCACCTGGGGCTCCTGCAATCATCCGGCTTTGCACAAAGCCATGACAGCTACCGCGGAAGAGTACGAGATCAATGTGGCAAAGGAACTCGCGCCAACTGGTTCTGGCACCGATGCTCACGATATCCAGGTGGCTGAAGCTGGCATACCCGTCATCGAACTCGCCATTCCGCTGCGCTACATGCACACCCCGGTAGAAGTTGTTTCGCTGAAAGACGTCCGACGCGCGGGAAGGTTGATGGCTGAATTTATTGCCGGTCTTCCGCTCGATTTTATGAAAACCGTGATCTGGGAGTAAAACAAGATGGCAAAAAGTGATATTTCCACCAAGTTTAATCCCCGCCTGGGTAAAAAAGAATTAGCTTTGCTGACGCGCCTGTGCAACGCTTTGAGCGTCTCGGGTGATGAGCAGGAAGTGCGCGCGATCGTTACCGAGGAGCTGCGTGACTTTGCTGATGTCACCAAAGTGGACGCGATGGGCAATGTTTTGGTGCGGCGTGAGGGCACCGGCGCGGACCGCGTCAGGGTGATGATCGCCGCCCATATGGACGAAGTCGGTTTTATGATCGTCAAGGATGAAGGGGACGGCATTTTTGAATTTCGCGTCATCGGTGGGGTCGACCCGCGCCAGTTGGTAGGTAAGCCGGTAACCATCGGTCGGGACCACGTTCCGGGCGTGATCGGTGCCAAAGCAATCCACCTGACCACACCAGAAGAACGCAAGCAAGTGCTCAAAGTGGATCAGCTGCGCATTGATATTGGACCCGGAGGGGACTCCAAGGTCAAAGTGGGCGACAGAGCTACCTTCGCGACAAAACTGGCAGTGTTGGGTCCAAGCATACGTTCCAAAGCGCTGGATGACAGATTGGGAGTCTTCAATCTCATCCAACTGGTCAAACACGCCCCTGAGAATGTTGACCTGCTGGCAGCATTTACTGTGCAGGAGGAACTTGGCTTGCGCGGCGCAAAAACCGCCGCCTATGCCTTTGATCCGGAAATCGGCATCGCCATGGATTCAACCCCCGCCAACGATCTGCCTCATTACGATGGCCTGCCAAACACCAGCCACAACACCAGGCTGGGGGACGGTCCGGCGATTTACATCATGGACCGAGGCACCATTGGAGACCAGCGGTTGATTAAATGGCTGACCGAGTCGGCTGAAGCGGAGAAAATCCCCTGGCAGTTCCGTCAGCCCGGTATGGGGGGAACCGATGCCGGCGAAATCCATAAAACCCGCGCTGGCGTGCCAAGCGTCTCGGTGTCTGTGCCGCAGCGCTATCTCCATTCGGCAGCGGGATTGATCCGCGTTGATGATGAACTGAATACCTTGAAACTGATCCACACGGCTCTAAAACGCCTTGACAGAAGCATCCTAAATCATCAGGAGAAAAAGTGATGGCAAAGAAAAATAATTCATTATGGACAATTCTACAAACACTGGTCGAGACCCCCGGACCTTCCGGCTCTGAACACGTGATCCGCGAAAAGATCAAAACAGAAATCCAGAGATACGCTGATGAGGTCTACACGGATGCGCTTGGGAACCTGATTGCCCGCAAAGGGACATTGAAGGAAGGCGGTAAGCGGATCATGATTTCGGCTCACATCGACGAAATCGGTTTGATGGTCACACATGTGGACGATAACGGCTTCGCGCGCTTTATGCCGATCGGCGGCATTAGCCCCCTGACCTGCGTGGGCGGTAGAGTCTTGTTCATGAATGGCACCCAGGGCGTGATCGGGATGGAACGCTTGGAAAAAGACGAACACCCCGAACTGGCTAAGTTGTTCATCGATACTGGCGCAACCTCCAAGGCGGACAGCAAGATAAGCGTTGGTGATGTTTGTGGTTTTGAGCGTCCATTCCTTGACCTGGGAAAGCGCCTGGTTGCCAAGTCCATGGATGACCGGGTGGCCGCGGCGATTGCGGTGGAAGCCCTGAAAGAGGTTAAGCCAGGCGCAAACGAGCTCTATTTCGTCTTCAGCGTCCAGGAAGAGGTTGGCATTCGCGGTGCGATTACCGCGGCTTACGGCGTGGACCCGGAAATCGGGCTGGCGGTGGACGTGACCCGTACGGGCGATACCCCCCTGGGTGTCAAGATGGCTGTCGCGCTTGGCAATGGTCCCGCCATCAAGGTGCGGGATTCTTCCTTTATTGCTGATCCGCGCGTGGTAACGTGGATGGTGAATGAAGCTAAAGCGCAAAAACTGCCCTACCAGATGGAAGTGCTGGAAGCAGGCGGCACAGATGGCGCGGCCATGCAGCGCACCCGTGCCGGCGTGCCGGCGGGTTGTCTTTCGATACCCTGCCGCTATATCCACAGCCCCTCTGAAATGGTCGACCGGGACGACGTGGAGAATTCGGTCAAGCTATTAGTTGGGCTGCTCGGCAAGCCAGTAAGCCTGGGATAACCACTTTGGCGAGATGCTTTACAATTGCATAGATGGCTGATAGTGTGAAAAAGATCAAGATTTTGCTGGTGGCACTGATTGTCAGCAGCCTTTTAGGGCTGACTGGCTGCGAGATGCTGCCGGATTCCTGGGAGCTGCCCTGGCAGCAAGATTCAACCGCCACTCCTGAGCAGACCGCGGTTCCACTACCCACTGACCTCACTGAAGAAGCCACTCTGGTGATGGAAGAACAGACCCCCACGCCAGCCCCTCCTCCCGAAAAGCTTATCCTCTGGCTCCCTCCTGAGTTGGATCCCAACGCGGAAACGGAGCCGGCTGCCATCCTCAAAGCCCGCCTGGAGGAATTCGCTTACCTCAACAGCATTGAGATTGATGTCCGCATCAAAGCGGTTTCAGGTGGCGGAGGGCTTCTGGACGCACTGCGCACCACGCTGGCTGCCGCACCGGCCACATCGCCAGATGTTGTTGCTCTCTCGCGGGATCATCTCTTGCGAGCTGTTCAGGATGAAGTGGTTTTCGCGAATGAGGGTCTCAACACCATGATGAGTGAATTGGACTGGTACAACTTTGGCCGGGATGCGGGTTTGGTCCAGGGTGAGTTTATGGCGGTGCCCTTCAAGGGCGTACCGATGGGCTTGGTGTACCAAAGCGTCAGCCAGTTGATCCCCAGCGACGAGTGGGTGGATACCAAGCTGAATTATGGCTATTTCGGCTTTGCGGGCGATGATCCAAGGGGAACCTTTTTGTTGCTGCTCTATCTGAGCCTGGGCGGGCAGGTGCAAAACGAGCAGGGCTTGGCGATCTTACAGGAAGCTCCCCTTACTACAGCGCTTCAGACCCTGAAAGACGGGTTGAATGCGCGTCATTTCAGGGATCTGGTAGTCACCATGCAGGATTCTGAACAGGTTTGGGAAGAATTCAGTATGCGCAGAGTCGACACGGCTTTCCTTCCGGTGGACGTGGTGCTGCGGGGAATGGAAACGACAGCTGAAGCCCCAGACCCGGCTTTTACCTCACCGAGCATGACCCTGACCGATGCCTGGGTGTGGGCTTTGGGCAGCCAGGAACCCCAAAGGCAGGAACTCGCGCTGGCGTTGATTGCGCACCTGTCTGAGACGCAGTTTTTGGCAGAGTGGAGCGAAGCCCTCAAAGCGCTTCCTGCTCGCCCTACAGCTCTGGGGGCTTGGGAGGAGATCTCCTTTAAATCAGCCCTGGAGAGGATGGCAAGTGGGGCAGTTCTTTACCCCCCTGATCCGGTTATGAATAACCTCGGACCGATTCTGCGCAATGCGACCCTGCTGATCCTGAGGGATAACGCCGACGTGGTGGAAACAGCCAAACAAGCTGTGGAGAGTGTCAAATGAGCGTGGATCCGGGAACAAATAAGGGCAGTGCTTTGCCGATCATAGTGATTGTGCTTGGCTTGCTGGTGATCAGCCTTCTGGCAGTTGTTGTATTTGTCGACCCGATCAAAGTACAACCTGACCTGACTTTGACCGCAACCCTTGCGACTGGAACCCCTCAGCCATATCCAACGGCTGCGGAAGTGCTGCCTTCGCCAGTCGTCAACATCGACGGTATTGCAATCCTCGGCGGAGTGATGGCGCTCTTAGTGCTGGTGGCTGTGTACCGGGAAATCCTGATCCACAGGCGGGTAGAGAATATGAAATAATTACTTCCCTGCCGCTGATCAAACAGCGAGACCTGAAGGTCAGACGTCTTGCATGGTCAGAAGACCATGAAATATCTGGTATTAATATTCCAAAGTACCAGCAAAAAATTTGTAATTGAATCAAACACTTTTTTAGCGAGACAACGATGGTATGAGCATAATCTGAGGCTTTGATGTTATTTGTCTGGATGTGTGTTGAAGCCTCCAAAATAGGTATCGAACAAAGGATAAATATTGTTGACTTCCAATTGCTTGGAAAACATAAGCCCATAACTATTGGAAGCATATTAATCATATTAGGAGTCTAACTAAAGTTTAGTGAGTTCACCACAGCAATTGCTTTTGTAGTTTAATTGGGTATTCCAAATTTGTCGACCATTTTTTCACATCCTCATTGCCACAATCTAGCTCTACAAATGCAGAGGTCGGAGGGACCGGATCTGTTGATCCGTGGTGTAGATAATAAACGCATATAGCTTATTGAATTTGTTGATTAGTCAATATTTCCAATAATAATTCGGAAGATCCAGGAAAGGAACACAAAAAGGAAAGGAAAAGTATTTCAGTGAAGTATAATTAGGCAATTTCATTTCTAGATTGAAAATTTTTTACTTTGGTGTAATAGAGTTACATACTATAATTACCAGTCTAAGAATTATACGTTACTTTTGTTAAAGTTAGCAATCGAGAAGGAGGAAAAATGTGCGATATTAAAGAAGAGACTAAATTTTTAGCAGCTTTATCGGTATTTAGAGAACTTTACAACGATAGAAGAGATGTTTATGATGTAATTGCAAAGTTTTTAACCGAGACTCTCGTTCTTCACAGTAAAAGATTTTTTACCCTTTCTGAAATCTCAGATTTGCTTAACGAAACTTTTGATTTTAAAATTCCAGAGGTTGTGATTGGGACAGCATTAAACAGATTAAATCTAAGAAGAGAACATGGTTTGTATTATGTTGACGACATGGCGCGACTTCGCAAATCACGCTCAGAAAAACTTCAAGAATTAAATTTATCAACGAGTGAAGTATTGATTAATGATCTATTTAGATTTATTCAGGAGGAAAAGCAAACAAAACTAAGTGACCACGAGAAAGAAAAAATCGTAAGGTCACTTTGTTCATTCGTGTTGAATGATAACAACATTTCTGATTACTATGAATATATCAGTGGTTATATTATAAAGAATAAAGAAAGATCTGATTTTACATCTTCTTTGAACAAAATTAGGGAGGGAGTTATCCTGTATTCCGGGATCAATTACAGTGACTTAAGCGAGATTGGATCTTGGAAAACTGAATTAACCATATTCCTTGATACTGAAATCTTGTTCAATTCAGCAGGATTTAATGGAAGCTTGTATCAAACCTATTTTAATGATTTTTATAAATATGTGAACGAGATTAACAGCAAATCAAAACGAGTGATTATTAGGCTTAAATATTTTAATGATGTAAGAAGAGAAATCGAACAGTTTTTCCGAACCGCTGAACGGATAGTTGAAGGTATCGAAGTTCTATTGCCAAATAAGGTGGCGATGTCATCTGTGACCGACCACTGTAAGACACGAAGTGATGTAATTGATAAAAAGACGGATTTCTTTGTGAGTTTGAAAAATAAAAACATCGATGAGTGCGAAGGAAAACAGTACTATGCACCCGAGAATCATAAGTATAATATTATTGATACTTCAGTTATTGACAGTATATCTGCTGATCTAAAAGCTGAGGTCACGGAAAAACTACCCTTTATAAATTTTGTTAACATAGATCGTCACGGTGAAGAAATAACTAATTTTGAAGATTCTCGCTTTATTTTGTTAACGGGAGATAATCTCACATTAAAAATTGCTAATCATCCGAAAATTAAGCCGAATGGATGTGTACCGTTAGCTGTTAACCTAAATTGGATAATTAATAGGTTTTGGTTCAAGCTTAATAAAGGCTTCGGAGATGGTAAATTGCCGGAATCGTTTAGAATCATTTCTAGCGCTCAAATCGCTTTATCCTCAATTATTAACAGATCGATAGGAAAGCAGTTTTTAGAACTTCAAGATAAGTATAAGCAAGGAGAGGTAACTGAGGAAATTGTAAAATACACAGTTCTTGAGTTGCGATCACAGGTTTCAAAGCCCGAGGATATTCAGTCTGATGAAATTTCCCAAATTTTGGGAAATTTATCTGATGGTAGTCTAGATGAATTTGCATTAACATTAGAGCATGAAAGAAAAAATTCTCTTGACAAATCCAATGAAATTAAAGATCTAAAAGACGACCTGGATTACACAAGAGAAATTGCTAAGAAATCAAGAAGGGAGTTAAAGGAGACTCTAGATAAGTTAATACATATTAAAGAGAGAGACAAAGAGCTGTGTAAGGTTGAGATTAACAAACTTTTGGAACAGAAGAGTCAAGCCGATAAGATGGCCGAAGACGATTTCGTAAGGTTCAAATTAATAGGTATAGTAATGATCATTATTCTACTTATTGTGAACACAGTAATTTTCGTAAAAGTAGGAGAGAACCTAGTCTCATATATCACAAGTCTAGTTTCGATTATTGCCTTTTTATTTTATGTTTCCTCTGGGAAGCCTTTGAAACTCGATCCAGTAAAATTTATTGATAAACGAAAAGCGCAATTTCTAGAAGCTAGGTATAAACAGTTTTATATTGATATGGCTGTTGTAGAGGTCAAACAGAAGGAATATGATTCACTCGAAAGTGAAATACAAGAACTTATGACTCATTGGACAAAGAAGGATGAGTTTTCAAGTTTAGTAAACAATTCTAATGAGTAAAACCCTTATTCCATATTTTTACGAAAGGATGGAGAAAGTAAGTCTTTTATGAGTATAATCTTTTTGATGCAATAATACTGTTCCTAACAGTGTAATTTAAAGAAAATTGAAAGCAAGAAATTCTGTAAGCAATTTCCAATGACTCTGATTCTATTATTACAGCCCAGGTTCATTTTGCAGAGATTGGCACTCATTCACTTATAAGTTTAAGGCTAGAGAATTACACAGATTACCCCTTTAGATCTCTACGAATGCTTGATACTCATATTTCAAGGCCAATGTATAAGATTACGTTAGATTACAGTTTATTTCTATGTGCCTGCCTGGGGTGAACTTTCAGATACTACAATGTCAGTTTGTACTGCTGGTTGGCAATACTTTTCTTGAGTTGCTTCGCCCTTGCTTGGTCTCTTCATGTTTAAATAATGTAATCCGGGCTTTCGGAATATTCCCAATTGCCGTCAGGCTGCAGCTGAATTTGGCTCAGTTGGTCGCTGTGGATCTCAAGACGGGATTCCACTTCCGTCAGGCGCTGCATCAACTCTTTCAGGTTGGTCATGACCGCGTCTGGCATGTAGGTATGCGACAAGTCAGTCTGGTGTTCGTCAACCAGGCGCTTGCGGCGGATCACCTGCCCGGGAACCCCCACTACGACGGACTGTGGTGGAACATCCTTGACCACCACCGCGTTCGCCCCAATGCGGCTGTGACTGCCAATGGTGATGTCGCCCAGGATCTTAGCGCCTGCCCCCACAACCACGCAAGCCTGCAGGGTTGGGTGGCGTTTGACCTTCTCGAGGCTGGTACCGCCGAGGGTGACCCCATGGTAGAGGGTTACCTCATCCCCTACAACCGCCGTTTCCCCGATCACAATCCCCATACCGTGGTCAATGAACACCCGCCGACCCAGGCTGGCAGCCGGATGGATCTCAATGCCGGTGAAAAAGCGGGTTATCAGCGAGTTGGCACGGGCGAGCCACTTCAACCCCTTTTTCCACAACCAATGCTCCACGCGGTGCGCCCAGATGGCGTGTATCCCGGGATAGCTGGTGATGACCACGAAGGCATTTACCGCGGCAGGGTCACGCTCAAGGGCGACCCGGACATCTTCCGCCATCAGGCTGAAAATGTTGGGGTTTTGTTTTGCAGGGTTGCCCTCGCAGGGCATGCGTTCACTTGCTACCATTTTGCTCCCTCCTGAGGTCCGCGAACAGATCGGTGCTGAGGTAGCGCTCGCTGAAACTTGGCACAATTACCACTAATCGCTTGCCCTTATTCTCTGGGCGGGCAGCCAACTGCAGGGCAGCCCAAACCGCGGCTCCTGAAGAGATTCCACCAGGGATGCCTTCGATGGCAGCCAGTTCGCGGGCTGTGCTAAAAGCGGCCTCTCCGCTAACCTGGACGATCTCATCCAGAAGCGAGGTTTTGAGCACCGAAGGGATGAAACCCGCGCCAATGCCCTGGATGGGGTGTGGACCCCTGGCGCCGCCTGAGAGTACCGCTGACGCTGCCGGTTCAACAGCCACGACTTTCAGAGCCGGGTTTTGCTCGCGCAGGTACAGGCCAGCGCCAGTAATCGTGCCGCCGGTACCCACGCCCGCCACGAGCATATCCACCTTGCCTTCGGTATCCCGCCAGATTTCGGGGCCTGTGGTGAGGTAGTGAATTTGCGGGTTGGCAGGATTATTAAATTGATCTGCCCACCAGTAGCGGCTGTCTTCCGCCAGCAGGGACTGCGCTTTTTCCATCGCCGCGGCCATGCCGCCTGCAGCAGGGGTTAAAATGAGGTTAGCTCCAAGCGCGCGCATCAGCAGCCGGCGTTCAAGGCTGGCGGATTCGGGCATAATGATCGTGCTGCCATAACCCCGGGCTGCCGCCACGTTTGCCAGACCAATGCCGGTGTTGCCGCTGGTGGCTTCCAGCAGGATACTGTCCTTGTGAAGCAGCCCACGGCGTTCAGCATCGTCCACCATGCTGACGGCGATACGGTCCTTGACGCTGTGGGTTGGGTTGAAGGTTTCCAATTTGGCCAGGATTTCGACCTCAGGGTTAGGGTTGAGGCGCGTAAGCCGCACCAGGGGTGTTTTGCCAGTAAGCTGGGTAATATTTTGATAAATTGTCATGATAATTCTCCTCGATCTCTGAGTCCTTAAATAAAAACAGCAGCCTTCTCACACCATAAGCGGGGGAGTACCGCTGCTCCTGACGGGTTCCAAAATGTCAAAAACGCAAGCGGTCAGCTACCCCGCTTGAGACACAAGCAATAAAAACTCATGGATACCTTGCGCGTTTTGAACATGCCACGATTATAGTTGTTGCGACGCTTGAGTCAATAGCCTGTGTACAATCACGAATATGCTTGCAGGACTATCCAAGCTGGGTACAATACTCTCTGGTAGAATATATCTGTGGTGAGGTTGTTAATAAATAAACGAATCGAAGCTTTGGCGGCTCAACTGCCACTTAGTGGCATGGAATGGATGGCGCTCAACCCCGGTCCGAGCTTGCGTTACCTGACAGGGCTAAACTTTCACCTGATGGAGCGACCGGTGGTCGTTCTGGTTGGCAGCAGTGGGCAGGTGAAAGTCATCCTGCCCGAACTTGAACGGGCGAAAGTGCAAGACCTGCCCTTTGAAGCAGAAATTTTTCCTTTCGGTGACGACCCGGTAACCTGGCAGGGGGTCTATGAGACAGCTTTATCTGGTATTTCAGGCAAGCCGCTGCGTGTAGGCGTTGAGCCGACCGGGCTGCGCTTTCTGGAGCTGGATCTGCTGCGTAAGGCGCTGCCAGAAGCCAAATTTGTGGATGGAAGCGCCGCTCTGGCTGGGCTGCGAATGCAAAAGGGAAGCGAGGAGCTGAACGCCATGCGCCAGGCAGCCATCATCGCGCAAAACGCACTGCTAAACACCCTCGAAAACGTGAAACCTGAACAGAACGAACTGCAGATTTCTGCTGAATTAATGGTGCAGCTTTTCCGGGCAGGCTCAGAGGCGGAGCTGCCCTTTGCGCCGATCGTCTCAAGCGGACCCAATAGCGCCAACCCCCACGCCAGCCCCACGGATCGTGTTTTGCGGGAAGGCGAGATGCTGCTGATTGACTGGGGTGCCAGCTTCGCTGGCTACTTCTCGGATATCACCCGCACCTTTTTCTGCGGTGAACCTAACGAGGAAATGAAACAAATTGCCGACCTGGTGGAAAAGGCAAACGCGGCCGCCCGCCTTGGAGGGAGAGCCGGCATGCCGGCAGGGGAGGTGGACCAGCTGGCAAGGGGTGTCATCGCGGAAGGTGGCTATGCCGAATACTTCACCCACCGCACAGGGCATGGGTTGGGAATGGAAGCGCACGAGCCGCCTTACATCTACCAGGGTAATCCTTTGATCCTGAAGCCAGGGATGGTCTTTACCATCGAACCGGGCATCTACCTCCCTGGTAAGTCCGGTGTGCGGATTGAGGACGATGTCGTGGTGGAGGATGAAGGTCTGCGCAGCCTGACCGACCTGCCTCGGAAGGTAATGCGCCTGGAAGCCTTCTTGGATCTGGCGCGGAAAGGATAGAAAAAAGATGAAACTATCAATGCACCTGGTGGTTCTCGGACCGCTCAATAACAACGTCTACTTCCTGGTGGATGACGACAGCGGCGACTGCGTTCTGATCGACCCAAGCTTTGAGGCGGGCACGCAGCTGCGTTTCGCAGAGGAAAAGGGCTGGCAGCCGAGGCAAATCTGGCTGACGCACGCACATTATGACCATACCGCGGGGGTAAAGAAGGTGAGCGAAGCCTTTTCGCCGCCACTTCCGATTGCCATGCACCCGGAAGGCTTTGTATGGGCTAATGCTCAACCCGATAAGATAAAATTGGGTGTACTCCTCGATCGAGTGCCAAGGTTGGATATTCCACTAACTCATGGCATATGGTTGGATGTGGTCCCTGGTGGAACTCGTGAGCTAGTCGAAGTTCGGGATGTTTCGGGGCACTGCCCCGGGTCGGTGCTGTTTTATATTCCCGTACTGGAGATGGCAGTGGTTGGAGATGCGATCTTCAGGGGCAGTATAGGCAAGACCGATCTTGAAGAATCTGACCACGAGTTGCTGTTGAAGAATATTCGCGAGCAGATTTACACGTTACCCGATGAGACCACGCTTCTGCCGGGTCACAGACCGGCAACGACGGTTGGGTTTGAAAAAGCAAACAATCCCTTTGTAAGGGGATAAGGCGAACATTGTATTACCGACAAGTCGGACCTCCAGAATGATCGAATAGTGATGCATCTTATTTGAAATGCCTTAATTCGCACTTCAAGGATAATAGACTTCATCCAGGTAAGTACACTTACGCCCTGGCGCTAACGGCATTACGATCCTTATTTCCTTGTTCATGGCCTACCCTGTTTGCGAGCCGCGTGATCTCAATATCTAACATTCAGCGGAAGATGAAAGAAGAAGCTGCCAGATTTTTGGCAGCTTCTTTTCATTTGCGAGTGTGTTGGTTTACTTCGCGTAACTGACCGAGCGGGTTTCGCGGATGACGGTCACCTGGATCTGACCAGGATACTGCATGGTCTCCTCGATCTCGGTGGCGATGTCTTTGGCGATGCGGTGCGCTTCAAGGTCATCGACCTCTTCAGGCTTGACGATGATGCGCACTTCCCGACCAGCCTGGATGGCGTAACTCTGCTCAACACCCTTGTGGGCGTTGGCGATGTTCTCGAGTGCTTTCAAACGCTTGATGTACTGCTCCAGGTCCTCACGGCGGGCACCAGGGCGCGCGCCAGAGATCGCGTCCGCGGCTTCCACCAAAATGGCTTCGATCGAGACCTGGTCAACTTCGTGATGGTGGGCGGCAATGGTGTTGCAGACTGCTGCGCTGACACCGTGGCGTTTGGCAAATTCCGCGCCGATCTGGGCGTGGGTGCCTTCGGTGTTGTGGTCCATGGCTTTGCCGAGGTCGTGCAGAAGGGCTCCGAGCTTGGCCACATCCACGTTGGCGCCGAGTTCAGCCGCCAGAACACTGGCGATCTTGGAGGTTTCAACGGCGTGGGCAAGCTGATTTTGACCGTAGGACGTACGGTATTTCAGACGCCCCAGCTTCTTGACTATTTCGGGGTGCAGACCATGTATGCCGGCTTCGTAGACCGCTTCACTGCCGGCTTTGAAGATATCCTCGTCCATTGCTTTGCGTTCTTCTTCAAGGATCTTTTCAATGTAGGCCGGGTGAATGCGACCATCCGTCACGAGGCGGGTGAGGGTGCGGCGGGCGATTTCACGGCGGACAGAGTCAAAGCAGGAGATTGTGACAGCTTCGGGGGTGTCATCCACGATGACGTCCACTCCGGTCGCCTGTTCGAAGGCACGGATGTTGCGTCCGTTGCGTCCAACGATGCGGCCTTTCATTTCTTCATTGGGTAAGGTCACCAAGGAGGTTGTCACTTCGGCGACCTTGTCGGAGGCGACGCGCTGGATGGCATCAGCGATCAATTCGCGCGCTTTTTCTGCGCCCGTTTCGGTAGCTTCGATTTCAAAATTGCGGATAATGCGCGCCATATCTCCGCGGGCTTCTTTTTCGACTTCTTCGAGCAATACCGCGCGGGCTTCTTCGCTGGTCATGGCAGAAACGCGCTGAAGCTCTGCAAACCGTTCACTGTAGAGGGCTTCGATCTCATTGGCGCGCTTGTCTACGGCGCTCTGGCGTTTGTTGAGAGCGGATTCGCGCTGCTGCATCTGGTCAAAGCGGTGGTCCAACTCTTCGCGGCGTTTGACGAGGCGGTCATCTTCCTTGTTGAGTTCGCTGCGCTTGTGCTGGATCTCATTCTCTGCCTGCAAAGTGATTTTCAGGGCGGTATCTTTGGCTTCCAGTTGCGTGTTTTTGGCAATTTCCTTTGCCTGGTCAATAATGTTCTCGGCGGTTCTTTTGAGTTTTTCATCCTGGTTTTTACGGATGGCTGAGAAGATCAGGTATCCGATCAGGACACCCAAAATAACGGCAAGTCCTACCCACAGAAACAGCAGGTTGGGACCTTGGCCTAACTGAAATAAGGTTTTCATTGTGTCAATTGCTCCATAGTTTATTTGGTTCCACGGTCTCGGTGTGCTGCATCTCATTCCAAAGAGTGCGTAAGGTTTCATTGACCGTGGCATAACTGAAACCGCGCCGTAATAGCGCGTTCCCCAGTTTTTTTCGATAAATTTCGTAATCGGATGAAAGATAGCGATGCGCCTGTTTCCGGGCGGCTGCCATCGCCAGGGTGGCGTCGTCAACCCCAGATTCCTCGAGAGCTGATTCGATGGAACTCTCTGCCAAGCCCTTGAAGCGCAGCTCTGCTTTGAGCTGGCTTTGGCTGCGCGGGCGGAAGGTGTTGCGGTTCTCAATCCACTCTCGGCCAAAGCGCTCGTCGTTGAGCAAACCCTCTTCTTCGAGGCGGGCAAGCACTGCTTTCAAAGTTGCAGGCGCGTAGCCCTTACCTTCCAGGTAGCGGGTCATCTCTGCAACCGAGCGGCTTCTGTGGCTCAGCAAATTAAGAGCCTGATTGATGCCAATTTCTACCTCGTCGCTCGTCTGGAGTTTTTCAATTTCAGCGTCGCTCAGTTCGCGCCCAACCTTAAGCCAGGCAGCCGTCACTCGGTCTAATGAGAAAGCATAGGAACCATCCAGGCTGATGTTCACCCGTCTGCGATTGCGCTTTTGCGCGCTGATTTCAGTGATCGTCTTTTTCATCCGTACCAAACAGCCATGGTCCATGACCATGGCTGTTGAATTCCGGACTCACTCGATAACCCACAAGCTCAAGACGAACTCGAGCGACTTATATTATGTATTGGTAAGCTGACAGTCAGAGACGATCAATCCTAACGTTCCTTTTAAGGGTGAAATTCTTTCTGTTGACTGCCCCTGATGTCGGGATACAACAAGAACGATGGATTTTTCACGCGACTGCTCAAAAAAATCATTTCTTTTCCAATACGTAAGTCAGTTTTGACACTGACGGTTTCCTATCAAGTAAATCGCGCAGCAATTCTTAGCCACAATCGGAGGCAAAATAACCATTCATAGCCTCCCGGACGCATGTGCGATAATTTTCCTGGCTTCATTATACATGAAAAATATGGTGATTTGTTAACAAAAACCAATTGTTATAGTGTTTTGGAATGAGTTTATATAAACTCGAAAAGCAGGGGAATCTCATGCTAAAATTGCTGTAACAGGTGCAATCAATGTCTGATGAATCAAAACTACGGGAAGCAATCGATAAAGCTCACAAACGCAACCGCTTTTGGATGATCTTATTTCCGATCATCCTGATAAGCCTGGCTGTTGTGGGGTTGATCATCTGGCTTTCCATAAATGGAAGTGTTGGCAGGGCTGACACGGCTAATCTTGCCGGTCTGGCCACAGTGCTACTGGTGCTGCCAGCTTTGCTCTTCGGGCTGATTACCCTGGTCGTGTTGATTGGACTTAGCATTGGCGTGGTCAAATTGCACGAGCTTATCCCCCAGGCAGGGAAAGCCATCAGGGGCTATCTGAGCCAGGGTCAACATTATTTACGGGTTGCTGGCGATGAATCAGCAAAACCGATCCTGGCGCTACGCGCGTTTAACGCAAAAATTCAACAAATTGGAACAAGTCTGACCGACCGGTTCTCACAAAAAGGATAGAATTTATGAAATCAAGCATTCGAACACTAACTCTCGTGATAGGAACCTTGGCTGGTGCCTTCATTGGCTATCGGGCTGCAATGACTTTCATTGAGCAATCCGAAGCGGAAAATAGAAGTGTACCCATCACCGCTCAGCAAGGTTTGCAAGTGGGTCTGACGGCGCTTGGCGCCCTCAAGCAACTTACCGGTATCAGCAAAAACAAAAAGTAACTTGGAGGTTCTGACTCTTGTTTGAGCTCATCTTCCTGGGCACATCTGCATCTGCGCCCTCAATCCAACGTGGTCTTTCATCACTCGTCGTCAAACATGACGAGTTTCGTTTCATGGTGGATTGTGGTGAGGGCACGCAGCGTCAGATCCTGAAATCCGGGGTTGGCTTCAAACGGCTGAACCATATATTGCTGACCCATGGTCACCTGGACCACATCCTCGGTCTGGCAGGCATGCTTTCAACTTTCATGCGTTGGGAAGCCATCGAGGAAGTCAACATTTACGGCAGCCGCCACACGCTGGACCGTGTCAGCGACCTGATCAATGGGGTTGTGCTGCGGGGTAACAAAGCGCCGATGCCGTTGAATTTGCTGGAAATCAAACCCGACTTGATTTTTCAAAGCAAACATTTCGATATAACGGCTTTTCCGGTTGACCATCGCGGATCATCCTCACTGGGCTACCGTTTCACGGAAAAAAGTCACCGTCCCTTCCTCTCGGAGATGGCGGAGGCCTTGGGCGTGCCAAACGGACCTTGCCGGCGCGATCTCGTCCAGGGGCAGGCGATTACCCTGGAAGACGGTAGGGTGATCCAGCCGGAGGATGTGTTGGGTGAGGAGCGTCCAGGCGTCAGCCTGGTGATCGTGGGGGATGTGGGCAAGCCTGAAAAACTCCGGGAGCACGTGGCTGGGGCGGATGTGATGGTGATCGAAGCGACCTATCTGACGGAAGATTCAGAAATGGCTCAGACCTTTGGTCATTCCACTGCTGCGGATGTGGCGCGGCTGGCGGCGGACATGGGTGTGGGGAAGTTGATCCTGAACCATGTCTCGCGGCGTTACCGGGACGACGACATCCTGGCAGAAGCGCGATCCGTCTTCCCTGAAACCTTCCTTGCCAATGATTTTGACCGCTTCGAAGTCCGCAAGCCTGTGCAGGCGGAGTGAGCCTGCCTGGCTGCGACGGCTGATAATGCTTTCATGTTAGAATCCCGTTTTGTATGTCAGAAAAAAAGTTGGTCTTAGCCTCCACTTCGCCGCGCAGGAATGAACTCCTGCGTCTGCTTGGGATTCCATTCGAAAAGCGCCCCTCAAACGCTGATGAAACCCATCCTGACGATGTAGATGCGGTTGAATATGTGCGCCAGATGGCACGTGAAAAAGGAATCGCGGTTCGGCATGCGCAGGATGAATGGATACTTTCCGCCGATACCATTGTGGCACTTGATGGACAGGTGGTTGGCAAACCGGCGGATGAGGCTGAAGCCTACGAGATCCTGCGGGCGCTGCGCGCCCGCGGGCATAAGGTCTATACCGCCTTGTGCTTACGCACCGAAAATGGTGTTGGAACCATGGAATCACTTTGCGCCACTGACGTTTTTATGCGCGATTACTCAGAAGAAGAACTGGCAGACTACATTGCCAGCGAAGACTACCGCGACAAAGCCGGTGGCTATGCCATCCAGCACAGGCAATTCCACCCATGCACAGACGTGCAGGGCTGCTATGCCAACGTAATGGGGCTCCCGCTTTGCCATCTTGCCATGCTGCTCGAGTCGGCTGGCTGTAAGCTGCAGGCGGATGTGCCTGAAGCCTGTCAGCGGTATAATGAAATAACGTGTGAAGTCTATCCGCAGATTTATCGTAAAGAAAACCCAGGGTAAGATGATGAAATCCTTCAACAAGATGCTTTTTGTGTTCCTGGTTGCAGCGTTAATACTTTCAGCCTGCAATGGCGGCAACACAGAACCTGTTCCCACCCTGACCCCAACCACGGGGCTTCCTGAACCGGTGATCAATGTTGAGTCTGTGCCGGATGTTGAGCAGGCGGCAAAGGCCTACCTGGATCTTTGGAAAGCTGAAGATTATGCCGCAATGTACGACAGGCTCAGCCAGTTGACCAAAGATGCTGTTTCAATGGAAGATTTTGAACAGAGTCACCGTGACACAGCCATCAAACTCACCATGCAGGGCATGGACTATACGCTGCTTTCGAAAATGGTCAACCCCACCAACGCACAGGTCAGCTATGAGATCCGCTACACCACCGCTCTGATGGCTGAGATCACCCGCAATACCATCATGAACCTGACGCTGGAAGACGGCGCCTGGCAGGTGCAGTGGGAAGCAGGAATGATGCTGCCGGAACTGGCAGGCGGAAATTACCTGGAACTGGTGATCGAAGTGCCTGCAAGAGGCAATATTTACTCGTCGGATGCCTCGGATAATTACCCCCTGGTCTCCTTTGAAGATGCCGTTACCGTGATGGTCACGCCCGGCCAAATTAACCCCGACAGTGAGGGGCAGATGGTTTCGCTTTTAGCAGAAATGTTCGACCGTTCAGAAGCCTCTATCTATGCTGAATATGAAAACACGGCTGATTATCAATATTCGGTGATTGGCGACGTTACCCTGGATACCGCCAACCAGTATTACGACCGGCTCTCGCGTTACGACGCGATTTCTCTTTCCGACTTCCGCTCCCGCTTTTATCACGACGGGGGCATTGCGCCGCACGTGACCGGCTTTGTGTTGACTGTGCCGGCGGAGGAATTGGAAAAGTACCAGCGTTTGGGCTACACCGGCGAGGAAAAGATCGGGGCATCAGGGCTTGAAGCCTGGGGAGAGCAATATCTTGGCGGCAAGCACGGCGCGGATCTTTACGTGAAGGATCCCCAGGGACAGGTGCTGACCAAGATTGCCAGCGTCCCTGCTCAGCCCGCCCAATCTATTTACAGCACGATCAACAGCGCTTACCAATACCGCTTGCAGCAAAGCTTCGGCGATATGGTCGGGGCGATCGTGGTGATGGAGCGCGACACGGGCAAGGTTATTGCCATGGTCTCCAACCCGCCCTATGATCCGAACGTCTTTATTGCGCCTTACTACACCGCCTATTCGATCGCTGAGATTACGCAAAACCCCTTTAACCCCATGTATAACCGGGCATCACAGGGTGTCTACCCTCCGGGTTCGGTCTTCAAGATCATCACGATGGCTGCAGCCCTTGAAACAGGGGTCTATCAACCGGACTCTTCCTATTATTGTGACAGCTACTGGCGCGAGTTGGATGGTTGGGTTGGTGAGGATTGGACGGTAAACCGCGGGTTTGGACCTTCAGGGCAGTTGACCCTGCAGGAAGGGCTCATGCGCTCCTGCAACCCCTGGTTCTGGCATATTGCCTATTCTTTATGGAATGAAGGCTATCGCACCTCAATCCCTGACGTGGCGATCGATTTCGGGTTAGGTAAGCCGACCGGCATCGAGATCCCGGACTTCGCGGGCAGCATCAACCCCGCCCCGACTGAGGTCAGCGAGTATGTGCAGATGGCGATCGGGCAGAGCACCATGCAAGTGAGCCCGCTGCAAGTTGCGGCGTTAGTGGCAGCGGTTGGCAATGGCGGCACACTCTACCAGCCCACGTTGATCGAACGCATTGGTTTGACGGGGCAGGACCCGGTCTACACTTTTGAGCCGATTGTCGTGCATGAGCTGAACGTGCAGCCGACAACCCTGGAAGCCATCCAGGAAGCCATGATCATGGTGGTAAATAACACGAGCGGTACGGCGCAATTCCAATTCAGGAGTTATCCTTATAATATTGCCGGTAAGACTGGCACTGCTGAAAACCCGGTTGGAACATCACATGCCTGGTTTGCGGGTTATACCTTCGAGAACGATCCGGACTACCCCGATATCGCCGTGGCTGTGATCCTGGAGAATGCCGGTGAAGGCTCCGAGATGGCTGCGCCGCTCTTCAGGCGGGCAGTTTCTTTGTACTTCTCGGACGGGCAAAATTCTGGCGGCACTATGCCCTGGGAAGAAAGCCCTTATGTGCCTGCAGTACCAGAAGAGAATTGAACTTGGGCGTCTCTCAACCGCTGCTTCCTGTTGGTTCCCAAAGTGAATATACTGAAGGTTTTGTGATTCGTTCGCAGGCAGGTTACCTGACCGTGCGCACAGAAAAAGGCGATATCCAAACGCGCCTGCGCGGGCGCTTGCGCCGCGGCAGAGCCGAAGGCGACCTGGTGGCGGTGGGGGATAATGTGCGCATTGCCATCCACGAAGATGGCACGGGCAGCATCGAAGAAGTGTTACCGCGAAAATCTGTATTTTCGCGGCAGCTCTCAGGCGTCAACTACGATTACCAGCAAATACTCCTGGCGAATGCCGATTTGGCACTACTGGTGTTTGCCTGCACGCAGCCCGACCCAAGCCTGCGTATGCTCGACCGCTTTTTGGTGGTCACAGAGCGGGCGCACATCCGGGCGGTGATCGTGGTCAACAAAGTCGACCTGATGCCTCTTGAACAGGTGGACAAACTTTTTGGCATGTATCGCGCCATCGGGTATGATGTTATTTACGCTTCAGCGGTCACCGGGCAGGGCGTTGAGGCGCTGCGTGAGTGCCTGCAAGGCAAACTGAGCACCCTTGCCGGACCTTCTGGCGTGGGCAAAAGCAGCCTTCTCAATGTGGTGATTCCGGACCTGAACCTGCAGGTGGGCGCCTTGAGCGAGGGTGTTGGGCGCGGAAAAGGGCGGCATACCACCCGGGTGAGGCAGCTTTTCCCTCTGCCGGGGGGTGGATACATCGCGGATGTACCCGGACTTCGCACGCTGGCGCTTTGGGACATCCAGGATGAAGAACTGGATGCCTATTTCAAGGAAATCGCCCCGCTGGTGCCTGAATGCCAGTTCAACGATTGCAGTCACAGCCATGAACCCGGCTGTGCGGTGCGCAAAGCGGTTGAACGCGGGCAGATTGACCCGCGCAGATACGAGTCTTACCTCAAGTTGCGTTTTGGCGACCCGGAGGAAGATGATGAGGTCTAGGAGATTGGTTTTGAACCGTTTATTTACTACAAAGCGAAACGCGTTGCTGGTTCTGTTGAGCCTGGTCTTTTTCGTTTCAGCTTGCGGAAGCAATACAACCCCAGTGGTTATGCCAACTGAGACGCTCAGCCAGCCGACCCAGGTGCCCCCAACCCCTACCCTGACCCCCGAACCGCCCAAAGTGCTGAACGTCTGCCTGGCAGAAGACCCGGGCAGCCTGTTCCGCTTTGAGGGGCGCAATTCGCTGGCAAAGCAAAGCGTTCTTTCAGCGCTTTTTGACCCGAAACTCTTATTTGAAACCCTGCCGACGTACGCAAACAACCAGGCTGTCAAACTGGCTGTGGATGTAAAACCTGGCATGAACGTGCTGGATGGCAGCGGAGATGTGATCGTATTAAAGGAAGGCACCCTGATCCACCCTGTAATTGAGGGTACTTTGGGTGAGCCAGCAGCCTGGAGCGCTTCAGCTCCCCTGCAGATGATGCAGGTCAAGCTGGAGTACAGAATTACCCCGGGTCTGTTATGGTCCGATGGCACTCCAGTGACATCCGCCGACTTCCTTTTATCTTATGAAGTGGCAAAAGCACTGCGTAATCCGCAGGATCTCTGGCTGCTCGAGCGTACTGCCAGCCTTGAAGCGTTGGATGAAACCGCCCTCACCTGGACAGGCATAGCGGGATTTGTGCCGCTGGATCTTTCTGAGCTAATTTTTCAGCCTCTGCCTGCTGCTCAACTGGCTGAAGTGAGTCCCGCAGAGATTGGATTCTTTTCTGATGCAAGTGAAACACCGATAAGCTGGGGCGCGTATCGGATTGCGGAACGCACGCCTGGTTCTGCGATCCTGTTGGAACGCAACCCCTACTACAACCCCAAACTAGCCTATGACCAGGTGGTCATGTTGGTTGAGCCTGACCTCCAGCAAGCAATCAGCAAGCTGGAAAGCGGCGCGTGTGACGTGTTGGACCCCAGCTACCACCTTGAGTCGCAAAGCAGGGATGTGTTGACGGGTCTGGCGGAAAGCGGCAGCCTGATGGCAGAAAACTTTGAGCTTCTGCAGCAACTGGTCTTTGGCATCCAGCCGGCAGCTTACGACAGCGGCTACTCCCCCTGGACTGCGACACGCCAGGACTTTTTCAGCGATCTTCGCACGCGGCAGGCAATTGCAGCCTGCCTGGCTGCAGAACCAATCGCGCCTGAAATCCTGGGAGCCAGGCTGCCAGATGGATTCAGCTTGCCGGAATTTGCCTCCCGGGGAAGCCTGGAGCAGGCGCAGGCATTGTTGGACGAAATTGGCTGGCTGAGGGATGAAGCCCAGCCAGAATCCCCACGTATGGCGAGTGGTGTGGAAAACGTGCTGGATGGCATAGTCTTCTCCATCAGCCTGCTCAGCGGCATTTCCACGATGGACCGCGAGGTCAGCCAGGCAGTGGTGCAGCGCTTGGGAAGTTGCGGAATCGAGGCGACCCACCAGGGATTGTCACCAGCCGATCTCTACGCGCCGGGACCGGAAGGTCCCTTATTTGGTCGCAATTTTGACCTGGCCTTAGTAAGCTGGCAGGAAACCGCCGGGAATGCCTGTGAGCTCTATCGCTCGGACGCGATCCCCAACAGCGGGAATTATTGGATAGGTACCAACCTGTCCGGGTGGGCAGACGCAGGTTTTGACGCGCAATGTGTGGCAGCCGGGAATGCGGAGTTGGCGCGGAGCCTTGGAAATGGGTTGGAGCTGCTCTCGGAATACCTTCCGGCAGTACCCCTGATGCCCCAGATTTCCTTGTGGGCTGCCTCGAATCGCGTAGACCTTGTCGGCGGAACTTCCTTCGCGGATATTGGGCTCTGGCGTCCGGTTCTTCCATAGTTAACAGCGACATATTCAGTGCGTGATGGACGCGTTTGACCCACGCGCGTTTATGATATACTTTACAGGCTTTTGAACAGTAGAGATATGGCAACATTGGTTGCCAAAAATTGCGGAATTGCAAGACTTTTAGATAGATACATAGCCCATGGGCATGAAAAAGTACGTCAAGGACTATAAGACCATTCTGAGCGTCAATGAAAAGGGCGAACAGATTCGGACTTATGAATACCAGGGAGATTATTTCAAACTGCCTTTTAGTGCTGCCCAAATGCAGAAATTCAAGATTATTTTTCTGCTTACCCTGGCGGGAGTTATTATTGCGCATATTGCAGGCGGGGTCTTGAACAACCCGGGCATGCGTCAATTCTATGTAGCTATACCATTTGTTTTGGTTTTTTTGCCACTCTTCAATCTGTTTCGTTCTGGACTCCGGCTGCCGGTGGAAGAACGTAAATATCGACGCGAAGAAATTGGCGTAACCTACGAGCGATTCAGCAATCACAGCTTGATCCTGTTGATTTTTCTGGGCGCATGCCTGGCAGGAGAAGGTGTTTTTCTGCTTTTCTTCTCCGGAGGCAGCCCGGAAGCAAGCGAATATTATTTTCTGGCGGCGGAACTTGCCGCGTTGGCTTTGAGTCTGATAATCTTTTTCAATAGTAAAAAGGTTGTCATTACCAAAGCCCCTGATGGAGAAAGACAAACGTGAAAATGTTGGGAGCTCGATGCTGCCTTCATTGACACGATATTGTTTTTAAAATATAATGACCAAAATCAGTTAAGGAGAAATAGGAGAAAAAATGAGTAAATTTGCACGAAGTATGTCCATTTTCATCGTTGCGATCATGCTCGGTGTGGCTCTCGCTTCCTGCGGGACCCCAACCGAAGTCGCAACCCCTGAGCCCGTTGTGGAACCGACTACCCCCCCGGTAGTTGAACCCACAGCTGAACCAGAACCCACTGAACCTGAAGTAACCGAGGTGGTTTTTGAGGAACAGCCATTTGGCGAGAACCTCCCCACCGAACCAACCATTGACACCCCGTTAGTGGTTGCCTACCAGGACTTCTCTCAGAAGTTTAGCCCATTCTTTGCGGATACTGGCTACGACAATGACGTCGCCGGCATGACCCAGATCAGCATTATGACCACTGACCGCGTTGGCGGCATTGTCTACAATGCAATCGAAGGCGAAGTCCACAACTACAATGGCGTGGATTATCTCTACAAAGGTGCTGCTGACATCAAAGTCGAATATGACGAAGCCAGCGACACCACCAAGTACACAGCCCGCCTGCGCGTGGGTATGAAGTTCTCCGATGGCGAGCCTGTGACCGCCGATGACGTGATCTTCACCTACTATACCTTCCTGGATCCTTCTTACGTTGGTTCCACTTCCCTCGGTTCTTTCCCAATCGTTGGCTTGAAGGACTATCAGACCCAGACTACTTCTGAGGTTTATGACAAGTACTTCCAGATGTTTGAAGACATCTACGCTGCTGGCGTGGATCATGAGCATGCTGACACCGACACTTGGACTCAGGAACAGCAGGACGATGTGTGGGCTCGCTTGGAAGCCGGTGTTAAAGCCGAAGTTCAGGGCATCTATGACTATGTTGTTGCAGAATATGGCAACAATGATTTCACCGCCCAGTACTTCAATGGTGCTGTTTGGGATGAAATGACCGATGGCGAGAAAGTTGCCTACTCCATGCGCATGTGGGGTTTCGGCGGTCTCTTCTGCACCACTGAAGTTGCCGAAGGCGAAGAAGCCATCAAAGTTGCTGACTGCACCGATCCAGTAGCGTTTAAGACTGCTGGCACCGAAACCGTCTTCGACCTGGTTGAGACCTTCCCGACCCTCGATGACTACTATGCCGACGTTATGGCTGCTTATGGCAATGATGTCAAAGCCGCCTTCCCCTACGAATCTGCCAATGGTGTGGATGTCTTCGCGGTTGCCCAGAGTGCCTTCATTGGCGAATGGGGTCCTAAAGACGAATCCATGGGCACCGAAGGTGTTCCCAATGTTGCTGGTATCAAGAAGATTGATGATTACACCGTGGAAGTGACCACCAATGGTTACGAAGCCCCCGCTGTTTACACCATCCTTGGTCTACAAATTACACCTTTGCACTACTATGGCGATACCGCCAAATACGATTACGAGAACAACATGTTCGGCTTTGACTTTGGCGATTTGTCCAAGCAGCAAAGCCTGACCGCGACCCCTATGGGCGCTGGCGCCTACAAGTTCGTCAAGTATGACAACCGTGTTGTCTACTTCGAAGCCAACCCCTTCTACTATCGTGGCTGCCCCAAGATCCGCGAAATCCAGTTCCGAGAAACCCAGTCCAACGAAGTTGTGACCGCTCTTGAGACCGGTGCTGCAGATGCTGGCGAAATGTCCTACAATAAGACCCGCTACGAAGAAGTTATGACCTACAACGGCAACGGCGAAATGACTGGTCCCGTGATTACCTCCAGCTTGGTTGACAACCTGGGTTATGGTTACATCGGTATCAATGCGAGAACCGTCAATGTTGCTGGTGATTCCGCTTCAGAAGCTTCCAAAGCCCTGCGTACCGCTATTGCGACCATCATGGCTGTTTATCGCGATGTGGCTATCGATAGCTACTATGGCGAAGCTGCCGCTGTCATCAACTACCCGATTTCCAACACCTCCTGGGCTGCTCCTCAGCCGACCGATGAAGGCTACAAGATCGCCTTCTCGACCGATGTCAATGGCGAGCCCATCTACACTGCTGAAATGACCCAGGAAGAAAAATACGTAGCTGCCGAACAAGCCGCTCTGGCTTTCTTTGAAGCTGCTGGCTTCACTGTTGAAGGCGGCAAAGTAACTGCTGCACCCGAAGGCGCCAAGCTCTCCTACGAGCTCATTGTCCCCGGTGGCGGTACTGGCGACCATCCTGCGTTCGCGATCATCACTGGTGCCCGCGACTCCCTCGCCAACATTGGCATCGAACTCAAGATCAACGATCCTGCGGATGCCAACATCCTCTGGGATGCACTTGACTCTGGCCAGCAGGAACTCTGGACTGCAGCCTGGGGCTCAACTATTGACCCCGACATGTACCAGGTTTACTACAGCACCAATGTTGTTGGTGTTGAAGGCTCCACAGAGTCCAACCATTATGGTATCCAGGATCCCGAACTCGATCAACTGATCATGGACGCCCGCAAGAGCGATGACCAGAACTTCCGCAAGGCTCTCTACAAGGAAGCCCTTGAGAAGATCATTGAATGGGCAGTCGAAATCCCGACTTACCAGCGCAAGAACGTCATCATCTTCAGCACCGAGCGCATCAATATCGAATCTCTGACCCCCGATATCACCACCTTCTGGGGATGGATGAACGATATCGAACTGATCGAGATGAACTAACAACAAGGATTGAACCAATTGTGGTAAAAATGAGCCCACCACTTTGGGTGGGCTCATTTTGTAAACTCACCTTTAGAAAGCCAAACAATGTAGTAGAGTGAGGAAAAGGCATGCGAAATTTTATTCTTAGGAGAGTGTTTCTGGGCATATTCATCGTCTTTTTCGGTGCGTTGGCCGTTTACACGGTTATTCGGAGTTTACCGTCATCGTATGTCGAAACAATCGCCCGGCAAAGAGCTGCTAACCCATTGAGCACCAAGAGCTACCAGGAATGGTTGGATCAGCTCAATGAAGTTTATGGTTTAAATAAAGGAATTGTTCCCGGATTTGTTGATTGGGGCGGCAATGCCATTCGCGGTAACTTCGGCGAATCCTGGCATTACGGTGTGCCCGTAACGGAAAAGTTTGCAGAGGTCATCGGCATCTCAATGGTTGTGAATATCATAACCTTCTTTGTGCAGATTCTAATAGCTATTCCCTTGGGTATTTTGGCAGCCAGAAGGCAATACACGGTGACGGATTATGCCATCACAATCTTTGCTTTGATGGGTATTTCCTTACCCACATTCTTCCTCGCTACGATTCTCAAGTATGTCTTTGCGATCCAGTTGGGCTGGTTCCCGCTTTATGGACTGACTGGTCGGTTTTATACAACGATGACACCCATTATGCAGTTACTGGATAAGGGGTATCACATGGTTTTGCCAATTCTGACGCTGATGATGCTTTCGGTGGGCGGTCTGATGCGTTATACCCGAACGAATATGCTCGAAGTTCTCAACTCCGATTACATTCGCACTGCTCGAGCCAAAGGTTTGCCGGAAAATGTAGTTATCAACAAACACGCCTTCCGCAACACCTTGATCCCGCTGGTAACCACACTGAGCGGCATTTTGCCGAGCATGTTCACAGGCTCACAGATTACTGAAACAATGTATCAGATCCCAGGTATTGGCTATATTGCCTACCAGGCGCTGATCCGGGGTGATATTCCCTTTGCAATGTTCTATCTGACCTTTATTCTATTACTTACCCAGGTCAGTCTGCTGGCTGCCGATATCATGTACGCGGTTGTGGATCCGCGTATTAGAGTGAATTAGGAGAGTTGGATTATGAGTGACTTAGATAACACAACCAAGACACCAGAACCAATTCAACCAGTTCGCGCACCTCAACTTGCGTTGGATGACCAGCGCCGCATCAAGGTTCTTTCGCCTGGTATGTTGGTGGCAAAGCGGTTTTTCCGCAATAAACTTGCGCTCATCGGTCTGGTGATTTTGGTGCTTATGTTTATTTTTTCCTTCCTGGGACCTGTCCTTTCACCTTACACACAGACCCAGGTCTTTTATACCGAGAACGAACTCGATAAGGATTATGCCGGCGCGATCATCAATACGGAGTTACGTTATGTCGTAGCTGATGGGCAGGAATTTGGCGCGCTGGCGCGCGCGAATTTCTTGTTAGCCTTTGGCAAGCAACAGCCAACCTTCACAGCCAGTAACGTAGGATATTCCTATGTTGAAGAGGCAGAGGGAAGTTATCGCATCCTGCAGCTCGAGACGGTTGCAGAAGACTTGCTTGGTCAATTGATCCCCGCCAGCGGGAAAACTATTCCCGAAGGGCTTGAAGAAGCTTATTTCGATGCCAAAGCAGCCAGAGAGTCCGTGTTTGAGTTCAACGATAAGACCTACCATATCACGACCCAGGGCAGGAAGACATTTATCTCAACCGAGCAAAATGTAGCTATTGCGTCACTGTCAATCTTTGATGCTTACAACGCGCAAGACAGCTCCGTTGTAGACTCATTTGCGTTCAGATATGCGAGCACCGCGGCTATTAGAGACAACGAAACGCAGTTTGAGGTAAATGGCAAGCCCTATACTATTGAATACGACGAAGGTATCACTACCATCAAAACCCCCGATGGCAAAGATTTTGCTGAGGTTTCCAACATCATCGTTAATCCTTTGGATCAGCGGGAGTTCCTGCCGGTTGAGTTCAAGACCCTGGCGCGAGAGGTAATCAATGAACGCGGAAGCACGTTTACATTCGATGGTATCGAATATAAAGTTGTAAGGGTAAATACCAACTATTACATCAAACGCGCAACCACCAGCGTGGTAATCAAGATGTTTGATTTTCCATCCCCCCAGCACCCAGTGGGTACTGACAACAATGGTATGGACCAGATGACCCGCCTGATGTACGGAGGGCGTGTTTCTTTGATGGTTGGTTTTGTGGTGGTTCTCCTGGAGATTGTCATTGGCGTCATCATCGGTGGTATATCTGGCTATTTCAGCGGTAACGTAGATACCGCTCTGATGCGTTTTGTGGATCTGTTTAACAGTATCCCGTATTTCCCGATGATCATCATTTTTGGTTCGGTCATGGATACATTGGAAGTGTCGCCGATGGCGCGCCTCTTTATCCTGATGGCTATCCTGGGTTTGATGGGCTGGACGGGTATCGCCCGCCTGGTTCGCGGTCAGATTTTATCGCTGCGCGAGCAAGACTTTATGGTCGCGACGGAAGCCACCGGCATCCGCACCAGCCGCAAGATCTTCCGCCACCTGGTGCCAAACGTGATGCCACTGCTGATCGTGATTGCCACGGGCAGCCTGGGCGGCGTGATCATCTTTGAGGCGACCCTGGGTTTCCTGGGGTTGGGCATCAAGTACCCCCTCGCATCCTGGGGCAGCATCATCAATATTGCTTCGGACCCGTTTGTGATGACCACCTACTGGTTCATCTGGTTACCGGCAGGTATGCTCATTTTGCTGACCGTGTTGGGCTTCAACTTTGTTGGTGACGGCTTACGCGATGCTTACGATCCGAAGATGAAACGATAGGAAAAGCCATGACGGAAGAAAAAGAATTAACACAAATTGATCCTGCTGAGACCGAAGAGCTTGTCATTACGGAGAGCATTCATCTCACTGCGCGCGAATCCGCACGGATTTCCCGTGAGAACCGCAGAATCACAAACGAGATTGAGAGAAAACGCAACCGCAGGAATGTGGAACCAAGCGAATACACCGCTGTGATGCGCGACCCAAACAACGTGGTCGAATTTGATAACGTGCACACCTACTTCTTTACCGATATCGGTACTGTAAAAGCGGTTGACGGAGTGACTTTTGACATTCCAAAGGGCAAAACTGTTGGCGTGGTGGGCGAATCTGGCTGCGGTAAGTCCGTAACAGCACTCTCGCTGATGCAGCTGGTGCAGCGCCCTCAAGGTCAGACTGTTGAAGGCGAAATCCGCTTCAACGGTGAGAAGATGGTTTACGACATCGTAAAGACCCCGACCGATCAGATGGAAAAAATCCGAGGCGCTCAGATCTCGATGATCTTCCAGGAACCGATGACCAGCCTGAATCCTGTATTCAGAGCGGGACATCAGATTGATGAAGTCATCGAGCTGCATAATCCCGAAATGAGCAAGGAAGAAGTCAAAGCGCTTTCATTGAAAATGATCGACATGGTCGGTATTGCCAATCAGGAAGGCGTTTACCTGATGTACCCCCACGAACTCTCAGGTGGTATGCGTCAGCGCGTCATGATTGCTATGGCACTGGCTTGTAATCCGAAGCTGATCATTGCTGATGAGCCCACCACTGCGCTGGATGTCACCATTCAAGCTCAGATCCTTGACCTGTTGCGCACGCTGAAAGACAAGATCAACTCGAGTATTATGCTCATCACCCACGACCTCGGCGTTGTGGCAGAGATGGCGGATTTTGTTGTGGTAATGTACGCTGGAAGGATCATCGAGAAGGGCACGGCAGATGAGGTCTTTAACCATCCTTGCCACCCCTATACGGTTGGTTTGATGGCATCCAAGCCAGTCATTAACAAGAAAGTTGATCGTCTGTATAACATCCCCGGTAATGTTCCGAACCCGATCAATATGCCGGACTACTGCTACTTCAGAGATCGCTGCGCCAGGCGCATGCCGATTTGTGACGGCGAGTACCCTCGCGAATTCTATCTGACAGAATCCCACATGGCAGCTTGCTATCTATATGCAGACACAGAGGAAAAGGCCTGATATGGAAAATAATCTTACAAGTAACAACTCCAAAGGCAATGGTCGCTATATTGTCGAGGTGAAGAACCTTAAACAGTATTTTCCGATCAAGTCTGGGTTGATGCAGCGCGTTGTGGGGCATGTGAAAGCGGTGGATGATATCAGCTTCAGGATTGAACGCGGCAAAACCATGGGCTTGGTAGGGGAATCGGGCTGTGGCAAGACCACCGTGGGCAAGACATTGCTGCGTTTGCTGAAACCGACGGACGGTCATGTGATTTTTGATGGCACGGACATCATGACACTGGACAGGCAAGGAATGAGAGCTTTGCGTCCCAGGATGCAAATGATCTTTCAGGATCCTTATTCCAGCCTGAGCCCGCGTATGCCTGTCAGTGAGATCATCGGAGAAGCGGTGCGCGAGCACAATATCGTTTCAGAGGCGGAATTCGATGATTATATTGATGACGTCATGCGTTCTTGCGGCTTACAGCCTTATCAGAAAGACCGCTATCCGCACGAATTCTCCGGTGGGCAGCGTCAGCGTATTTGTGTGGCAAGGTCGTTGGCATTAAAGCCTGAATTTGTGGTTTGTGACGAGCCAGTCTCGGCGCTGGATGTCTCCATCCAGGCTCAAATCATCAACTTGCTGGAAGATTTGCAGAACCAACGTGAAATGGCATATCTGTTCATCTCGCACGATCTTTCCGTTGTCCAGCACATCTCCGACTATGTCGGCGTCATGTATCTGGGCGACCTGGTGGAGTATGGCGAGAAAGAGTCAATTTTTGAGAATCCACTGCACCCCTATACCCAGGCCTTATTGAGTGCTGTGCCAGTGCCAGACCCGAATTACAAGAGTAAACGGATTATTTTGGAGGGTAGCATTCCCTCACCCGCGAATCCGCCTTCAGGCTGCAAGTTCCACACCCGCTGCCGGTTTGCGATGCCTATCTGCAAGACTGATGCTCCTCAAACCCGTGAGATTGAGCCGGGGCATGTAGTGGTGTGTCATCTTTACAATGAACAAGGAACACTAGTTGAGGAAGATTCAGAAAAAGCAATTTGATGACGACGATGGTCGTACTATCGTCAGCATGGATGTTGACGGTATGCCTTGGTACGATCGGCGCCATGATTTTGCCAGGATGCCAGAAAGCGAGTCCAGCCAGCCTTCGCCACACGGCATAGGCTTGACTGACCGCGAGTTGAGATTGTATACCTGGGGCGCTCTCAAGGCAGGACTGCTGATTGCATCGGTGTTTGCCCTGACCTGGATCTTGCTTGTGCTTTTCCTAACTAAAGTTCTCTTCAGGTAAGAGCGTCTTGATGAATTACCGCCCGGAAACGGGCGGTTTTTTTGTATGTGGTGGCTGAGCCAGACCCGGACCGCCTTGTTTTCAAACTCGAGTAAAATTAATGGATAGCCAAATGTGGATAGCCAAATGTTGGCAGGCTTTGAATTGTATGCTAAAATATTGGCTGCGTTGGGGCATGGTGCAATGGCAGCACATCGGACTTTGAATCCGCTGATCTTGGTTCGACTCCAAGTGCCCCGGCCTGATTTATAGTGGATAAACAATCTAATGATCTAAGTTTTGATGATAGCGAGGCTGACAGTCCGTTTTGGACTGCTGTCTGTTTTTTTAATTCCCGGAGATTAATATGACAATCGCATCTGTAATTTTAGCCGCTGGTTTAGGCAAGCGTATGCATTCAAGCTTGCCCAAAACGCTTCATCCCCTGCTCGGTAAACCTATCGTTTTTCACGCCCTGGATGCCGTTTTGCCCAAGGTGGATCTGCCGCCGGTGCTCGTGACGGGCTACGGCAGCGAGCTTGTGCGCGAGGAAATCGCGCGCGCGTATGGCGAAAAAGTCAGTTTCGCATTACAGGCGGAACAACTTGGCACCGGACACGCTGTGCGCTCAGCTGAAGATCAGTTGCGCGGTAAGGCGGATTTCCTGCTGGTCACGTTTGGCGATATGCCAATGCTGCGCCCAGAAACGATCGAGCGGCTGGTTCAAATTCACCATGAAACAAGCAGCACTGTAACGATGACGAGTGTCATTGGTGATTTGCCGCGAGGGTTTGGGCGCGTGGTGCGCTCGGCGGACGGCAAAGTGAGAGCGATCGTGGAAGAAGCCGTTGCTACACCTGAGCAGCTGAAGATCCGCGAATATAACATTTCAGCTTACTGCTTCGACGCGGAATGGATGTGGCAGAGTCTGGCAGAGCTAAAACCTTCGCCCAAAGGCGAGTTTTACATCACAGACCTGGTTGAGCTGGCAATCTCGCAGGGTAAGGGCGTGGAAGCCATGGTGCTCGAAGATGCCGCCGAAGGCTTGGGAATCAACAACCGGGTAGACCTTGCGGATTGCGAACGGGCAATGCGCGCGCGCGTGAACCGCCAGTGGATGCTGGCAGGCGTGAGCTTTATTGACCCTGATACGACCACGGTCGAGATGGGCGTGACAATTGGGCAGGATACGGTTCTGTATCCAAACACCTACCTGCGCGGCAAGACCTCCATCGGCGAGAATTGTACGATCGGACCCGATACCACCCTGCTGCATACCAGCGTAGGTGACCATTCGGTCATACAATATTCAGTTGCCGAAAAGGCGACCATTGGCAGCCATGTCACCATGGGACCATTTGGTCATCTGAGGAGCGGCGCAGTCCTGAAGGACTACGTTCACCTGGGCAACTTCGGCGAGGTGAAAGATTCGACCCTTGGCGAACACACCAAAATGGGTCACTTCTCGTATATTGGCAATGCGACCATAGGGCGGGACGTGAACATTGGGGCGGGCACAATTACCTGCAATTATGACGGAAAACTCAAACATCCAACCGAAATCGGGGATGAAACATTTATTGGGAGCGATACGATGCTGGTCGCTCCATTGAAGATTGGCAAGCGCGCCAAAACGGCTGCGGGTGCGGTCGTAACGCACGACGTGCCGGATGACACGCTGGTGGTCGGAGTACCTGCCAGACCCAGGGAAAGAAAGGAAAATTGTGAGTGAAGAAATCGGGCTTTGGATAGCCCTTGCGGCGGCAGTCCTTTTCTGTTTGTTGGCTTCAGCCGCGAAATCCTCCTTCACGCATGCACGGCTGCCTTATCTGATTGGTAAGGCGAGCGGGCAGAATACTAAGGCTGACCAAACCATACGTTTGTTCAGCAAAGTGGGACTTCGGACTGCATTACGTTTGGAGTTGATCATCTGTCACTTTTTCGTAGCAGCAGTGGTTGTTTTGATCTGCGTCCGAATTTTTGCGCTCCAAAACTATTGGCTGGTGGCCTTGATTCTCTTTGGAGCTTTTTTGCTCCTGAGCATCCTGGAATTTATAATTGAACGCAAAATTCTGGACGCGCCAGACCAGGCAGCAATCACCTGGACTGGTATGGCGGCGTTCATTTCATTCCTTTTGTCTCCTTTGACGCGCCTGATGACTTCAGTGCTCGGGGAACATGCCGAGAAAGTTACCCTGACCGTAACGGATGAAACCCTCAGGGACTGGGTTGAGAACGACCAAACTGAAAGCACGCTTGAGAAGGGTGAGCGGGAAATGATCTATTCCATTTTTCGTTTCAGTGAGACCATGGCGAAAGAAATCATGGTCCCCCGCATGGACGTGCTTGCGCTGGAGGTGAACACCACCATCAGCGACGCGCGCCACGAGTTCATCAAAGGGGGACATTCCCGCGTGCCAGTCTACGAGGATTCTATCGATAACGTGGTGGGCTTGCTCTACGCTAAGGACCTGCTGGCGGTTGTTGATGGCAGTGACACAATTGCTGCGCAGCGAAGGCTCTTGCGGCAGGCGTATTTTGTGCCTGAAGCCAAGAAGGTGGACGAGCTTCTGACCGAGATGCAATCTCGCGGGGTGCACATGGTGCTGGTGGTCGATGAGTACGGCGGCGTGGCTGGAGTGGTGACGCTGGAAGACATCGTCGAAGAAATTGTCGGCGAAATTCGGGATGAGTATGACCAGGGAGAAGAAAACCTTTTCGAGCAGATTGATGAGAGTACCTATCTGATCCTTGGGCGGGCAACAATTGACGAATTTAATTTCATCACGAATGGTTCACTCTCGGATGAGTATGCGGATACCCTGGGCGGCTTTATCTATGGGCAACTCGGCAGGGTACCCCAGCCGGGTGAGGTTGTGACAGATGAGAAATTTGAGTTCACGGTGGAGCAGGTGGTGGCAAGGCGCATTATCAAAGTGAAAGTGCGCAGATTGACCACAGATGCTTCCGAGAAGGATAATGAAGATGGAAACGCTGACAAGTGAGTACCGCGAAACTCTGATCGAGACAGCACGGCACTATCTGAAGAACAGTTATTCGCCCTATTCCAACTATCCGGTCGGGGCGGCAGTGCTGGCGGAGGATGGACTGGTATATGGGGGGACGAACATTGAAAACTCAGCTCATCCATCCGGACTGTGCGCGGAACGAGTGGCAATCAATAAAGCGATTTCCGAGGGCAACCGAAAAATATTGGCTGTTGCAGTGGTCACCCGCAACGCCGGGGCTCCCTGCGGGGCTTGTCGGCAGGTGATGCGTGAATTTGCCAGCCTGGAGATACCCGTCATTCTGACAACCATGGAAGATGGGGCTGAAGAGGAATTTGCGCTCGGGGACCTTCTGCCGCGTTCTTTTGGTCCGGATGATTTAGACCGGAAATGAACTGACAGACCATGACAAGCCCGGATTCTCGCAGCTATCGCGCTCAGGGGGTTGTGCTGCGGCATGTGGAATACGGTGAAGCCGACCGCATCCTGACTTTCTATACATTGGAATACGGTAAGGTGCAAGCGATTGCCAAGGGGATACGCAAGATGCGCAGCCGAAAGGCGGGGCATCTTGAGCCGTTTTCCCGCGTGGAGCTGATGCTTGCCAAGGGGCGCAACCTGGATGTGATTACACAGGCAGAAGCACAAAACACCTACGAAAACCTGCGCGCTGACCTGAAGCTGATCGCTTACGCCGCCTACGTAGTCGAACTGCTTGACCGCCTTACCTACGAGGAAGGCGAGCACCGCCTGCTCTATAATTTATTGGTGAACACATTGGCACGCCTCGATGAAGGCGCTCCTGCTCAAACCGCGGTGCATTACTATGAAGTTAAGTTTATGGATTTGCTGGGCTTCAAGCCGCAGCTGCAAGTTTGCGCGACCTGCGGGGAAAAAATTAAGCCGGAAGATCAATTTTTCTCAGCCAAATTAGGTGGGGTGCTCTGCCCCAGGTCACTTTCAGCGGATCCGAGTGCCTGGAAGGTGAGCCTGGGGGCGTTGAAGTATTTGCGGCATTTGCAGCGCAGCTCCTGGAGCAAGGTGAAAGACCTTGTGATTCCTCTGGAAATTGAACCGGAACTCGCCAGCCTGCTGGAACGCTATCTGACCTACCTGTTGGAGTATGGGCTGCGAACCCCGGGGTTTATAAAGGCTGTGTCTTAGGACATTTTTACTGATCAGAATAAAAGAGGGGAAGTGGGTTTTTTGAGTGTGGGTTGTAGCCGTCACATCATCAATTGTTCGTAAAGAAAGTGAGCCTCGCCGTATAGATAATCGCTAGTGACTGGTTTACGACGATTGAGTAGGGGCGAAGCATTCTAAAGAGATTTTATTGCTAGTTCAATTTTATCCGTACAGAATGCTTCGTCCCTGGCGGTGATGGCAATCCGAAAAGAAAAGTGCAGGTTGCCTTGTTCTTGCAAGGTCTCCTGACCTTGCAAGGTTTTTGACCGAAGGTCTCCATTTCCCCTTCTGTAATAATTACGATGGTAACTCACTAATACTCCAACGCCCGGGGAAAAAGAATTGTCAATTCCATTCCAGATCAGATCTCGGGAGACCTTACGGTCACGCCCCTCGCGCGGTCAGGAGACCGGCGAGAACAAGCAACCCTAACGGGCTCATCGCAGTGATGGCTTAGCTCGTCATCGCGAGCTTCTTTTGCGTGCTAAGTAAGTGTCTGTAGGGCGAGATTGGAAGGACTACGAACATTATGATGCAGAGACCTTGGAGTGCTTCCAATCCGCCATCAGGTCACCCATTGCATGCAAATAATGAGCCTTACCACCCAAATCACCCTCAGCGGCGGATTGAGGGCACAATACGTTCGTCCGTCCCATAGTTGACAGTGCCCTCAATCACGCCCTACAAACTGTGCCCGTGCAGCAGGGCATGGCGATCTGCCCTTAAACACAAGATTGTGCCGGGCTCCAGCCCGAGCACAGCTTTTCGTCGTAGGCGTCCATTTTCACATGGAGACTTGCGGTCATCTCGCGTGCTCGGTCGCAGACCGGCACGATCATTCCGTCATCGCGAGCGAAGCGCGGTGATCTGCCTTTTCGTTCTGTCTCTTGAGTGGTATTGGACCGACTTCTGACGAGCTGATTTTGCTGATGTATAATCAATTTGTTAAATCAACCACGAGGTTTCGCGATGACTGCTGCATTAGATTTTCAATCCATCATCTTTAAACTGCAAACGTACTGGGCGGGGCAGGGCTGCTTGATCTGGCAACCTTATTACTCTCAGGTTGGCGCTGGCACGATGAATCCCGCCACTTTTTTGCGGGTGCTCGGTCCGGAGCCGTGGCGTGTCGCTTACGTGGAGCCCTCGGTTCGACCGGATGATGGACGCTATGGGGTTAACCCAAACCGCCTACAGCAGCATTATCAGTTCCAGGTGATTCTCAAACCTGACCCCGGAAATCCGCAGGAGCTCTATCTCAACTCGCTGCTTGCGCTTGGCATTGACCCGGCACAACACGATATCCGCTTCGTGGAAGATAACTGGGAATCGCCGGCACTCTCCGCCTGGGGTCTGGGCTGGGAAGTCTGGCTGGATGGTCAGGAAATCACCCAGTTTACTTACTTCCAACAAGCAGGTGGGATCGTTTTGGATGTACCCGCGGTTGAGATAACATATGGCCTGGAGCGAATCGCCCTGAGCCTGCAGAAGGTGCGCGATTTCAAGTTGATTCGCTGGAATGAAAACCGTTCGTATGGGGACATCTACCAGGTGGCGGAACGCGAACACTCGACTTACTACTATGAAGTTGCGGACGTGCCAAACCTCAGGCAGATGTTCACCCTTCTTACCAAGGAAGCCGAGAATGCCCTCGAAAGGGGATTGGTACTGCCTGCTTATGACAACATTATCAAATGCTCCCATACCTTCAATGTGCTTGACGCCCGTGGCGCAGTTGGTTTCACCGAACGCCAGGCGCTGTTTGGCAAGATGCGCGAACTTTCCCGCAAGGTGGCTGAGGCTTACAATGCCCAACGCGAAGATATGGGCTTCCCCTGGATGAAAGGCGACCAACCTGCGCTGGTGCTGGAGCAGGAAGCTTTGCCTGAACTCAGTGAGGAACACGCGGACTTCCTGTTTGAAATTGGCTGCGAAGAACTGCCGACTGCAGACCTGGATGCTGCCATCAGCAACCTGGAGAATCTGATGAAAACCCTGTTGTCCGAAGCACGGCTGGGGTTCGACACGTTGAGTGTGCATGGTACCCCCCGCCGCCTGGTGGCACAGGTGGAAGCGCTTCAGACCCGCCAGGCTGAGCGTAAGCTCGAGGTAAAGGGTCCGCCCGCTGACCGGGCTTTTGACGCTGAAGGGAAACCAACCAAGACCGCCGAAGGCTTCGCTCGCAGCCGTGGGGTAGCCGTTGAGCAGTTGCAGGTGCGGGACTTTGACAATGGTCGCTACGTGGTTGTGGAAATGTACGAAGCAGGTAAGTCTGCGCTTGAAATTTTGGCTGAGGCGCTGCCTGGAGTCATCGCGAATTTACGTTTCACCAAGTCCATGCGCTGGAACGACAGCGGCGTGAGTTTCTCTCGACCGATCCGATGGCTGGTTGCCCTGTTTGGGGAGACCATCGTGCCTTTCAACTATGCGGGATTGAAGTCCGGGCGCGTGACGCGCGGTTTACGCTTCTCGGAGGGTGCTGAGAAGATTTTGCAATCCCCTGCCGATTATCCAACCTACCTGCAGGCGCAAGGCATCATTCTTGATTCTGCACAGCGGCGTGAGGAGATCTGGGAGCAGGCGCTGGCATTGGCAGAAAAAGTGGGTGGAACGCTGAAACAAGACCCCGACTTGCTGGTGGAAGTCAGCAACCTGGTGGAAAGACCCGCAGCCCTGCTGGGGAGCTTCGACCTGCGCTATCTTCAGAACCTGCCTGCCGAAGTGCTGATCAGCGTGATGAAGAAACACCAGCGCTATTTCCCGGTGATCAACGCCGATGGCAGCCTGACCAATCACTTCATTATCGTCCGCAATGGCGATCTGGACCATGCCGAAACCGTCGTGGATGGCAATTTACAGGTGGTGCATGCGCGCTTTGCCGATGCTGAGTTTTTTATCCGCGAAGACCTGCAGAAGAAACTGGCGGATTTTGTGCCTGATCTGGAAAAATTGACCTTCCAGAAGGAACTGGGTTCGATGCTCGATAAGACCCGACGCATCCAGAAATTAAGCAGTCAGCTCGGTTTGAAACTGGGACTCAGCGAAGCCGATCAGCTCACCGCCAAGCGTGTGGCTGAGCTTTGTAAGGCAGACCTTGCCAGCCAGATGGTGGTGGAAATGACCAGTCTGCAAGGCATTATGGGGCGCTACTACGCAGAGAGATCCGGCGAAACCACAGAAGTGGCGCGGGGCATCTTCGAACACTACCTTCCCCGCACAATGGAAGACCGCCTGCCAGAAGGCTGGGCGGGTGTGTGCGTGGGCTTGGCTGACCGGCTCGATTCAATTGCGGGTCTGTTTGCGGTCGGCTTGGCACCGACCGGGAACAAGGATCCATTTGCCCTGCGCCGAAGCGCGCTGGGGTTGGTGCAGCTATTGATCGAAAAGCACATCAGTTTTGACGTTCGGGAAGGCTTGGAAGCAGCAGCAGGCTTACAGCCCGTGGAAGTCAAGCCTGAGATAATTGACACAGCCGCGGAATTTGTCGCGGGCAGGCTGCACGGACTGCTTCTGGATAAGGGTTTCCGCTATGACGTAGTGGATGCCGTTGAGCAGGTGAACAGTAGCAACCCGGCGATTGCCGCGCAGCAGGCTGCCGTCTTGAGCCTTTGGGTGGGTCGGGATGATTGGGGCACAATCCTGCCTGCGTATAGCCGCTGTCTGCGTATGACCCGTGATTTGGAGCAGGAGTTTGCTGTTGATGGCAATTTGCTGGTGGAGCCGGAAGAGAAGACCTTGTTTAAAGGTCTTCAGAAGGCAAAGCAGAACCTGGAAGATAATCCGGGCTTTGAGAACGCGCTTGCGCAAATAGAACAGCTGGTGCCAGTGATCAACAAGTTTTTTGACCAGGTGCTGGTGATGGTGGAGGATGAGGCATTGCGAAATACCCGGCTGGGAATGCTGCAAACAGTCGCGGGACTGCTGAAACCTTTCGCGGACATATCCAGGCTGGAAGGGTTTTAGGACATTGTCGTAGGGAACGGCCTTGCGCCGTTCCTGCTATGAAGTGGAACGGGACAAGCCGCGTTCCCTACGAAAACTTCAATGGATGATGGTGTGTCCGTTTTTGACAGATTGAACCCCGCATATAAACACACGGGGATCGTGATGCGCAATCCGACCTTGTATCTTTATA
>DIVL01000006.1 GCA_002435825.1 Anaerolineaceae bacterium UBA6133
GGTAAGTTCCGACCCGCACGAAAGGTGTAACAACTAGAACTCTGTCTCGACGAGGGACCCGGCGAAATTGAAATTGCTGTGAAGATGCGGCCTACCCGCAGTAGGACAAAAAGACCCCGTGGAGCTTTACTGCAGCTTGGCATTGAGTTTGGATCTCATTTGTGTAGGATAGGTGGGAGGCTATGAAACTAGGGCGCTAGCCTTGGTGGAGCCGCCAGTGAAATACCACCCTGATGAACTCTAGACCCTAACTTCATTCCGTGATCCGGATGAAGGACCGTACCAGGTGGGCAGTTTGACTGGGGCGGTCACCTCCTAAAGAGTAACGGAGGTGCCCAAAGGTTCCCTCAGGCTGAATGGAAACCAGCCTAAGAGTGTAAAGGCATAAGGGAGCTTGACTGCAAGGCCAACGCGCCGAGCAGATACGAAAGTAGGGCTTAGTGATCCCACGGTTCCGAGTGGAAGGGCCGTGGCTCATCGGATAAAAGCTACCCCGGGGATAACAGGCTAGTCAGGTCCAAGAGTCCATATCGACGACCTGGCTCGGCACCTCGATGTCGGCTCATCGCATCCTGGGGCTGGATAAGGTCCCAAGGGTTGGGCTGTTCGCCCATTAAAGCGGTACGCGAGCTGGGTTCAGACCGTCGTGAGACAGGTCGGTCTCTATCCACTGTGGGCGTAAGTGATTTGAAAGGAGCTGTTCCTAGTACGAGAGGACCGGAATGGACAGACCTCTGGTGTGCCAGCTGTCGTGCCAACGGCATAGCTGGGTAGCTACGTCTGGCAGAGATAACCGCTGAAAGCATCTAAGTGGGAAACTCGCCTTAAGATTAGATCACTTTTATCGCAAGATAGTAAGATCGCAGGTAGACTACCTGCTTGATAGGCAGTATGTGTAAGCGCAGCAATGCGTTGAGCTAAACTGTACTAATGATCGAGGGCTTCAAACGTGATGCGGAGAACTCGCTGCTTTTTTAGACAAAGTATTCGTTTCTGCAAGTGTTATTCAGAATTAAGAACATAGAAATATGTCTCTTGGTGATTTTTGCGACGAGGGTACACCCGGTAACATCTCGAACCCGGAAGTTAAGCTCGCCAGCGCCGATGGTACTTGGGGGGCAGCCCCCTGGGAGAGTAGGACATTGCCAAGAGACTTTTCATTTAAATAACTGATGCTTAGCTCAAGGGGCAGCATTCGCTTCGCTCGAGAGTAGGACATTGCCAAGAGACTTTTCATTTAACGTCATGAACCGCTTACTGAGCGGTTTTATCGTTTAAATTCCCCTCTCGTCATACCGAGCGCCGCTAGGCGCGCGGCAGTCCGCCTTCATCTTTTCATTTTCCTTCACCCGCTGGTATCTCCGGCATGGCCTTCCTTCCTTTTAGGAGTTTGGACCGTCGCCAGATTCGAGAGGCTATGTTCAAAGCCTCCTAATCGGCTATGTTTTTGATAATTTCGCAGAATTGCTCTTGACTCTCCCCTTGGGGTAGGTATTACACTATTATAGCTGCAGCAAAAAGATAAAAAAGGAAAAGTTATGCTCAAGATAGGTGAGTTCTCCAAATCAACAGGAATGACCATCAAAGCGCTTCGTCATTACGAAAACCTTGGTCTGATCCATCCGTATTGGATCGATAAATATACAGGTTATCGTTATTATGAGGAGAACCAGGTGCTTCTGGTAAGGCGTATTGCCTACCTCAAAAGTCTGGGATTCTCATTGAGGGAGGTCCAGCGCTTAATTTCGGACAACCTGACTGAAGAAGAGCAGATCCGTATCTTTGAGAAAAAGAGACATGATGTGAAAGTGCAATTCGAGCAGGATCAGTGGCGCCTCTCAGCGCTCGATCAGCATCTTTTGAATTCGTTTCCACTCGATTACCTCGATCAATCAACAAAGGAGATTACCATGGAATTAGAAATCAAAAAACTGCCTGGCTTCAAGGTCGCCGGCTTACTCTATTTTGGCAAAAACGAACATCAGGAAATTCCAGCCTTATGGGGGCAATTCCACGCACGAAGTAAAGAACTGTGCCCCCCTGGCACAAAAGTTACTTATGGGGTTTGTAGGATCCCCAGTCAACAATCGGTGGGAAAGCTGGAATACGCGTACGCAGGAGAGAATGAAAAAAAACAAGCCTCAACGGATATGACAGTGGATTTTGAGTACTTGGCTGGGGTTGAATATAAGGAGGGGCGACCCTTGCCTGATGGAACAGTGATACGTGAAGTTCCAGAATGCACTGTGGCCATATTCAAGCATGTTGGTGGTGCAGACACACTTTACCAAACGTACAACAATATCTACAACACCTGGCTGCCAGCTTCGGCTTACCAACCGCTGGAACCTGGCTTCGACTTGGAGGTTTTTACCGAAGAGTTTACTTTTTTCGCTCCTGATTCGGTGATGTATATCTACGTTCCGGTCAAGCCCAAAGCAAATCGTTAAGAAAGACAATCCCCGGTCAATCGCCGGGGATTGTTTGCTGAATGAGCGATTGCAGGTGATTGCGCCTCAGGCTTTCTATGAGATAGTCACAAACCCTTCAGGAATTAATGCTTGAAGTACTTGACCTGACCCACGATACTTGCGCGCTTTATTATGGCGGACAGCTGCTCTACCAGTGAACCTGGTCGGGTGAAGTCTCCGGCTCAGTCATCAGCAACCTTGCCGCGGTGGATCTCTATGCCAATGGTGTTTCTGCGATCTATTACGACGATCTTTCTCTTGCCCCCAAGCCAAGCCTGCTCTACCTGCCAATAATTGTGATGTAAGCCCTTTTTAGTCACAACACCCTGCCAGCCCTGGAGGGTGTTG
Organism: Anaerolineaceae bacterium UBA6133; assembly: GCA_002435825.1. Classification (GTDB taxonomy): domain Bacteria; phylum Chloroflexota; class Anaerolineae; order Anaerolineales; family Anaerolineaceae; genus Mesolinea. The sequence continues at coordinate 2,820 of DIVL01000006.1, forward strand.
TGGGTCAATCCAAAACCGGCTCGGTTTCCACCAGTGAATCCACAAACATGATCGAGCAGTACTTTTCCTCGGCAGTCGTTTCTTGCCATGGAATTATTTGAGGTTAGAATTAGGTTGTTATCAGATAGAGCGGTTCTACTTTCTGTGATTAATCAACATGAAAAAGAGGTTTAGTGGCAACAGAGTTGTTTGAGAATTTGTTACCATAGGGAGATACCGTAATGAACAAAAACAAAGAGGAGAAGGGCGAGCATAAAATTGTAGTCGAGATTCCAGTGGTGCTGGAAAAAGCAAATGTCGTATTTAACATGGATCACCTGGCATTTGCCGGTGATGTACCCGTGGGTATCAACTACATGCACCTACTGGCCAACCGATTTCGGGAAATGAATACCAAAGGACAGATTATCGGTGTTTTTCATGGTGATGCAGCCTACATGACGTTAAATGACGAAGCTTACAATAGTTATCGCAAAGCCATCACCGGCAACCCTTACAAAGGTCTCCTTGCTGAACTGCTAAAACAAGATGTGCAGATCGAAGTGTGCGCAGTTTCTATGAAGAATCATGCGTGGGGCAATGAAGAACTGTTACCCGGAGTGAAGGTTAACGCAGGTGCCGTGGCTCGTTTAATCCAACTTATACAGGAAGGTTATGTCCAAATTCATCCATAAAGCTGCCACGAAACGGTAGCGGAAAGGAGAGAAGCAATGCAAGAGAATTTAGCAAACGAAGACCTTGCCTCGGAACGGACCCTACTGGCAGCCGAACGGACTTTTTCAGCTTGGATTCGGACTGGTTTGGCAGCCCTGGGCGGTGGTTTGGCGGTCGCTCGTGCTCTCGTCTTTAACAGCCAGGTGCATAAGGTGTTGGCGCATGTGATTGGCGGGTTGCTCGTGATTTGGGGAGCAGGCGTCTTTGTTTACGCGATCATTCATTATCATCGCACCTGCACGAGACTGTCACAAGAGGGCCTCTCCAGAAATTCGCTGGGCATCATGATACTGATGACGGCAATGCTATTGATCATCGCTGCATTAGTGTTTTGGATTACCCTCCAATAAACGGCGGATGCGGCTTGTCGCCAGGGCTAACTGCCTATGCCTGTGTAAAACGTACTAAACCGAGACACCATTCAGATAAGGAGTTAAGATCATGACAAATAGAACCTCGTTGACCATCCTTCAAATGAACGATAGTCATGCTTATTTCAATCTACACCAGGAGATGTTCTGGAATGGTGGTCAAGCAGTCTATCGACCTGTGGGAGGGTATGCCCGCATTGCCGCAATCGCAAAGGCGATTCGGGCTGAAAACCAGGGTAGTGTTCTGTTTTGCGATTGCGGTGATACCCTCCACGGCACCTATCCTGCCCTGAAGACGCAGGGACAGGCAATGGTCCCTGTTTTAAATTCGTTGGGGATCGACGCGATGACAGCCCATTGGGAATTTGCTTATGGTCCTTCGATCTTCAAGCAGCTTACAGCAAAACTCGATTTTCCGGTGCTTGCGATCAATGTCTTCGATCAAGCTACGAAGAAACATCTTTTTTCACCATATAGCGTGAAGGAGATCGGTGGATTACGGATTGGTCTGGTGGGCATCGCTTCCAATATTATAGATAAGACCATGCCGCCCTCCTACAGCGAAGGTTTAGAATTCACCCTGGGGCGGGAAGAACTTCCTCCGATCATAGACGTCCTGCGTACTCAAGAGAAGGTAGACCTGGTTATTCTTATCTCACACCTTGGGTTTCCCCAGGACATGCAGCTTTTGTCTGAGGTCGAAGGGATTGATATATGTCTGAGTGGCCACACCCATAACCGCCTTACTCAACCGGTCATTCAAGGGAAAACGTTGGTAATACAATCAGGCTGCCATGGTTCCTTCTTAGGCCGTCTGGATTTGGAATTAGAGGGTAAACGGATCGTTGATTACAGGCACCACCTGATTGAGGTGGTAGCCAATATAGACCCCGACCCCACAGTAGATGACCTCATTCGCCTGGCGCTCGCACCTTATCAGGAGGAATTGTCAACCGTTGTGGGTGAAACAGCAACCGCGCTTAATCGCGGAGCAATGTTGGAAACCACCATGGACAATTTTCTGCTTCAGGCGCTGCTGGAGAGTACCGGTGCCCAATTAGGCTTTTCCAATGGCTGGCGTTATGGCGCGCCCATCGTTCCGGGGAAAGTTACGTTGAATGACCTCTACAACATCATTCCAATGAACCCACCAGTGTCCACTGTCGAGCTGAGGGGCGAGGAATTGGTGCTGATGCTCGAAGAGAACCTTGAACGGACGTTTGCGTGCAACCCCTACGAGCAGATGGGCGGTTATGCCAAGCGATGTATGGGCCTCAATCTCTATATCAAGGTTGAAAACCCCAAAGGGCAGCGCATCCAGGAGCTCTTTGTGCGAGGCGAACAGGTAAGGCCGGATAGAGTTTACACTGCGGCATTTGTCACGATGCAGGGCGTGCCTGCAAAATTCGGCACAAACCGCCTGAATCTGGAGATAAATGCCGTAGAAGCGATGCAGCGCTATCTGGCCAAAAACAGCCCAGTCGAAGCTGGGTTGCGCGGAACGATCGTGGTTGTTTAGCAATCATGGCACCACCACGGAATGGATCGCTGCGGATCCGGGCAGCGAATTCCTGGCGCAAGTGGATGGAACCCTGGTATTTGACCTATACTTGCAAGGTGCCCTAATCGCCGGGCTGCTGCCCATCTTGTTGCCATTGGCAGTGAGCCATACCGGAAATTCCGCTACCATCGGCCTGGTGATGCCTGCCTTTAGTCTGGGTGGGTTGATTGCACCCCTGGGGTAACCTGGCGATCTGCCTTTTCAGCCTTCTCTTTGGGGAACCCGTGACAAGTCAGGGCAGGTGGGGTTTGCTTGCGGTGGATGGGGGCTCATTGTTCACCCTGTTCGTGCCGGTCTCAAGACCGCGCACGGGTTCTGACCGAAGGTCTCCATTACCAGCCCTGTCTATAGCCTTTGCGAGCGCCGCCAGGCACAATAACATAGAGAGATGCAAATCGCCAAAACATGCCTTGCGGGCACAATTATTTGTAGGGCGAGCTTGAGGGCACCGTGAACAACGTAATGGACAAATGTATCGTGCCCTCAATCCGCCGTGACTGTGATCTGAGTGGCAAGGTTCGTTTATTACGAATGATCGATGGTGTGATGGCGAATTGGAAGCACATAAAAGTCACTGCGGGATGATCTGTGCAGTGCTTCCAATTTCGCCCTACGAAGACCGTCTTTTATTTTGTGAATCGATGACGAGCAGAACCTTATGATTGTGCCGGTGTTCTCGCCTTGCTACGCTCGCGATGAAAAGTCTGTCTTTGCGAGGAGCGAAGCGACGTGGCAATCCGCCTTCACCTTTTCGTTTTCCCATTACCATTGCTTATATCACCGGTAGGGGCGAAGCATCCTTTGCGCATAGCTTGGATGTAGCGATGAAATACTTCTGGGATGCTTCGCCCCTACGTCTGAACCTGATAACTCCCAGCCCGATAGGCTCAAGCCAGTTCCTTTTCAGAACGATCTTTACCACACAGGAAATCGTAGGGCGAGCTTGAGGGCACTGTGAACAATGTAATGGACGAACGGATCGTGCCCTCAATCCACCAATGACGTGAATCTGGGCGACAATTGGCTATTTCAGGCTTCCCTCAGAGAAAGCCCGGGATCGTTAACGCCGGGTTTCAATGTCCATGCCGGGGATTTTGGTTTTGCGTTCGAGGAATTTGAGCAGCGCATCCAGCGCGAAGACCATCACCAAATACACCACCGCGACTGCCAGGTAGATGCCCACAAAGTCAAAGGTGGTGGTGGCGGCGCGCTTGCCCTCCGCCATCAGGTCCTGCACCGCGATCAGGAAGACGATAGCGGTGGTCTTCAGGAGCGAGATCGGTTCGTTGGACCAGCTCGGCAGCGCCAGCCGCAACGCTTGGGGCAGGATCACGTAGCCGATCGCCTGCCACTTGGAAAGCCCAATCGACCGCCCGGCTTCCATTTGGGCCGCGCCGATGGCATTGATCGAGCCGCGCAGGTATTCGGCCTGGTATGCCGCGCTGTTGAGCCCCAAAGCCAGGTAGGCGGCCACATTCTGCGAAAAAGCGATGCCGAGCTCGGGCAAGCCGTAATAGATGATGAACAGCTGCACCAGCAGCGGCGTGCCGCGAAAGACCGCGATGTATGCCGCAGCCGCCCGCTGCAGCCATTTGGGTCCGTAACTGCGCGCCAATGCCAGCATCAAACCCAGCACGAAACCAATCGCCAGCCCGACTGCTGTCAGCTCCAGCGTTACCCCCGCGCCGCGCAGGAAGTTTTTGCCAAAGCGTTCGAAGTAGCCCAGCCAGGTCAGCATTACTCGGCTTCCTTTTCTTTCTTACCGTAAAGTTCGGTGATCTTCCACAGGAATTCGCGCGTGCGGTCAAACTTGGGATGGTTAAACATCTCATCCGGCGAGCCTTCTTCCACGATGTAGCCCTTCTCCATGAAGACGATCCGGTCGGCGACTTCGCGGGCGAAACCCATCTCGTGCGTGACCACCAGCATGGTCATGCCGTCCAGCGCGAGTTTTCGCATCACCTCCAGCACCTCCCCGATCAGCTCAGGGTCGAGAGCGGATGTGGGCTCGTCGAAGAGCATCACGCGCGGGTCCATCGCCAGCGCCCGGGCGATGCCCACGCGCTGCTGCTGCCCGCCGGAAAGCTGCCCGGGGTAGTGGTCGGCGCGGTCCGCCAGACCCACCCGGCTAAGCTCGTGAAGGGCTTTTTCAGTGGCTTCTTCGTCGGACAGGTGCTTTACCCTGGTGAGACCCAGCTTGACATTGCCCAGGGCGGTCAGGTGGTTGAAGAGCAGAAAGTTTTGGAAGACCATGCCGATGTGCTGGCGCACCTGGTCCTCATCCGTGCCTTTGGCGGTGATTTCAAGGTCATCCAACCAGATCTGCCCCTCATTGGGGCGGGTAAGCAGGTTGACGCAACGCAGGAGGGTGCTCTTGCCGGTGCCGCTCGGGCCGATGATAACGATCGTGTCGCCTTCGTTTACGGTCAGGTCGAGGTTCTGGAAGATGACATTCTGACCATAGGTTTTGGTCAGGTTTTTGATGGTCAGGATGGGTTTAGGCATGGCGCATTCTCCGCGGGCTAAGGGTTGGATGGGATGCTGAGTTTTTGTTCGAGGTGGTTCAACATGCGGGTGGTCAGAGATACCAGCAAAAAGTAGATCACTGCTGCGCTGAGATATGCCAGCAGGTATTGTTGGGAGCTGGCGCCGATCAGTTGCGCCCGCCGTAGGATCTCAGGGACGCCCAGGGCATAAACCAGCGACGAATCTTTGATCACGATGGCGGCTTCGTTGGACCAGGGCGGGATCGCCAGCCTGACCGCCTGGGGCAGCACCACGTAGCGGATCGCTTGCATCCGGCTCAATCCAACCGCGCGGGCAGCCATCAACTGGTCCCCGCTGACGGAAAGCAGCGCGCCGCGCACGATCTCCATCTGGTAGGCGCTGCTCACCACCCCCAGCGAAAGCGAGCCTGCCCAGAAGGCTGAGAGGTTAATGCCCTTGGAAACCGCAAAAAACAGGATAAACAGCAAGACCACAGGCGGGATGCCTCGGAAGATGGTGCTGTAGAGGTTCATGACCCTGGCAGCGGCCTTGCCGCCGTAGACGTAGAACAGCGCCAGGATTGTGCCGATTAATAACCCCGCGGGCAGCGCGATGAGCGTCACGCCAACGGTGTAGACCGTTCCTGATGCAATGTAGGAAAGGAACTGACCGAAATCCAAAGGCTGCTCCGTTTTTGCAGGGGCTGCTCAATTGGCAGCCCCTGTGGTAGTAGTCAGTGAAAATTGCGCAAGCGAGAGATGTTACTCGCTAAAGTACTTTAACGCCAGCTGATCGATGAAACCTTCAGCCTGGAGCTCCTTGATAATGCGATCGACCTCGGCTTTGAGTGCCGTGTCGCCATCCGGCAGGACGATGTTGATCGGACCGGTGGAGAGTACGCCGCGGTAGACAACCTGCAGATCGGGGTTCTGGGTAACCAAAGCCTGGATCGGCACGTAATCGCCCATCAGCACTTCGATGCGCCCGTTGGCGAGATCCAGGGCTGCCTGGTCCACGCGTTCGTAGCGGGAGAGATTGGCTTCGGGTAATAAACCAGCGCTGACCAGATTGTCAGTCAACCAGCCGTCCTGCACGGTGCCAGACTGCACGCCGACTTTGTAGTTGGCAACATCTTCAGGCGCGCTGATCGTTCCAGCGAAAGCGCTGGTGACCACGAAGGCGTCTTCGGTGGTGTAGTAGGCTTCGGAGAAGTCAACGATCTTATCGCGTTCCTCGTCGTAGTTGAAGCAGGAGATGGATATATCCAGCTTACCGCCGGCGACGGCAGCCACGAGGCTGTCGAAAGGCATGTCCACCCACTCGAGCTCGACGCCCATGCGCTTGGCGATTTCTTCCATCAGTTCGATATCAAAACCGGTCTTGTTGCCAGCGTCATCAAGATACTCATAGGGCGGGTAATCGGCAGAAGTTCCGACCGATACCTTTTTTGCTTTCTGGATCTTATCGAGGACAGAAGTGGATTCAGACACGCAGCCAACCAGCATGGCTCCCACTAGGATAAGGGCAACTGCTAACATCAAATACTTTTTCATTTTTCCTCCATGAAAGAGTTGGGTTAATGGATTCTTACTATCGATTATAAAGCAAAAGAGAGTTAACCACGGAAATCTGATGCATCACTCTTTAAAACTAGCGATAGCCACGCTAATCTTGTGAGGGTAGTGGGTTCATATAGTGAAAAATGAGCAACCAGGTCCATCTGATGCAGCTTGCCCTAGCAAAGACAATCAGTGATATACTTCTGCAGTTCTCGCGTGAGAACTTTTATTTTGGGTGTACGTTTTGGACGTTCCAAAACAAGCGTTGGCTGGTTTTGTTTGGGAGAGCTTAGCCGCAAGGCGAAGCTTGTTGCAGATAACAGTACGGAATCATCAAGACATCCCCCTGAGTAAAAATGAATAATGAGTGGAGCCGGGCATGCCAATAGCATGTGCTTGCCTGCGCCTGCTCTACCTAGGAAAATGGAGTTTTGATGACCGTAAATTTTGAAGATTTTAACCTGCGCCCCGAGCTGGTGCAGGCAATCACCGAGCTGGGGTACACCCAGCCTACCCCGATCCAGGCTGGGATCATCCCCCTGATGCAGGAAGGTTGCGACGTTACCGGCCAGGCTCAAACCGGCACCGGCAAAACAGCTGCCTTCGCCCTGCCCATCCTCAACCGCATCGATCCTGAGCAATATTTGCCCCAGGCTTTGGTGGTAGCACCCACCCGCGAACTGGCTCTGCAGGTGACTGAAATGATCCAGTCACTTGGTCAGTTCATGGGCGTGAGCGTGTTGACCGTTTATGGCGGCACGTCCTACAGCCAACAGCTAAACCAACTGCGCCGCGGGGTGCAGGTGGTGGTGGGCACGCCGGGTCGCATCCTGGATCTGATCAAACGCGGTCGCCTGGACCTGACCGAAGTGCATACCGTCGTGCTGGATGAAGCGGACGAGATGCTCTCGATGGGTTTCGTTGAGGATGTGGAGACGATCCTGGCTGCAACGCCGGACGAGCGCCAAACTACGCTCTTCTCAGCAACCCTGCCCCCCAGGATCCGTGAACTGGCTCGCAGATATCTGCGCAATCCCAAAACCGTCGCCATCCAACCGGAGCAGGTAACCGTTGCGGCGACTGAGCAGCGCGTTTATTACGTGAACGAGCATGACAAACTGGCTGTTTTAACACGTTTGTTTGAGATGGAGGAAATTACCTCAGCGTTGATCTTCACCCGCACGCGGGTGCGCACCGGCGAGCTCGTCAATGAGCTCAATATGCGCGGCTACCCCTCTGAAGCGCTTTCGGGCGATCTGAGCCAGGAAGCTCGCGAGCATACCATGGCACGCTTCAGAGCGGGACAGGTGAAGGTGTTGGTGGCAACCGATGTGGCTGCACGCGGATTGGATGTGGAAGGGATTTCGCATGTCTTTAATTATGATATTCCTGAAGAAACCGAGACTTTTGTCCATCGGATCGGGCGCACGGGTCGAGCCGGCAGGACTGGCATAGCCATTTCGCTTGCCAGACCATCCGAAAGACGCCAGGTGCGCCAGATTGAACAGTTTACCCACCAGGTCATGCTGGAGGGGACAGTTCCAACCATCGAAGAGATCCAGGCGAAACGTATGGATAGCCTGCTTTCGAAGATCGAAACGTGGCTCAAACGTGGTCGCGCCAAGGAAGAACGCGCCCTGGTCGAGCTCCTGGTGGCTAATGGTGCGGACCCGATTGACATGGCTGCAGCGGCACTCAAGGTTGCCCGGGCTGAGGAAAAACAGCGCCCAATCCCTGAGATCAGCCCCCTGCCCGAGAAGGCTGTGCGCCCTGAGCGGCGCGCTCGTGGGGAACGCTCTCAACGCGGGGGTCGGGATGAGTCAGGCACCCGCAGATCACGGGAAGCTAGTGGCCGCGTCAAGCCGCGCGCCAACGTGCGCGGTAAACAAAGCGATGAAGAAGGCATGATCCGCCTTGAGATGGGACTCGGCAAGGTGGATGGTTTGCGCCCAGCGGATGTGGTCGCATCGATTGCCGGCACTGCCGGGATCCCGGGCACCGCTCTGGGAAGGATCTACATCCAAAACCACCGCACTACAGTCGATGTCTCAGAGCAATACCTCGAAAAGATCGTCTCAGCCAATACCAAATACAAAGTACGCGGTCAGTCCTTTACCCTCATCAAGGGATAGGATTTTCCACAAAGAAATTCAAACATAGCCAGGGTGAACAACCCTGGCTTGTTTTTTTTTAGCTGAAAAATGTTTCTTTGGGTCTTTGTAGCATAAAAACGTTTGACTTCATCAACCAGGTCTGCTATTCTAAAGACATAAACTACACAAGCAAGAATTCTGAAAGACATCTGACAACAGACCGAACATTAGGTTTGAGAATTAGGAGAAACCATGAGAACCATCGTAACCCCCATTTTTACCTTGCGACCCTACGAACGGGGCATCCAGGAAACCCTGGGTAAATACACCCGTTTTGTGCATCCTGGCTTGGGCTTACAGGTGCCTTTTGCGCAATTGGTACGCGTGCGTGATATCCGCGAGCACACCATGGACATTATGCCCCAATCCGTCATCACCAAGGACAATGTCGAAATCTCGGTTGATGGCGTCATGTGGGTACGCCCGGCTGTAGACGAAGAAGCCATTAAGCGCACTTTTTACAACATTGATGATTGGAAGCGGGCTGTAATCCAACTGGCTATGACCAACTTGCGCCAGGAGTTCGGCGACCTCACCCTGGACGAGAGCCTGGTTGCCAGGGAGAAAATCGCCAATAATCTCAAATTTATTTTGGGCAACTTCGCGGTTGAATGGGGTCTGACGGTAAGCAAAGTGGAAATCCGCCTGATCGACCCGCCTGAAGATATCAAAAAGGCCATGCACAAACAGAAAACCGCCGAGCAGGAACGGCGCTCCATGAGGTTGTTGGCAACCGGTGAATTTGAGGCGGCTGAGCAGCAGAAACTCGCCGCTATCCAACGGGCTGAAGGCGAACGCGAGGCAGCCATCATGGTTGCTGAAGGTCGGGCAGAGGCGATCAGGCTGGTCAATGAATCGGCTGAGAAATACTTTGTCGGCAATGCCCAGGCGTTGAAGCAGATCGAAATGGTGGAAACCTCGTTGAAGGATAACGCCAAGGTGATCCTGACAGATAAAGGCATCACACCCACGCTGCTGCTGGGCGAACTGCCGGTAACCGAGAAGAAGCGCTAATTTCCGATTCCGCGTTTCTCGGAATTAAGCCGCGCAGGGGTAGCGGCTTTGCTTGACGACGGAAAGTTCTGATCAGAAAAGCCGATTAGCCGCGAATATTTCCTGGCGAAGAGATCTCTTACCTATTCTCGTCCAGCTTTGAAGTTATAGATCGGTTTGATGTGCGCTTCGATCGTAACCGTGTCTTGAATAGCTTTGACGATTTCTTCAGTCGGCTTATACGCCATTGGGGCTTCATCGAGGGTATCACGACCAACAGTGGTTGAGAAGACATTCCTCATGGATGCCTGGAAATCGTGCAGATTCAGAGTTCGCAGGGCTTCCCTTCTGCCATATAGCCGCCCAGCGCCATGGGGCGAGGAATTGTTCCAATCACTGTTCCCTTTCCCCACGCAAACCAGCGAGCCATCACGCATGTTCAACGGGATGATCAGTTTTTCCCCTTTTCTTGCCGAGACTGCCCCTTTGCGAATGATCTTATCCGACGCATTAATGTAGTTGTGGATGGTCTGAAAGGTTGATCCTCCGATACCGAAGCGCTGGTTGATGTGTTTGCCCATGGTTTGGCGATTCAGACTGGCGTATTGCTGGCACAAACGCATATCGTGCAGATATCTTTGTGCCATCTCCCCTTTGAGGTACTTCAACTGCTTCGGAACATCGGCTTTGCAGGTTCTTTCGGCTAATTTTTGATAGGTATCCGCGACTTGTTTACCCACATTGCGGCTGCCGGAGTGGATCACCAGGAAGACTTCGCCGGTTTTTTCCTCCATATCCAGTTCGATGAAGTGATTGCCTCCACCGAGCGTGCCGACCTGCCTGTCAATCACCGAAGTTTTGATCTCGTCGAAACACAACAACTCGCGCATGAAAGCAGCGTATTCCACAGGTTGCTTCCAGGAATTAAAGCCGGCAGGGATTTCGTGCACTAATCGATCAAAGGATTTGAGGTCAAAATCCTGCTTGCCAAGGCTTTCCACGTACATGCCGCAACCGATATCCACCCCGACCAGGTTCGGCACGACGTAATCTCGCAAGACAGCCGTAAAACCGATCGTGCAGCCAGCTCCCCAGTGATAATCGGGCATGATCCTGACCTTATTACCCTCAACAAATGGCTGATCCATCAAAACCTGGATTTGCTCGACCGCCTTCTCATCGTGAATTTCAGAGAAGACCTTTGCTGTACCGTAGTTTCCTTTGACTTCAAACATGATTGCCTCACTCATATTCTATAGGAAAAAAGCCGAAAAACAAAATTCATAGAACAGGTGCTTCGTAATCCCGGATTTCAAGGAGCTATGTACTGTGATTCTTCCACCTGATAAGAAGTCAGGGATTCGATTCGGCTGAATGGGGTAAAATTTAAGCAACCAATCAAAAAGGAAGAGGAAAAATGGAATTCAAAGACTCAAAAACATACCAAAACCTTGTAAACTCGTTTGCGGGTGAGTCACAAGCACGCAATCGCTACTCGTTTTACACCGAGGTTGCCGAAAAAGAGGGTTTGCTGCACGTAGCTGCTATTTTTACGGAAACAGCAGACAATGAAAGTGCGCATGCCAAGGTTTTTTACGATCACATCATCCACCACCTCGGCGCTGTGATCATTCATGTTGATGCTGACTATCCCGCATCGGTCGGCTCCACCTGGGAAAATCTTGAAGCCGCTGCAGCTGGGGAGCACGAGGAATTTTCTCTGCTTTACAAAAATGGTGCAGCAATTGCCAAAGAAGAAGGCTACGACAAGATTGCCGAATCCTTCAAGGAGATCGCCGAGGTGGAAGAACGGCATTACCTGCGCTATAAAGCCCTGGCCGCTGTGGTCAAGGACGGGAATTTCTTCAAACGCGATCATAAGGTTTATTGGAAGTGCCGCAACTGCGGCTATATCCACGAGGGCGAAGAAGCCCCCAAGGTCTGCCCTGCCTGCAAGCACGCCCAGAAGTATTTTGAGGTTACTTGTTTCGAGCAGTAGACCGAGCGAAAAGAGCTCCTATCAACAGGAGCAACCGCGATCCTGACCGGAAAAACATACAAAAAAGAGGCTGACATCATGTCAGCCTCGCTTAGTTAAGGTTTTATGGATGGATTAGCGGAAAATCACCGGCAGGTAGCTCTTGATGGGCAGTGGATCCACAAATTCGGTCGTAAAGGTTAGCGGGTAGCTCACCTGCTGCGCATCCCCTCCGGCATCGCTTAAACCAGTCAGACCGACCCCAATCGTTGCCGATGATGGCAAACTATCTGTCGGGGTGATGGTCATTTCGTTGGTTAGCGGGTCAAAAGTGCAGGTTACCGGGATCAGGTCGGTGGGGTTTGGCTCCACCCAAACATCCGGGCAAACACCGGCTGCCATCGCCTGGCTCCAGGTGACCACAATTGAGGCATCGACCGGTACATCCGTCGCGCCATTTACCGGGGAAGTGTCAAGCACGATCGGGTCGCGCCAGTTGAGGACGGTGTAGGCATAGATCTGGGTGCCGGTGGTGCCATAGTCGACCGTGATGGGCAGGTTGGGTGGCATATTGATAAGACTGTAGGCCCTATGCTGCCTCAGGGCGACGAAGGCTTTGTATTCTTCCAGCCATTACTTTGATATCTCTCTTACCTTACTCAATGAATTGAATAAATAAGCATCCAGTACATCTTCACAATAGGTTCGGTTGAAACGTTCAATATAAGCATTTTGAGACGATTTGCCCGGTTGGATGTGAACCAATTGAATATTGTGCTGCTTGGACCAATTTTCTGACCGATGGTAAATGAACTCAGGGCAGTTATCCATACGGATCTGTATTGGACAACCCCGGCACGAAATGATTCTCTCAAGAACTCGAATGATCTGTTCGGCAGGTAAAGAAGTGTCTAATGCAATCCCTAATGCCTCTAGGTTGAAATCATCCAAAATGTTAAAGGGCCGAAAGACTCTCTCACTGGTTAGGCTGTCGCTCATGAAATCAACGGACAAGCAATGATCCGGTCGCTCAGGCTGGATCAAGGGTTGGGGAATACGGCTGGGCAACTTTTTCTTTGCCTTGACCCGCAAATTCAGGTGCGGATCACAAAAGGCCCGCCGAAACTGCTTGTGGTTCCAGCCGTATACCTCATTCCTAAAGTAATCCCACATTTTGTTAAATCACCAACGAGGTTTGCGATCTGCTAATTCCAGTAAATCCTTGGCTATTTCTTCATCCCCTCCTATCTTTGCCTGATGTCGATAAACCGACCGGCTCAAATTCAACATTCCACAGTCCTGATGTTCCAAACTCAACTCTGCATATATCCGTTTGAGGCGTCGATTCTCTTCTTCCAGTTCTTTCAGCCTTCGAAGTGACCTGGTATCTCCATACCGCTATATTTCGCTTTCCACTTATAGAAAGTACTTTTACTAAATCCATACTCCCGGCTTAATTCCTCTACTGGTATTCCAGCGTCAGCTTCTTTCAGGATTGTTACGATCTGGCCCTCGGTAAATCTCGTTCGCTTCATGTAGTCTTCTCCTAGTTCTATTGTGCCAGACGTTTCCACTTCTTGCTGGTACTATTTTAGGAGATGGTTACGGATTCGGATATTTTTAGATTGTTTTTGCAGTCAAGTCAACTATTTTTAACAAAGTATGTCAATTGCTTTCTTTCCGCTTCAAAATAAAAATCGCATAAGTCCGATTTGGTGTAAATACAATATTTTCGATAGAAAAAGAGGATTCCACAAATGCAATCACTTCTTTGATCGAGCAAGGATACAAGTTCTTGAAGCCGAGGGAATGGAAGAAATTTTCATCAGGGTTATTAACCAGTACCGTAAGGATAAAATAACTATCGTAGTTATTAAGTCCATTATAGACACTTTTTAGAAGTTGATTACGATTTTCAGTATTTAAGTATTCCCAAAGCTCTGTGCACTCAATTATTTTTGGACAATTTCCAAAATCTGGAAGCTCAAAACCCCCTGAAGTTAATTCCATTTTATACGTACTAAGGTTGACTTTCTTTCCAGTTTTTTGTGAGTTTGCGTTTGCAAGAACAAGGTTTGACCTAGAAAGCGCTTTATCCGAAATATCGATATTAATTAACAACAGTGAATTATCCTCAGTTTGAAAAATAGCTTCAATAGGAACTACACAACTTCCGCCAGCTAGAGAAATAATGGTTTTTATTTTTTCCGTATTAATTAATGAACATAAAATATCGACAAGCAAATACCTTCTCTGTAATGATCCATTTGCAATCTCAATATTGTCAAGAATAGCAAACACTTTTTCGTCCATTCCAAATCGCGGTAACGCTGGTTGGCAAGGTATCGCCTGTGATGTTCACAATATTGCTGGCAGGGAGCAACGCCATGCCAGCGTTGGCGCTGTAATCGTTGGTATCGAAGGTGAAGGTCACGGACTGATCAGCAGCGCTTGTGGTGAACCAGGAATTGGATGATGGATAGGCAAGCCCCCAGTTGCCGCACTCTACAGCCTTCCAGCCGGAAGTGCCTGCAGTTGGGATCGCTATCGCCAGGGAATAGACCCCATCGTCAGCAATCAGGTCGCCATTGGTGCCGTCATCGAGCATGTGGTCGAGGTTGTTGTTCCAACCGTTCATGTCCCCGGCGACACACCACTCAACTGCTGCCAGTTGGTTGGCGGTTTGAGGTGGGTTTTGGATAAATTCGGGGGTAGGTGCCTGCGCCAGGCTGGCCGCAGGGCTGAGGAAAAGTGAGAGTGCCATAAAGATGGCAAGAGATAAGCGAATGGCTTTCATTTCACCCTTTCTACTATAGTGAATGTGATGCATAAATTATAGTAGAAAAGGTGAACAAAATTCAATACATCATTCTGGGTTTTTGTGAATTGAGACCTATCTGATCCTTTAGGCTGTCGGGATGGAATCATTGGTAGATTTATTCATCTAAGATTCAAGCAAGCATGATTACGGAATCTCTTATTTGCTCCGGGAAAGATTGCCCATTACCATGCCAATTTGCTGGATAATGTCTGAAGGCAGGGTGGCGGCGGCGTGACCGACCTCAACCAGCGCCAATTCAGCCGCGCGGGCGTGCAGCCAGACCGCCAGCTTAGCAGCGTCGAAGGGGGAGAGCCCTTGCGCGAGCAGACCAACGATTAAGCCAGCCAAAACGTCGCCTGAGCCGCCGTGCGCCAGGACCGAGTTGGCAAAGGGCAGAACGCGGCAATCCCCCTCAGGCGAGACTACCAGCGTGTGGGGTCCCTTCAGGATCAGGACATGCCCCCAATCCTGCGCGCAGGTGACGGCAAGCTCGTGGCGGTTGGTGTGGATCTCACGCAATGGGAGCCCCGTCAGGCGGGAAAATTCCATCTCATGTGGGGTCAGAACAACGCGATTTGGCAGGAGACTCTGCCAATTGGGCTGCCGGCTCAGGATGTTTAGCGCGTCCGCATCCACCACCAGGGGCAGGTCGGGCGCGTGTTCACGCAAGTGTTCCAGCAAGCCGAGCAGGAAAGCCTGCGTGCCTTCCGTTTGGTTTAAACCCGGACCCACCAAAACGGCGTCTTTGCCCTCTGTAGGGAAAAGGCCTGCCTTTTCCTCTGACGTTTGGACTGCCTTTTCCTCTGACGCCTGTCCTGCCTCTTTCTCTTCCACGCAGGCTGAATGCCCCTCCGCGGTGACAGCGCCATCTTTCTCGGGCAGCAGGAGCCAGATCGCTTCAGAAATACTTGCAGCGAGCGGAGCGTGGATGCTTTCCGGGATAGCCGCGTAAACCAGCCCAACGCCGCTGCGCAATGCTGCCTGGATGGCAAGACCTGCCGCCCCCGTATATTTGCGCGAGCCAGCCACCACCAATGCCTTGCCGAAGGTGCCTTTAAAGGAGTCATCCGGGCGCAGTGGCATCAGTGAGCTCGCTAATTCGGGTGTAATAGGGGTGGCAGAGTAGTTTTCCATTGTAAATAATTGTACCAGTCGTAGGTCAGGTTGCGCAATTCAACCTGACGTCGGAAACCTATCCTAGATGAGGATTTTTTTGCCAACATTCTTGATGTCAGGTTCAACGGAAGAACCTGACCTACGCGTAGTGTCATCAGTCTCGGTCGTCAGGTTGCGCAGCCTGCCCCGTGCTTTTTGTGCGGGCTCACTCCGACGCCCACATTATTGGCGGAGTGCGCAAACCCTGTCAGCAGCACTACGAGGAAAGGTGAGGCTAAATGATACCTATTGCTGATTCTTCCCGAGTTTTTTGGTTGCCCTGGATGCTCGCCATGAACAACACAAGCATAAGCAGGCTTACACCGGCTATGGTCAACCAAATCATTGTGACGTTGGGCACCTTCTCAAGCAGCGTGGTAATAAAGGGAATGCCGGTTGCGACTCCAAGACTGTTGATAAATTGAACCCCGCCAAAGCGCTTGCTGTATTGCTGCTTTCCGAAGAAGTAATTGGTCATCCAGGTCACTGAAACCGTGCCCATTGCGATTCCAATACCGAAAGTGACCAGCATCAGCACCAGAAACGGCAAAGATTTGATAAATATCAAAAATACACAGGTAAGGGTCATCAGCAGACCCGCAATGAGAGTGGCGGTTTTTGTGCCCACCCGGTCATATAGAATTCCAAGGACGAATTTTCCCAGCACCATCGAAGCAGCATACGCAGATGCTACTATAGAAATTTTTCCAACGGAAAAGCCAAGATCGTTCATATAGATGGGCAGGTTAAAAAGGGTTCCTGCTCCGGTGAAGCCTGAAAGAAATGCTGCCGCGAGAAAAGCCAGAAACCAGATGGGCAAGCGAGGGCGCGATTTGCCAGTTGGCTCAGATTTGTTAGCTTTCATGGGTGCTTTCTGGATCTCGTCCCGCACCAGGTGGGTGACGATCAGGGCTGATGGCAGCGCTATCGCCAGAAGAATTATTCCCAATAACATGTATCCTGTTCGCCAGCTCTGTGTATTGATGAGCGTGTTTATCAGCGGATTGAGCAGCATTGGTCCCACGCCACTGCCGGCGAGAGCGATGCTCAGGGCAGAACCAGTATTCCTGGAGAAATGACGGGTGATGATGGTGGAGACGGGAATAATCGAGATCCCGCCAAATAAGAAGCCAATTAACCCTGCCAACAGGTAAAAATGCAGCAGCGTCTGGGCAGCCTGGAGACCGAAATAACAACTGCCCGCCGCAGCAATGCCAATAAGCATCGGTTTTTGAATGCCAGTTTTTGTATACAGAAAGCCCCAGAATAAAGCCGCAAACATGGAAGAAAGGGAAGTGATTGTGCCTGTCAGGGCGAAGGTAGCGCGGCTGACGCCCAGGTCAGCAGCAACAACCGGGTAGAAAATGCTTGCCACATTCATGATGATGCCCATGGTGCTTGCCATGATCAGTACGCAACCGATCAATATGGCGAGGTCTTTGGCCCTGCTGGACGGAGGATTCATTCTGTCAATTGTAAACGATGTAAAGGCTCCTGACGGGAATCAGGCGGAATTATGTAATCCTCCACTTACCGAACTGTCGCTGATAGGATCATAACAAATGGAATGACACATCGTAGCCCTGAACCAGCTTATGATAAAACCTTATTGGCGGAGTGGTGGACCCTGGCGGCTGCGCTGCGAGGGCAGGAGAGCACCATTCTGACCTACCAAGACCGTCAATGGCGAATTGAGGGCACGATACATTCGCCCATCACATCGTTCACGGTGCCCTCAATTTCGCCCTACAAAGGACATAAACATCGGAAGATCAAGCCCGTCTGTTTATCTGTGTAGGTCGGAATGAGACCGCCTTGTATCCTTTGATATATTTACACCTTTAGCGGGCTCACTCCGACGATTCCTTTTGGATCGATCTTACATTTCATCATTGAATGTGTTAATTGGCGGAGTAGTGGACCCTGGCGGCTGCGCTGCGAGGGCAGGAAAGCACCATTCCGCCAAGACCGTCAATGGCGAATTGAGGGCACGATACATTCGCACATCACATCGTTCACGGTGCCCTCAATTTCGCCCTACATCTATCGAGTTGTAGGTCAGGTTGCGCAGCCTGCCCCGTGTATTTTTGCGTGGTACAACCTGATAGTAGAAGCCTGTCTTTGTTGAGAACCTTATTTGCCACCAGTCGTAAGGTCAGCTTCAACCCCATTCGTTTTGCTCAAGGGCAGGTAGAAGAATCTGACTACGTGCTCACTCCGACGATACTTCTGGACCGATGGCTAACATTCGCGATTAGAAGCGACGATACATGACTTTTGACTTTTACAATCTTTTCCGGCATAATTACAAGGTGTTGTTTCCCGGTCAGGGCTCTGACCTTTCAAGTGCCAAGTTAGAAATAGGAAAGCCTGTGCAATCTGAGAATACTGAAAACAAAAATCCAGGGGTGATCATCCGTTTAGTCGGTGTAGTGGTTGACGTTGAATTTGGCTCGGGAGATCTGCCCTCCATCTATAACGCCCTGTTGGTTAAGCGCAAGCAAGAGGGCGACCTGATCCTTGAGATCCAAGAGCATGTAGGCACCAACGTGGTGCGCGCCATTGCCATGGGCAGCACAGCCGGGCTCAGACGCGGCATGCCCGTCATCGACCTCGGGGAGCCGATCACGGTTCCCATTGGCAGGGAAACCCTGGGGCGACTATTCAATATCCTTGGCGAGCCTATCGACGACCGGGGGGTTTTTGAACCAAAAACTTTCGCCCCAATTCACCGCAAACCGCCGGCAATCCGCGACCAGGTACTTTCAACCGAAAAAATTGTGACCGGCATCAAAGCCATCGACCTCCTGACGCCGTACCCCAAGGGAGGCAAGGTGGGTCTGTTTGGTGGGGCGGGTGTTGGCAAGACCGTCCTGATGCTGGAGTTGATGAATAACACCATCACCAAGAGCTCCGGCATCGTGCTTTTTGCCGGTGTGGGCGAACGCAGCCGTGAGGGAAACGACATGTGGCTGGAAATGAACGCTTCCGGCTTGATCGATTCAGCCATCCTGGCATTTGGACAGATGAACGAACCGCCCGGAGCGCGCATGCGCATCCCCTTCACCGCCCTGACGATGGCAGAATACTTCCGCGACGAAGAAAACCGCCCGGTGCTTATCTTTATCGACAATATCTATCGCTTTATCCAGGCGGGCTCCGAAGTTTCGGCGCTTTTAGGGCGATTGCCGAGTGAGATGGGCTATCAGAGCACGCTCGAATCTGAGATGGGCATGTTGCAGGAACGCATCACTTCCACCAGCAGCGGTAGTATCACCTCTGTTCAGGCAGTCTACATCCCCGCTGACGATGTGACCGATCCGGCAGTGGCAGCAACCTTCTCGCACCTGGACGCCATTACGGTGCTTTCGCGCCGGCTTGTTTCGCTGGGGCTCTACCCCGCTATCGACCCGCTGCAATCCAGTTCGAATTTACTGGCACCTGAGAAAGTAGGAAACGAACATTACAACGTAGCCATGCAGGTCAGGTCAACCCTGGCACGCTATGAAGAACTGCAGGACCTGATCGCCATCCTCGGTATGGAAGAGCTTTCCCTTGAGGACCAGCAAATTGTGATCCGAGCCCGCAGGGTGCAGCGTTTTCTGACGCAGCCATTTATTGTGGCCGAAGCATTTTCGGGCAAACCGGGCGTGTTTGTACCAATTGAGGAGACTTTGCGTGGCTTCAAAGAGATCCTGGAAGGAAAATATGATGACCTGCCTGAGCAGGCTTTTTACATGACCGGCACGATTGCGGACGTCTTGCGGCAAGCCCAGGAAATGGAATCGGTCGAGGAAATCCTCAGCCCGGAGGAAGCCGATGAGCCCGCAATCTGATCCCGAAAAACTGCTCAAAATCCAGGTGCTCAGCCTGGGTTCGGGCGGATTGGAACTGGAGCAAGTTGAAGGATTGCAGGTGCGGCTCAAGGATGGATCCTGGCTGGGAATTCGCCCCGGGCATGCAGCCATGATTGCTGCCACCGGTGATGGTGAGCTAAAGTACAGGAAGGATAGTCAGGATCAAGTTGTTTCGGTCAAAGCTGGCATATTGACCCTGGCTGATAACCTGGTCAGCATATTAACAACCCATTGAGGCTGTGATGGCAGAAAAAGAAAGCCCCAACCTAAGCCAGGATAGCCTGCCTGAACCGTCGAAAGAGGAAAAGGTTACCAGGCGCAGGCGCATGTTTTCTTCGCGGGACCTGCGCGCGACGACTATCGGCTGGGAAATCGCCATCCCGATTGTTGGCGGTCCCTTGCTTGGTTTTTTCCTGGACCGCCGCTTGGATACCAGTCCGCGCTGGACGCTCATTTTGTTGGGTGTGGGAATTTTATCTGCGGTTGCGGCAGTGATCCGTTATGTGAAATATGAATTTTATATAATGAACAAGGAAGAGAACGAAAAAAGAGCCGCTGAGCTCGAAAAAATGAAGGAATTGATCAAAGAACAAGAACGCAGGCGAAGACAACGTTATGGAAAATGAGGGCGTGAAAATTATCTGGATCATTTTATGGATCCTGCTCGGCGCGGGCTGGTCTGTGCTTTCTTTCCAATGGCTGCGCAAGAGCGTGGAAGCGATCGAACCCTTGCCAAACGGGCAGAAGTCGCCTTTTCGGGGACTGATGCTGCGCCGGATCGTCATGTTTCTGCTGCTTGCCCTGCTTCTCTACCTGGCTCTGCGCGCCGAGCCCCTTGGGGCTATTGCGATGGTGGTTGCTATCACAATCGCTACCTGGGTGCAGGTGATCATTTATAACCAGCGCCTGAACAGCCTGACAGGTCGGAAGGAGTAGTAAATTGGATGTAATTCAACACAATATCGTCTTCACGCTTTTCGGGATCCTACCCATAAGAGATACGGTGCTCTTCACCTGGATTACCATGGGCATCATCATCCTTACGGTGTTGATCTTAAAAGTGCTCAAACCTAATCTGTTGGAATATATTCTCGAAATGGTCATCAGCATTTTGGATGATGCCATGGATGTGGATGACTTGCATCCATATATTCCGGTACTGGGCAGCCTGATGATCTTTA
>DIVL01000043.1 GCA_002435825.1 Anaerolineaceae bacterium UBA6133
ATCATTACCGCCTTCCAACAGAACAGTTTTGGTGCGGCGCTTGGCGGAATCATCGGCGGTCCAGTGGTGGCTTTTTTAGGCGTGCTGTTGGCAAGGGTCTACGCCGAGCTGCTGATCGTTGTCTTCCAAATCCACGAAGACCTGGTTGCCATCAGACACAAAATGGTAGATGGGGAATAGTTCGTAAGCATATAACAGCAAGCGCAAAAAGCTTCGCTTCTGCTTTTCCATATTGAGCTCCCTGCATTAATCTTTTAGCGAGTGGTATTTTGGCATCCCTCTTAACAGGGGGTTGGTCATATCTAAACGAAAAACAACCGTCTGCTTATGCGAAGTAAGGCGACCATCAAGCGCGCATCCTATCATATTAGTCAAAATAGCCTTCATTCCGGTAAAGGAGCTGCAGTCCTGTTTGTTATTTGCCCAAGAGTGTTCAATATTGACTCACCCGATCGCTCCTGCTCCCCACTTTTTGTTAATCGGTTATCATGGTTACACCACACAAACATGGGTTGAACACTATGCAAGAAAACTCTGTCTGGCAGCGATTTACCTCATTCCTCATCAGCAATTCTCCCGGCATGCGGGTCATCAAAACCTGCCTCGCCATCACCATCTGTCTCATCATTGAATATTTCCGCGGCACAAGCATGCCTTACCACTCCAGCATCGCCGCGATCGTCTGCATGCAGCCGACCTTGAAATCCACCTTCAAAACCGCTGTGGACCGGACAATTGGCACGCTCATCGCGGGCGTTTACGGCTTCTTGTTTATCACCTTCTTTACGCAACAACTCTACTTGGAATTCAACTCCCTGAGCTACTTTGCCCTGATCGGGGTCATGACCTTGCCGCTGATGATGTTGATGATTGCGATCAAAAAACAGGGCGGACTTGCCATCACAGTAGTCGTGTTTTTGATCGTCGTCATTAATGCCGGCGCAACCAATCCCCTGAACTACACCATCGAACGCGTAGTAGGCACCCTGATCGGCATCGGTATCGCGCTCTTTATCAACTGGCTGCCAATCCTGAATAAGATCGGCAAGCGCTTTGGGCAGGTGGATATTTCGCAGGTTTCTCCTGCTTCCAGCAATTTGGAAAAAGCCAAACCTGAACTGCCAGAAAAATGTTAGCTCGGTCGCGGTGAACTCTTTACTTGAAGCCGCACGGGAGCGCCTGAAAACCAGCTGGAAAGTGACTTTTTTTGGCGGCGCGGGCGTTTCAACTGCCTCTGGCATTCCAGATTTCCGCAGCGCGACCGGTCTCTACAGTCAGATGACCGGTTCGCGTTACGCACCCGAGACGATGCTCAGCCACAATTTCTTCGTGCGCCACCCGGACGAGTTTTACGCTTTTCTTCGCAGTTCACTTTACTATCCCGACGCGAAACCAAACACAGCGCATTACATTCTGGCTGATATCGAACAACGGGGAAAACTGAAAGCGGTGATTACACAAAACATCGATGGATTACATCAGCAGGCTGGATCAAAGCTTGTGCACGAGCTGCACGGAAGCTTGAAGCGTTTTTATTGCATGCGCTGCCGCCATACTTTCCCGGCAGAGCAGGTCTACTCCCGGGAAACGACGCCCCACTGCGAGGTTTGCGGCGGCCTGGTGCGGCCGGATGTGGTACTCTATGGCGAGCCGCTGGATCCAGACATGCTCACTGCCAGCATCGACGCCATCCGCAAAGCTGAGTGCCTGATCGTCGGCGGCTCATCTTTGGTGGTCTACCCGGCAGCGGGCTTGTTGGATTACTTCCGCGGGGATTGCCTGATCCTGATCAACCTCGATCCGACCCCCTATGACAGCCAGGCACAATTCGTTTTCCATGGCGACATTGGGGAAGTGCTATCGAAAATTTCCTGTGACTGATCAGCGGAGAAGATCCGCGTCATCGTGAGCGAAGCGCTTGTGCCCGCGACGCAGAGCATTGCGATTTGCATTGAACCTGTTTAGTGCCCGTAGGGCGAGATTGGAAGGACTGCACATATTATCATGTTGGAACCTTGGCGTCCTTCCAATCCGCCATCACGCCTTCGATCAACCGGAAAAAACGAGCCTTGCAACCCGGATCACTGTCAACGGCGGATTGAGGGCACGATACATTTGTCCATCACACTACCCAAGGTGCCCTCAAACTCGCCCTACGATAAACTGTGCCCACAAAGCAGGGTATAGTTGTCTGCCTCAATATCGTCATTGCGATACAAAGTTAGAAAACCTATGCAAAAAATTCTGGCAATGAACTAATACCAGGAGCTAGACCTATTGAATTCAGACGTAGGGGCGAAGCATTTCAAAACAAAAAGCAATGCAATTTTCAAACCATCAACAAAAAATGCTTCGCCCCTACCGGTGATCTCAACAAGGATAATGAACAAGAACGACAATTGCAAACTACTGCTCCCCATCGGTACCCTCTGGGACTCGCATTGACCAAATTATTCAAATTGAGGTTATTTAAGGTGGTTCTTCCCCTTTTCCCAAATCTGATCAAACATCTCTGTGGTCAGGCGTCCGGTTTGCGTATTTTGCAGGCTGGGGTGATAGGAGCAGAGGATCCACGGCTGCCCAGGAAGTGTTTCATAGAAGCGGTCATGCCCAAAGGGAAATTGCTTTTTGGGCAAATCAGCAAAATCCGGTAAGGTTAGCAATCCATCCAGGGCGATCTTTCCCAGAACTACCACCCCCTGCAGGTGAGTCAACGCCTGCATTTCCTGCGTCAGCCACGGCAGGCAGTTGAGAATTTCTTCCCGGGTGGGCTTATTCGCAGGCGGCGCGCAGCGGCAGACCGCCGAGATAAAGACATCCTTCAAAACCATCCCATCCGTAATCGCTGTTGCTTCTGGCTGACTGGCAAGACCTGCCCGATAAAGTGCGGGATAGAGGAAATTCCCCGAGCCGTCGCCTGTGAACATCCTGCCAGTGCGGTTTGATCCATGCGCTCCCGGTGCCAGACCCAAAATCAGGATTCTCGCCTCGGAGTCGCCAAACCCGGGGACTGGCTTGCCCCAGTAATCCTGATCGCGGTAGGCTTTCCGCTTCACACGGGCAACCTCCTCACGCCACTCTACCAGCCGGGGACATTTACGACAGGAGATCACTTCTTGCTCAATATTCTCCAGTGTTTTTTCCATTTCCAAAGTTTACCAGACAGAACCCTGGATAAGATTGTGAAGTTAAAAAAGCATCCCCTCACGAAGAGGGGATGCAAACTGCAAAAGGAAATTTAGAGTTTGATCGCCAGGGCGTCCCAGCCGGCATACTGAGCTGTCAGGTCCAGTTCCTGTTCAATCCGTAGCAGCTGGTTGTATTTTGCCACGCGGTCAGAGCGTGCAGGAGCACCAGTCTTGATCTGACCCATGTTCATCGCCACCGCCAGGTGAGCGATGGTGCTATCTTCCGTTTCACCGGAGCGATGCGAGCAGACTGCGCGCCAGCCATTGTTTTGAACCATGCTGACGGCTTTCATCGTCTCGGTCAGAGATCCTATTTGGTTGACCTTGACCAGCAGCGAGTTGCAGGCCTTTTCTTCGATCGCGCGTGCCACCCGCTCGGGATTGGTCACAAGCAGATCATCACCCACAATTTGCAGGCGATGCCCGTTGAGGGCAGTGAAATTCTTCCAGCCTTCCCAGTCATCCTGGGCGAAACCGTCTTCAATCGAGACGATCGGGTACTGGTTGATCCAATTGGTCCAGAATTCGACCATCTGGTCAGAGGTCAGCTTGCGACCTTCTTTGCGCAGGTTATAGAGCTTGGATTCTTCCTCATAGAACTCAGAAGCCGCAGGATCAAGAGCAATAGCCACGTCTGTACCAGCTTTGTAGCCCGCTTTTTCGATAGCCTGCAGGATGAGTTCCACTGCTTCATTGTTGGCGCTCAGCGCGGGTGCAAACCCGCCTTCATCTCCAACCAGGGTGGTGTAGCCTTTGCTTTTGAGCACAGTCTTGAGCGAGGCATAGATTTCTGCGCCCCATCGCAGACCTTCAGCAAAGCTTGGCGCGCCTAAGGGCATCACCATGAATTCCTGGGCGTCGGTTGACTGCCAGCCGGTATGCGCCCCGCCGTTTAGGATGTTCATCATCGGCACAGGCAGAACGTGGGCATAAACACCACCGAGGTAGCGATAGAGAGGCAGTCCCAACGATGCTGCAGCTGCTTTCGCGATTGCCAGGCTGGTGCCCAGGATGGCATTGGCGCCAAAGTTGGCTTTGTTGGGAGTGCCATCGAGCTCAAGCAACAGTTCGTCGATGGCCTTCTGTTCGAGTGCGTCCACGCCGAGCAGCTCATCAGCGATTTCGTTATTCACGTTTTCAACAGCTTTGAGCACGCCCTTGCCGTTGTAACGAGCCTTGTCGCCATCGCGCAGTTCAAGCGCCTCGTGCACGCCGGTTGAAGCACCAGAGGGCACAGCTGCCCGCCCAAAACTGCCGTCAGCCAGGATGACCTCAACTTCCACTGTGGGATTGCCACGGGAATCAAGAATTTCGATTGCATTGATGTATTCAATAATTGTGTCCATTACATACCTTCCTTTAGGGTTATTTTTTATAAGTATAGCCTATTGCTACGTTAATTCGAAAAATCAAGGTTCACCTTTTTGTCCGATAAGCCGGCTTTTCTGCATGCCGCTTCGATCAATCCGAGGAAAAGCGGGTGAGCCCGATTTGGGCGTGATAAAAGCTCAGGATGAAATTGAGAACCCATCATATAAGGATGATCCTGCAGCTCAGCCATCTCCACCAACACGCCGTCCGGAGACAGCCCCGAGAAGACCATGCCGTGGTCTTCAAACTTTTCACGATAGGCGTTGTTGACTTCGTAGCGGTGGCGGTGGCGTTCCTGGATTACATCCGCCTGGAACAGAGCCTGAGCCTTGGTGTCGGGCTTGATGTGGCAGGGGTAAAGACCCAGGCGCATTGTGCCGCCCAGTTGGTCCAGCCCGCGCTGCTCAAGCATCAGGTCAATCACCGGGTCGGGCGTGAGCTTGTCAAATTCGGAAGAATCAGCCTCTTTCAAACCCAGAACATTTCGGGCGAATTCGATCATCATCACTTGCAAACCCAGGCAGAGTCCCAGGTAGGGGATCTTGTTCTCCCGCGCATACTGCGCCGCCAGCACTTTTCCTTCAACACCGCGGCTGCCAAATCCGCCGGGAACGAGGATGGCATCCAGTCCGGAAAGTAAATCCTGCCCATTATTCTTTTCAACATCTGTTGAGGAAATCCACTGCAGATCCACATCTACTCCGTAATAAAGGGCGGCGTGGTTGAGGGCTTCCCTGACGCTCAAGTAAGCGTCATGCAGTTCAACATACTTGCCCACCAACCCAACTTTGACACTTGGCTTCCGGCGTTTGAGTTCTGCTACCATCGTTTTCCAACCCTGAAGCTTGGGAGGATGTTTGGGCTCTAATTTCAAGCGTTCCAAGAGGATATCAGCAACATGCGCCTGTTCAAGGATCAAGGGAATTTCGTATAGGAGGTCGGCTGTCACCAGGGGGATTACGGCTTCTTCGCGGACATCACAAAACTGGGCAATCTTGTGTGAGAGCTCTTTCTCAAACGGAAAATCACCGCGGGCAATGATCATGTCAGGTAGGATGCCAATCGAGCGCAATTCACGGACTGAATGCTGAGTGGGTTTGGTTTTGGTTTCGTTGGTGGCTCGCAAGTAAGGAAGCCAGGTGATGTGTACAAAAGCTGTGTTTTCCCGACCGCGATCGTTTCTCAATTCACGGATGGCTTCAAGGAAAGGCTGACCTTCAATATCGCCAACCGTCCCGCCAACTTCGATAAGCGCGATGTCAGCCTCGGTCGAACGCGTTAGCAAGTCCACCCGCCGTTTGATCTCGTTGGTGATGTGTGGGATGACCTGAATGGTGCCGCCGAGGTAATCCCCGCGCCGCTCGCGATTGATCACTTCTTCGTAGACCTGACCCGCCGTAACCGTGCTGGACCTTTTTAGATGAAGGTCGCAGAATCGCTCATAGTGCCCCAGATCCAGATCAGTTTCTGAGCCATCATCCAAAACGAAAACTTCACCGTGCTGATAAGGGCTAAGCGTGCCTGGATCAACATTGAGGTATGGGTCGAGTTTCTGGATCGTGATATCAAACCCCCGGGCTTTGAGCAGCCTTCCGACTGACGCGGCAGTCACTCCCTTACCCACAGAGGAGATTACACCGCCGGTGAAGAATATCAACTTTGTTGCCATCTAACCTCCTTTTTTATTGCTTATCATAAAAATAACGGGGAGGGCTGATTATTCCAGCACCTCCCCGGCTTGCTTCTTTTAGACTACACGCAGTCGCCTTGCGTCGCGCATCTTAATTCTTGTCATTTATCTTGTTTTGCATCGTTCTTTCGAAGATTTCGTCCGCTTCACTGCTGAAAGATTTGGATTTCTTTACACGACTTTCGATCTCAGGCAAGCGCTGTTCGGCTTTATCCATAGCTCTGCGGAGTGCGATTTCCATATAAGTAGGATCAGGGATCACTTCCTCGGCTGGCTCTTCTACAAACGCATGCTTGTTACCTTTACCCTTGCGCCCAGAGCGCTTTGGTTCCGGCATGGATTCTTCAGGTCCTTCCAACAGAGCCTTGATACTGAGTTTGATCTGTTTCTTGCGGCGGTCCACTTCGAGAACCTTCACATCAAACTCATCGCCCACTTTGACAACCTCGTTTGGAGTGCGCACGTAGTTGTGTGAGAGTTCGCTGACATGAATCAAACCGGGGCGCTCGGCACCAATTTCCACGAAGGCACCAAATGATTCCAGGCGCAAAACTTTTCCGTGGACCACCATGTCTGGCGCCAGTTCGCGCCACTCATAAGCCAGAGGCTCGCGCATGGTCAGCTCGATGTGGTCCTTCAGGACGCGACGAACCCAGACTGTGACAATATCATCTACCTTGATCACGTCTTCAAGTGATTTCAAAACAGCGTCAGGATTCTTGGAATCGATAACCTGAGAAATATGCAGGAATGCCGGCAGTTGATTGTTGATATCAATCAAAGCGCCTTGCAATGAGGTCTTTAAGACCTTCCCTTCGAATTTATCTTTAGGCTTTACGTTTGTATCTTCTTTTTTATTTTCGACGGGGGCATCCATAATCAATTTCTCCAAGGTTAAATGTTCACAGCAGATTAGTATACTCCTTCGGCGTGAAAGAGTCAATTATTCTCGCATTTTGATTCCAGTTGTATTTTTTTCTAAATATCGCTGTAGAAAAGCACTTGATTCACTTCTGCTTACTACAAACCTCTCGTTGAACTCTATCCAGGCAATTGTATCACAGCCCCAACGATTAGAAACTGAGCAAGGTGATAAGTGAAGATGATCCAAAATCGATATCTCGGCAGGCGGCGGTCAAGTTTGTCCAGGGCAATCATCCCATCAGACAAGAAAAACAACACTCCCCCAATACCAGCCATCACCGCTGCCCGGTCCGACCAGGCGGGTCTGGCAAGGCAAAGCAGCGCGCTGATTCCCATTGCAAGCACCAGCGCGCCATACCCTTTGATAAATGGCAGGATTGCCTTATTGATGCTCGATGATTTCGAAAAACGATCAACAAGCAGGTGAATCAGGATAATTCCCCCCAGGAAAGCAACTATCCCAACGATCAAAACCGGTAGTTTGACCATAGAGAGGTTAAATCCCCAGATATACATTATCTGAGTGATGGAAAAGGCACCCATCCCAACCAAAAACCAACGTGTGCCCCTTGGCATCAGAAAAATATCACCAAGCAAAGAAAAAACCAGACCAAGCAGGAATGGCAGCCGCGCGGGGGTGACAGGCACCCGCGATATCATGAACAGAATCAAACCCAACAGCACAAGAGGCTTGGTGATGTAATAGGGAATCATACGCATCTTCCAGGCTGAGACCCAGTTGATCAGGCTTGCCAATCCAATTCCCACTACTAGGAGTGCCCGGATTACATCTGACACCTTAGCCACCCGAGAGACCGATTTTTTTCAGGAAAGCCTGATCGTTCTTCCAATCCTTTTGTACTTTGACCACCATCTCAAGGAAAACTTTTTGCCCGGTGGCACGTTCCAGTTCCCCGCGCGCCTTGGTGCCAATTTCGCGGATCATCTGACCCTTTCTGCCGATCACGATCGCTTTCTGGCTGTCTCGTTCCACATAAATTGTCGCTTCAATGTAAATTGTGCCGTTGTCACGTTCTTTGTAGGATTGCACCTGGGTGGCAATCGAGTAGGGTATTTCCTCTGCCAACATATCCATACAGACCGCCCGGATCATCTCTGCCGCAATGTCCCGCTCGTAATCTTCCGTAATTTGCTCGTCAGGGAAATATTGCGGACCCTGCGGCAGCATTTCAACGATCACCTGCAGCATTTTTTTCACACCTGCGCCATCCAGCGCGGAGATTTGCAGCGTCCTTGCGTTGGGGAGTTTCTCGCGGTATAAAGCGGAAAGCTGAGCGAAACTGGATTTGTTCAGGCGGTCAGCTTTGTTGAAAACGACCAAGACCGGCGGTTGCGTTCTTGACGCCTGAATTGCGTCCAACAGTTTTTCATCCATCGTTTCAGCTGGATTGCTGGCGTCGACCAATATCAGCAATAGGTCCGAGTCATTGAGCGCAAACTGCACCTCCGAATTGATCGATTTGGCAAGCCTATCCTTGGCATCCGTCAGACCAGGCGTGTCGACAAAAATGATCTGGTAATCCTTGGCGGTAA
Source organism: Anaerolineaceae bacterium UBA6133 (assembly GCA_002435825.1). GTDB lineage: Bacteria > Chloroflexota > Anaerolineae > Anaerolineales > Anaerolineaceae > Mesolinea. The sequence continues at coordinate 8,728 of DIVL01000043.1, forward strand.
GAATGCCTAACTGACGCCTGCGGGTGGTCTGCGGCTTGGCTGAGATGCCCGCAATTGGTTGCCCCAGGAGGCGGTTGAGCAGGGTGCTCTTGCCCACGTTTGGTTTGCCGATCAGTGCCACAAAACCTGAGCGAAATTCTGATTCTTGACTTTCTTTCATGTTCAAACTCCTTTTGAGGCTCACTTTGCTTTCGATAATATCATGTCCTTCATGCCGGAGCAGCCAGGCTTTAGTCTCCAGCCCTCCGGGTGCCGAAAACCCATGCAGGCTTCGGTCTGAACCAATCACCCTATTGCAGGGTACCACAATCAGCCAGGGATTGCTGCCCACAGCTGCTCCAACTGCTTGTGCAGCGCCAGGTTTCCCGACAATTTTCGCAATTTCACCATAAGTCTTCAAATCACCAAAAGGAATACCTGCCACAACCTGCAGGACCTCCCGCCGAAACCCACTGACACTGTCCCATGCCAGCGGCAGCGAAAACACCCGCAAACTGCCATCAAAATAAGCCTGCAATTGTTGTGCGGCGGCCTTAAGCAGAGGGGACAGATTTTCATCTGTTGGCCCGGGCGAGCTTGCCAAAGTAATCCTGGTTAATTCGCCAGCACAAGCTTCAATCCGCAGCCAGCCAACGGGGATTTCAAGATTGTTTCTTTCAACTGGGGTCATTTTCGCCTTGGTCTCAATATCGTAGGGTAATCGTAGGTCAATCATCAAGCTATTTGTTATTGTTTATTGTAATATAGACTTTGAAAGGGCGACTTCTCTTCTTCTTCTCCTCCTTAAATACTAATGCCGTGGTCGGCGTCCACGGCATTAGTTGCTTTAACCGCCATTGATGTTTTTTAAGCAATATTGGACTAAAATCTAAACGAGAAAAAAAATTACAGGAGACAGGATGGAAAACAGAGAGATCTATTCACTTGATATTGCTGGCGTAAAGCGCGATTTGCGGCTTTTTGAGGTCAAACCGGGCATGCGGATTGCCATCTTAAACATCCTCGGGGATGTGGAATTGGTCAATGCCTGCGCAACCGCACTCGCTGATAAACTGGCAGACATCCCCTACGATGTCATCCTCACTGCCGAAGCCAAGAGCATTCCTATCGCCCACGAGCTCGCTAAAGTCACTCAGAAACCCTATGTGGTGCTGCGCAAAGAGTATAAACCATACATGGGTGAGGCTCTGAAAGCCGAGACGCTCTCCATAACCACCGGCAAAACCCAGCACCTCTTTTTGGACGAAAAGGACATCGAGCTTTTAAAGGATAAGCAGGTCATACTTCTGGATGATGTCATCAGCACTGGCTCAACCCTGCAGGGCATGCACCTGGTCACAGAAAAAGCTGGCGGTAAGGTCGCTGCCGAAGCTGCGATCCTGACCGAAGGGGATCGTGCAGAGTGGCGGCAGGTCATCGCTCTTGGACATCTGCCAATTTTTTACAGCTAAGCCATGACATTGATCCAGATTGGAATGGAACGTAATGTGGAAGGTCGCACCATCGCCTGGGCGCTTGACTATCCGGGTGTGTTCACCTACGGCGCTGACGACGCTGAGGCTTTGCTGCGTATGCCCCGCCAGATTCTGATGTTCGAAAGCTGGCTTGAACTTCATACTGATCAGTCCTGGGTGCAACTCGAAGGCTTGGACATGCACATAGACGAAACCTTCGAGGTCTTCCCGGTTGAGGATGATAATGGCGTTTACGAGGTAAATGCCTTCTTCAGCTCGGATCTAATTCCCTTGAACGAAGAAGAGGTTCAGCGAGCTCTAAAGATTTATAAATGGCAGCGAGAGGAGTTGCTGGCGGGTGTGGAAACACTCCCCCTTGAAATGCTCAAGCACGAATTTGAAGGGCAACGCTGGACGATTGAGGGCATCCTGGAGCATATCGCGCGAGTCGAGTCATGGTACTTTTCACGCCTGGGGTTTGAGATTCCGGAGCCTGTCAATAGCAGTGATCCCTTCCAAATGCTTGAGGCAAGTGCGGCCATAGTCAACAACTGCTTACCAGAGCTTGTTGGTTTTGACCAGGTTTTTGAGCACCGACAGGAAAATTGGAGCGCGCGCAAACTTATGCGGCGATTGCTCTGGCACCAGCGCGATCACATCGACCATATCCGCGATCTGGCACTTAGGTGTCTGTCGTAGATCCGGTCATTTTTCTAGCCAATTAATGTCATAGTCCTTCACTGTGGGCTCCAACTCTCTAAAGTAATCGTAGGGTGGGTTGGCGTCAGGGGATTCTTGTGCGACTAGAGCTTGATAAAGCTAACCCACCGCAATACTTCTCAAGTACGGATGGTACAAGATGACAGTTGATAGATAGTGTTGGTGGTGGGTTGGCTAATTCGATGGTTAAGTAGGTTGAGAGACTCTGACGCCAACCCACCCTACTTGAGAACTTCACTTGCGATTACAAAAAATGCCGGATTGAACTCTTTTACTGCTCTTCAAGGGCTGGAGCGCAACACCCCAAGGGCACCATGTCCAGCCTACGGTTATGTGATGCCAATTCCCGCCTTAAACTAAAACAGCCGCCTCACCTGCGGCTGTCTTAGTTTCGATCAAAAAAGTGTTTTGTCACAATCCGATCCTGTCCGTGCAATTTGAAAGGAGAGAAACAATTGTTGCACGAACGCCCTTATATTAACCCGCGTTAGTTAACTCCTCATAAAAGAAATGTTAGCATATTGTTAAATTACATTTACGTTTACATTAAGCGTCGTTTCCTATTAACCATCCTGAATAAGCCCTGAATACCAGCGTATCTATCCCCACAAAACAAGAGCGTCCCTGGACCTTTTATGCTATCATTAGGGAGGTTTGCATGATGAAATTTTTGAAAAAGACTCTCCCTTTTATACTGCTGAATATTCTCGTGACAGCAGCAACATTGCTGGCTGTGCTCTACTTTTGGCAGCAAAAAAATCCGCTTCCCAAAACAGAACCCACCCAACCAATCATTACCCCCATCCAGGGTGGACAATCCCCCTCCCTCACCACCCCAACCGCTCAAATCCTGAAAGATCGATTATTGCGCATTGAAGGTGTTTTTGGTGCTGGAGATATCCAGGTGGAATACATCCTGTTGCGCAACCCGAGCGAAAACGCGGTGGACCTTGCCGGCTGGCGTATTATCTCGGATGGTGGTCGGAATTATCGCTTCCCCAATCTGACCCTCTATCCTAAGGGTGCTGTCAGCATCTACACCGGTCCGGGCACCGACACAGTCACTGAACTGCATTGGAATTCCGATACAGCTCTATGGGTTAGCGGCGATCTGCTGACCCTGTTTGACAGCCAGGGGAATGAACACACCCAATTTAAGGTACCTTAAAGGAAACACACCATGTCTCAGGCACTCTACCGCACCTGGCGACCCGCCCTTTGGGATGAGGTTGTTGGTCAGGACCACATCGTTCAGACGCTCAAAAACGCGATCGCGACTGATCGCGTTGGGCATGCTTACCTGTTTGCCGGACCCAAAGGCACTGGCAAAACCACCAGCGCGCGTCTGTTGGCGAAAGGGGTCAACTGCCTGGAGGACTCGCTCGAAAAACGTCCTTGCAATCACTGCGCGAACTGCCTTGCGGTCAACGACGGTCGTTTCCTGGACCTGATCGAGATTGACGCAGCCTCCAATACCAGCGTGGACGACGTCCGCGAGCTGCGCGACAAGATCAATTTCGCTCCCTCCCAGGGTCGATTCAAAGTCTATATCATTGATGAAGTTCACATGCTCTCCACCTCAGCGTTCAATGCACTCTTAAAAACGCTTGAAGAACCCCCGTCCCATGTGATCTTTATCCTCTGCACCACCGAAATCCACAAAATCCCTGCCACGGTGCTCTCCCGCTGTCAGCGGCACGAATTCCGCCGCATCCCGGTGCCAGTCATCGTTCACAAGCTCAAGGAGCTCTGCAAGCAGGAAAAAATCAAGATTGATGACGACGCGTTGACCCTCATCGCGCGCCAGGCTACCGGCTCACTGCGCGACGCGATTTCGCTGGTGGACCAACTTTCGTCCATTTCGAAGAAAATAACCCTTCCAATTGCCCAGGATGTCCTGGGAACCGCCACGAATCAGTCTGTGATCGACCTCGTGGAAGCCAGCCTGGCAGGTTCCAGCGGCAAAGGGCTCGAAATCATCCACCAAGCGCTCGATAGTGGTGCAGATCCGCGACAGTTTGCCCGACAGGTGGTGGATTACCTGCGGGATTTGCTGGTCATCAAGATGGAAGCTGGCAAACAGCTCGAACTCACCCCTGAAGTGCGAGCCAACATGGAAGACCATTCCGCCCGCTTTAACCTGAACCAACTGGTCAGTATGATACAGGCATTTACAAAAGCAGCCATTGAGCTAAAAGCGAACTGGCACCCTGGTCTTGGGCTCGAGCTTGCCTATGCGGAGGCATTGACCCCTGAGGTTTCACCTCAAACTCCGGGGACCCCGGAACCAGAACCAGCACAACCCCAACCAAAGCCAAACCCTAAAACAAAGGTGAATTCAACTACCACTGAGCCTGCTCCAAAGCCAGTCGAAGCGGAACGTCCGACACAGGTTACAGGACCACTGACCCTGGATCTGGTGCAGGAGCACTGGGAGTCGCTCAAACGCGCGGTTAAAACCCGCAATACCGTCACCAGCGCCCTCTTGAATTCTTCCCGTTTAATTGATGTGGACGGAAACACGGTCGTCATCAACTTCAGCAGCGACCTGCTGCGCGACAAAATGGCTGATGAGCAAAACAGTCGCATGGTCTGCACGGTGATGTCTAAGTACTTCGGGCAGGACGTACGGCTGATCTGTACTACTGGCGAGCATGATGCTGCTCTCCGTTCAAAAACAAATGGCGGCATGCAGCAAGTGGAAGAAACAATAAAGAAATTAGGCGGACAACTCCGCGAAATACCTACTGATTACTCTGTAAAGGATGAATAATGGCAAAAGGATTTAACGCACGCCCCAGCGCATCTGGCGGCAATATGATGTCCCAACTGGCAAAACTGCAGGAGCAGATGGCACAGGCTCAGGATGAAATCGCGAATGAGACTGTCACCGAAACTTCCGGAGGCGGCGCCGTGTCTGTGACGATGAGCGGCGATCAGCAATGCAAAGCTATCAAGGTCGACCCAGATCTGCTATCCGATGGAGACGCAGAAATGCTCGAAGATATGCTGCTGGCAGCTGTCAACAAAGCGCTCGAAAGCTCCCGCAAACTATCTGAAGAGAAAATGGCGCCTTTCACCAACATGCTCTCCGGTTTTGGCATGGGTCGTTAGCAATAATGCGCACCATCCCTGGTCCGGTTCAAAACCTGATCGATGCTTTTGCGCGCCTGCCGGGCATTGGACCCAAAACCGCTTCCCGCCTGACCTTCTTCCTGCTAAAAGCTCCAGCAGAAACTTCCCTGGACCTTGCGCAGGCGCTCGAAGCCATGCGAACTGAAACCTCTCAGTGCACTGAGTGCTTCAATATCACGCTTGCGGGGGAAGAAAAGTGCGAAATTTGCGCCTCCTCCACGCGCGACCAGGAGCTGATCTGCGTGGTGGAAGAGCCTCTGGATGTGCTGGCAATCGAGCGCACAGGTGCATTCCAGGGAATATATCACGTCTTGCAAGGGGTACTTTCACCCATTGAAGGCATCGGACCCGACCAGATCACAATTTTCCCACTGTTGGAACGGCTGAAGAACGGTCAGGTCCGCGAGGTGATCATTGCCACGAATCCTTCGATGGAAGGCGATGCGACTGCCCTCTACCTGCAGCAGCGCATTGCCAAGATGGGGATCAAAGTCACACGCCTGGCGCGCGGTCTGCCGGTTGGCGGAGATATCGAATACGCTGACCAGAGCACGCTTCAACGCGCCTTGTCTTACCGGCAAGAGATGGAGTAATTCCCTGAATTCTGTCATGGAGGGGGCAAAAATTAACTACGATTCTGCAGTAACAGAACCTAAAGGTCGGTAAATAACCTTTATGGATTGTTCTCAGCCGACCTGGGATTCATTGCTTCAATCAGCCCATCACCGAGCAGATTCCATCCAACGCCAAACAAGATCAAGGCGACTGTTACGGGCAGGAAAACCCACCAGTAAGTAACTATCCCCTTTGGCGAAAAAATCCAATCTCGTCCAGAAAGCAGCGCTGATGCCCATGGAGTAGAAGCACCCAAACCGATGAAAGCAAATGTTGTTTGCATGACAACCAACGCTCCAACATCCTTGGCTGCCATGACCAATACCGGCGCGATTGCGTTGGGGATCAGATAGCGGAAAATTACACGGATGTTTTTAACCCCGGAAACCTTTGCCGCAAGCACATATTCCACATTCTTCAGCCGCATCACTGATGCATTCATAACACGGGCATAAGGTACCCATAAGAACAAGGCAAATGTAAGAGCAGCGGGGTTGAGTTTCATAAATGGGCTGTAAAGAGTTGACAGGGTTTCTAATATGCCAAAGCGACGGATAGATTCAATAGTGTAATCTGCATATTCTGTATCTCTTAACAAGTTCATCAGCATAATATTATTGAGTTGTTTAAAAAATACCACTCCCGCTATGACAGGAAATGCCAGGAAAATATCCGTTGTCCACATCAATAAAGTGTTGGACATTCCGCCTAAAAAAGCAGCAAGAGTACCAATTAGCGTCCCTAACAAGAAGATAGTGGTGGTCACACTGACACCGAATTTGAGGGCATCACGAGTTCCCCAGACCAGGGCACCGTAAACACTTGATTGGTCTGGCAATGTACCCAAAGGCTCTCCGGGACCCGGTGGTCGAGGCACCCGAAGATAGGGCTGAACGACAACGTTTTGCGCCTCAGGATTTTTCGGAGAGAGCAGTGGAGCAAAAAGTGCCGTCAATACGAAAACTGTGACGATCAGCAAACCAAGCCAGTTTTGCCACTGCGAGAAAAACTTTCTTGTAACGCCCATCTAAAAATTCTCCCTCAGGCGAGGATCCACCAGAGCCTTGAGAAGGTCTAATAAAGTAGTTAGGACTAACACAAGAACCGTGCCATAAATCGCGAAGCCCATTGCACTGGGCGCATCTGGAATGAACGCAAGGCTCTTCACTCCGACCGTAGATAGACCCGGGTAATTGAAAATAATCTCTACCACAAAGACATTCGTCATCAGGGAAGCCGCCGTGAGCATCGTATGGGTCAGCACAGGCGCAGCGGCATTGCCCAAAGCATAACGCCACGCCAAGGTCCGTTCTCGCAAACCTCTGGCTCTTCCAGCAATAATATATTCCTTTTGATTTTCTTCGATGATAGTTGCCCTGGTTATTCGCCCGAGTATCGCCCATTGAGCAAACGCAAGCGTAAGCGCAGGCATGGCGAGGTGGCGAAGGGCATCCACCGATAATGCAATATTCTTATTCAACAATCCATCTATGGTGAGAAAGCCTGTATAGGATTTATAGTTTTCAGCCGTAATTAATGGGGCAAAGGCTGTGCCCAGGCGTCCGGGAGCAAACCAGTGTAATGTGATGTAGAAAAGAACCATCATGATAATGGCAAGGATCATTGGAGTGAGGGATGTTGCGACAAAAGCGGTAGTTCTGAATAACCGGTCTGCTACGCCTTTTTTCCTGGTTCCGGCAAGTACACCGCTGAGGAGTCCCAAAGGAAAATAGATCAATATGGCGTAAAAGGTCAATTCCAATGTTGCAGGAGCTCGACGGAGAAGGCCTGTGAAAACATCTTCCTGCAGATTAGGGCTGTAGCCCCAATTGCCCCTCAGCAAGTTGCCTGCCCAGTAGTAGTACTGCACCGGGAAGGGATCATCGAGGTGATATTTTTCAACCATATCCTGAAGCATTTTTTCGTACATTTCTTCTGTCATGCGTGGAGAAGTTCTTTTCGGCATGTAAAGCGAAGCAAGTGTTTCTGGTGGAGTGAGCATGACCGTCGCGTAGAGCGCTGCGGTGATCAGGATTAAGGTCTCCACAGAACGCAGGATTGAGAAGGAGAAACGGCGCAAAATGGACATAATAGGATTATTTACAATTTTATCACCTTGCCGAAAACACAAAGAAGCGTAGGGTTATCAAAATTCAGGCGCAGGGGCAAAGCATCTGTCAAGACAATGATGGTTTACACTTTGTTTAGGGTGATTATTTACACTTTTATCTATCAAACAGACCTTCTCAGATCGTAGAGACGTATCCCCGTTTCTGTTGTGAAGACGAGTAACCATACGCGTTTTAGATCAGGGTTTGGGTCGATGACCTTGCAAAGTCGACAAATCTTCTTTTGTAGGGAAGGGGCTTGACCCCTTCCGTGACATAGGCAAACGGAACGGTGCTCCCTATCCGCTTCGCTACCAGGGCAGGGACCGTTCCCTACGGCGATTGCACAACCTGTAATCGTGAAGAAGCAGACCCTTGGGAACCACTCTCTTCATGGCCGTGTCTGCCCTGAAGACTTTAAACAATCACCCCGGATAATGTGTAAACATTCATTCTTGTCTAAACAGCATCCTCTGCGAAAGGGTTTGAAATGATTTTGAAGAATTGTGAAAGATGCTTCGCCCTTACCGCTCATTCTTTCAGCCATCGCGTACCATCTATCAGCTATTACTTTTCAATTCTCTGGAAACTCACCTTAAAACCCCTGGAATTACAGCCTTAACAAACATCGCCGGAAAAACATCCTTCGTAACATCCGTAGTGCCTCAATAGAAAATGT
>DIVL01000026.1 GCA_002435825.1 Anaerolineaceae bacterium UBA6133
TACATTAATATTGAGGCAATGCGGGTGTTAGGTTTTGCGCTAATAATCGTGTATAATATCTGTTTGCGCGCGTCTGAAGACGCAGGCAAATATTTTAAGCCCGGAAGGAGGTGAATAGCAATGGCAAGTGTAACTTTGAGACCAAATGAATCACAGGATTCTCTGCTCAAGCGCTTTCGCAAGAAGGTCGTGAAGAGTGGTGTGCTCAGCACCGTGCGTCGCAAACGCTGGTTTGTTTCCAAGAGTGAGCAGCGCAGAATGGACAAGAAAAAGGCTGTTCGTCGTTCCTACCGGAAGTCGTACGATTGATGAAAGCCAGGAAGTGAGGTTTTATGGCTAAAGAAGATGAGAAGATTACAGTTGATGGCACGATTATTGAAGCCCTTCCCGGAACACAATTTCGGGTGAGGCTTGATAACGGTCACGAAGTGCTGGCATATCTTTCCGGTCGCATGCGTCGTTATTACATCCGTATTCTCTTAGGAGACTCTGTGCGGGTGGAAATGTCGCCTTATGATTTGGATCGCGGTCGGATTGTCTACAGACAACGCCGCCCAAATTCATCCGAACCACAGGAATCCTAGCTCTTGTCTTGATACAGCCCTCCTTTTGCGGGGGGCTGTTTTTTTTATCCCAACTTGGATACAATCCAGACTATGCTGACACCACAGACCCCACCGGGAGCGATACGCAGTTTTGATTTGGCAGGCGATGGCGAGATTGTCGCCAATCTGATCGAGGAAGCGTTTTCTTTGAAAAATGATCCTGACGGACAATACGTGCTGATCCAGATGCGCGAAAATGCCCGCAGACTCAAACACGCCAGTTGGATACCTCTGACAGGACCAGCCTTGGGTTATGTCTGGCAAGTCGGCGGTCGTTTGGTGGGCAACATCTCGGTTATGCCCTACACTCACAAAGCTTCCCGGCTGCATTTGATCGCCAACGTGGCTGTGGACCCAGCATTTCGCGGTCAGGGAATTGCCAAAGCACTGATCGCGCGCGCCCTGCGTTTCAGCCGCCAGGCTGGCGTGAGAGAGGTTTGGCTTCAGGTCAAGCGCGACAACGAAGTTGCCATCCGAATGTATGAGCAGTTTGGTTTTCAGCAGGATCACTGCCTGGATATCTGGAAAAAAAGCGGCTCGCAGAAAGCAAATCAAACGCAACATTATCGTTATCCGAGTTTGTATGAGGTTCGCAATCGGGAATTTGGCGATTGGCAAAGCCAAAAAGAGTGGCTCAGGCTCAACTATCCCCCAGCCACGCGCTGGTATTCTGCTTTGGAATTTGGCAATCTCTCGCCCTGGGCATGGTTGAACCCCTTGAATTGGGTGAATTTAATCGAGCTCAGCCATTACAGCTTGTGCGTGGGGGAGCAATTGGCGGCTGTTTTGAGTTTCCAGCGGACGGTTTTACGATCTGACAACCTCTACATCGCTGCTCCCCAGACTTCTGCCGAAAACGAGCATGTGGGCGTTTTGTTGACCCATTTTCTGCAGGAGAATTGGACGGGCAAGCCGCTCGTGGTGGAATACCCAAAAGGCAGGGCTGTGCGTGGCTTTGAAAGCAGTGGTTTCACTTTAGCGCGTACTTTACTCTGGATGCATGCCAATCTATAAAAAAAAGCCTGCATTTTGTGCAGGCTTTTGGTTGAAATCCAAATCTTAGAGTTCTTCGTCGACGACGATTTCTACTAATTTCAGGAATTCCTGCCATTCTTCTTTAAAGAAATGCAGGGTCACATTGTTGAGTTCCAGATGATAGGTTGATTCGCCGTCTGGTTCATCAGCTCGCCAGGCGAGATAGTTCTCGGTTTCGGCAATGGTAGTGGTTACAGGTTCTTCGTTTTCCATAGTATCTCCTTGGTTTATTGATCAATTATCTCATAAATAGGATCGTAATGCTACTTAATCATTCGATTTTTTTCGTTTCTTGCGTTTTGACTTTTTTCTTGGTCCATTTATCCGTCAAAACTCTGACCTTTACCACTGTCTGCTTCAGCCAGGCATTGAGGGGAGCGGTAGTTTTCTTGAACCAAGCCCTGACATGCCCGAGGGGTTTTTTGAGCCAGGCTCGGATGCGTTTACCTAATTTGCGCAAGGCAACCAGCAGCGCGGGCTCCTTGGGCTTGCGATAATACGCCATGCCTTCCCAGGGATCCTGATCGAAAATCTTTTTTGTGGCATAACCCAAAAGCAGCTTCAGTGTCGCGACTGTAGGGGCGGCAAGCATGATGCCCAGCAGCCCGAATATCTGCCCGCCAATCAGAGCGGATATCATGATCGCAGCGGGATGCACTTCCAGAGTCTCACCCATTAATTTTGGAGTGAGCACGTTGTCGAGGATCATATCGATCACCATCGCGATAGCCAGGACCAGGACAACATACATTAATTTTGAAAGCCCAAAGGGTGTGGGATCCTGCATAATGGCGCCGATGATGAAACCAATCCAACCGATCCAGGCACCAATATATGGGATAAAGCGACCCAAACCAGCGATGATTGCCAAAACAAGGAAATAAGGTAGACCGAGGATGCCGAGGACGATGCTGTAGGTGATGATTGATATCGCCACGACTGTGAACTCACCACGGATAAAGGCATTAAAAATCTTGGTGATCTCAAAACCAAGACGGCGGAAATCTTTTTCAAACCCTTTTACATTGACGTTGAGCAACTGCCCTCGGACTCCGTTGGTCTCGGATGTGATGAAAAATGAGACCATGTAAGTGATCACCAGGTTGAACAGGAAGCCTCCCACAACACCCACTAATTTTCCTGCCTGTGTAGCAGCTGGCTGCAGGTATTCAGTGAGAGTCTGGGAAATAATGTCTGTGTCAAGGTAGGGCAAAGTGAAATTAAACGGTCCGACGGTGATAATTCGGTTAGACCAGGTCTCGAGGAAGGAGGTCAACCCGCCGACATTCTGAGTAAGACTGTCAAACAGGTTTTGCACCTGCGTGGCAATGGTGGTACCAGCATTAGCAAACAGCCAAATCACCAGCCCAGCGATCAGCAAGTAAACGATGGCAGTCGCTATGCGCCAGGAGATCTTCAGGCGGTTGTTGATCAGGTTGCAGATCGGGTAAAGCAAAAAAGAAATGATGAAGGCAGTGATCACCAACTTGAAATACTCGTTAAAGCGGATAATCAGTGCAAGCAGTCCGGCAATTAATAAAAGCCCGACGACTAGTTTGGTTGCCCACCCCCAGCGAGGTGAATCCGGCGAACGTTTGTTATTAGGTTCGGGTTCGATCGGCTCAGGTATTTGGATTTGATTAGTTTTCTCTGTCACAAATTGATTTTACGCTAAAAAAGCCAAAGTGCAACACGGGACTTTGTTAAAACGCTTCCAAAACTCACCCTGATGAAATTAGCGGGTAAAATAGACCTGAAATCGAGAAAGAATTCTAATGGAATACAGAAAATTTGGAAAATTGGACCTGAATGTATCCGCACTGGGCTTTGGCTGCATGCGCTTGCCTGTTGTGGATGGCGACAGCGGAAAAATTGATGAGCCTGTTGCGACAGCAATGCTGCGGAAGGCAATTGACCAGGGGCTGAACTATGTGGATACAGCCTGGTCCTATCATTCCGAGCAAAGTGAGCCATTTGTGGGGCGTGTTCTGAAGGATGGTTATCGCGAGAAGGTTTTTTTGGCAACAAAAATGCCGTCCTGGCTGGTCAATTCGCCTGAGGATTTGGAACGACTTTTCAACACTCAACTTGAGCGGCTTCAGACAGATCACATCGATTTTTACCTTCTGCACTCTCTAAACGCAGGTTATTGGGATAATTACCTGAAAGTCAAAGTGTTCGATTGGGCTGAACGGAAGTTGGCTGAAGGTCAGATCCGCCACCTGGGTTTTTCATTCCATGACCGCTACGAGGTTTTTGACAGGATCCTGAATGGTTACGACAATTGGGATTTCTGCCAGCTGCAGTACAACTACATGGATGTTGACGAGCAGGCTGGACGGCGCGGCGTGCTCGAGGCGGCAGAGAAGGGGCTCGGGGTGATCGTGATGGAGCCTTTGCGCGGGGGTAAGCTGGCGGTACAGGATCCACCAGCGCAGGTCGCTGAAGCTTACAGCCACAGCCAGCGCGATTGGACCATGGCAGAATGGGCTCTGCAATGGCTTTGGGATCAGCAGGAAGTATCTTTGCTGCTTTCAGGCATGTCCACCATGGAGCAGGTGAAGCAAAACCTACAGAGTGCTTCGCGTTCTGGCGTTGGAAGCTTTAGCGATGACGATCATGCGACGATTAGCCGGGTTCAGCAAGCCTGGTCCGGGCTGGCGCCTGTGCCCTGCACAAGCTGCGAGTATTGCTTGCCGTGTCCAAGCGGCGTCCAAATCCCCCGCGTTTTCAAGCTCTATAACGAATCGGTCATGTACGACCGTCAAGGGCGTGGGAAAAACGCTTACCAGAATGACTTTAAAGACGATCAGAGAGCGGATATGTGCGTTGAATGCGGTCAATGCGAGGACCTGTGCCCGCAAAGCATCCAGATCATCCAACAACTGAAGGATGCGCACTCATATCTGACGGGAGAATCTGCTTGATCACACCAAGCCCGGCAGAACCAGTATCAAGGAAAGACCAACCCTGGATCATCCTGGCTGGTCTGGCATTTTTGGCTGTCCTGATCGCCTGGCTGTGGTTTACTCCTCCAGGTTTCTGGGGAAAACTGCGCGCGCTCGGCTATGCCGTCTGCCACCAACTGGAAGAACGTTCTTTCTGTGTCCACGGTCTTTGCTCGCCGCTTTGTGCCCGCTGCACGGGGATGTACCTGGGGGCGTTCCTTTCGCTGGGATACCAGGCGTTTCAAGGACGCAAGGCGAAGTTCCCCCCGGTTTGGGTGATCGTGGCGCTGGTGCTTTTGTTTGGCTGGTTCGGGGTGGACGGCTTGAACTCCTTCCTGCATTTCTTCCCCAATTTTTCCGGTATTTATGAACCAACCAACCTGCTCAGACTGATCACGGGCATGGGCGTGGGTTTGGGGATTGGCACTTTGCTGTATGTGCTCTTCAATCGTACTGCCTGGAGCAACTGGGTGGACGCGTCGCCCTACAAAAAATGGTACGCCTTCCCGTTGCTGCTCGCTCTGGCTGCATTTTTGATTCTAATCATCCAGACGAATCATCCACTGGTGATCTATCCGGTGATGGTAATCTCCGGGTTAGGGGTTTTGCTGGTTCTGAGCAGTGTCTATACCGTGGTGGCGTTAATGATCCTCAGGCGGGAGAATGCCCAACTGCACTGGCGGGAGCTGCTGCTGCCAATCCTGATGGGCATGACGATTGCTTTGCTGCAAATATTGCTAACGTCATGGCTGCGCCTGGCGTTAACTGGCACGTGGGAGCCGCTAAACCTCTGATTTTCTACTGTCTATCGGAATAAGAGTGGCTATAATGTAGGAGTTGAGGAATATCTCAACAATAAGGAAGGAATCAATGACAGAAGTTATTAGTGGAATTCTTGGGGCGTTTGGTCTGTCGCTTTCGGCAGGTCTCAACGCCTACATTCCATTGCTGGTGGTTTCACTGCTGGCAAAATTTACCGATCTGATCGAACTGGCAAAACCCTGGGATGCCCTGGAAAGCTGGTGGACGATCGGCGTGTTAGGGGTTTTGGTAATCGTGGAAGCGATTGCTGATAAAGTTCCGGTGGTTGATCACGTCAATGACGCCATCCAAACCTTCATCCGGCCGACGGCCGGAGCTATTCTATTCGCCGCCAGTGCTAAATCCATCACCGAGATCAATCCAGTGTTGTCGCTGATTTGCGGCTTGTTGGTGGCCGGCTCGGTGCACGCTGCCAAATCAGTGGTTGCCAGACCTGTGGTGGATGTTGCTACAGCGGGGATGGGCACGCCAGTGGTCAGTACCCTCGAAGATATTTTTGCCACCGTTGTTTCGGTATTATCCATCCTGGTTCCGATACTGATGGTTATCGTCGTGTTTTTGACCATTTGGCTGATCGCTTCTTTTGTAAATCGCCGTCGCAAGCCAAAGACGGATATAAGTTCGGGTTAAGGAGTCATAAATGACAGAGCAAACGCATTCAAATCAGGAGCAGATCACTTCTGCATGGTCGATCATCAGTCTGATCGGCGGTATATCCAACTTCGTCGGGTTTCCCTTCTGGGGCGCTGTGGTGGCATTGATCACAGGCTACATCGCGAAATCCGAGATTGAAAAAGGTCATGGTCGGATCGGCGGCGAGCGCCTGGCAAAAGCCGGGTTGATCCTTGGCTGGATTGGCATTGGCTTGGGATTGCTCACTTTCTGCCTTGGTATGCTGATGTTCCTGGGAATTTTTGGCGGCATTGCGATATGTGGTCCACTCAGTGCGCTGATCAATTCTGTTCAATAAGGAGATTTCTTAATGGAAGACCAAAATTATCAAGCTTACACCGAAACGCAAACATCAGACTCGAAGCCGCTCTACACCGAGAAACCGAAAAAGAAGAGCAACACCTGGTGGATCATCCTGCTGGTGCTTCTGCTGGTATTATGCTGCTGCGTTGTAGCCGGCGGAGTAATCGTATTTTTTCTGGTTGCCAGCGGTCAATATCGGATCGACTGGTCGATGCTGACCCCCATTCTCAGCTTTCTCTAAATTTAAGCGTCATTCTTACCGGCCTGGTTGAAAAACCAGGCCAGGTTTAATTAAGTCGGGGTTGTTTAGGATCTCCTGCAAGGTTTCCAGGCAGCGTGTTCTCACTTCAGGCGCAAGTGGCAAAGCGTCGAATTCATCTTCGTCGAGCAGACGGTACTCCCCGCTGGGATAGACCACCAGGTCGAGCGCGAGGTCCTGCCATGTGATACTCTCCGCGCTGAATTGCGCCGGGTAACAGAGATTGACGTACCAGCATTTCACCTGGTTGGATGAGCCCTGGTGGACCTCGAACAGGTTATACCAGCGATCGCTGTAATACTTCTCCAGCATCAGGTCGTCCCTCCGAAAGGTGACTTTGTCCACGCGTACGGCGTCAGCCCCGCTGAAACGCGCGCTTACCAACCGGCAGGTAGAACTATCGGCAAGCAGCGCGCCTTGCCAGCTGAACACAGGCTCACCCAGGTGGTTTTGTTTGAAGACGGTAAGGGTTGGTGTGTTCATTAGCCTGGAAACCCCCGAATCTTTTCTGCAGGCCAGCTGACCTCAAGCCTTGAACCAATTTTCGCGGGTATCTGACTCCGGGCAAACAGCATGGTCTCACCGCAAAGCAGCTCGAGTTGATGGTACTCCCCCATGAAGAGCGAATCGCGGACGAGGCACTCAACGTGGTTCTCCCGCGCTGAATATTGAGTGCCAATAAGCGCGTCTTCGGGGCGCAGCAGGAGCTGGCATTTCTGACCGAGTGTGAATTGATGAGGTTGGATGTCCACTTTCAGCTCACCGAATGCTGTTTTGATCGTCAAGGGTTTCGACTGGGTCACTACACCAGGCACAAGGTTGCCCAAGCCGAGAAACTCAGCCACCCATGCGGTTTGAGGCTGCTCGAACAACTCTTGGGGAGTACCCTGCTGCAGGATGACGCCATCATGCAGGATCACCAGGCGATCCGCCAGACCAAAGGCTTCTTCGCGGTCGTGAGTCACATAGATGACAGGGATTTGGCTCTGGTGCAGGATGGCGCGCAGTTCCAGGATGAGCTGCGTCCGCAGGGTATGGTCCAGCGCCCCAAGCGGTTCGTCGAGCATCAGCAGCTTGGGCGAAGGGGCAAGCGCGCGCGCCAGCGCGACACGCTGCTGCTCGCCGCCCGAGAGTTCGGTGACGGGGCGGTCGGCGAAACTTTGCATGCGGATGCTTTCCAAGCTGTCTTTCACGCGCCTTGAGATTTCCTCTTCCTTCATTCCCTGCAGCTGCAAACCAAAGGCAATGTTTTGCGCAATCGTTTTGTGGGGGAAGAGTGCATAATCCTGAAACATCAAGCCAAAGCCGCGTTTGTGGGTTGGCACGTCGCGCAAATCCTGCCCTTCCCAGAGCACGGCGCCGGATTCCGGCTCTTCAAGCCCGGCAATGATGCGCAGAATGGTGCTTTTGCCCGAGCCGGAAGAGCCCAACAGGCAGACCAGTTCGCCTTTAGCCACCTCAAAACTGACACCCTTAAGCAGGGGTTTGTTTTCGTAATCTTTGGTCAGGTTTTGTACTTCGAGCATCAAAACAACTCCTCTCCGGGGAGGCGGATTTTTTCAATCAATAAGCTGCCCAGTCCGCAGACCAACAACAGCAGGCTGGACATCGCCAGTGCCTGACCGTAGTTTAACGCACCTGGCTGGGAAATGTAACGGTAGATCGCCACAGGGATGGTGGGGGCGTGGGGGTTGCTGAGGAAGCTGGAAGCGCCAAATTCCCCCAGCGAGATGGTGAACACGAAAACCAGGCTCACCAGCAAGCTGCGAAGCAGGATGGGCAGGTCCACCTTCAGCAGCACCTGCAAGGGGTTGGCGCCGAGCGAACGGGAAGCTTCGCGCAGCGATTCGGGGATGCTGCGGATGGCGGGCAGCATGGTGCGCACCACGAACGGCAGTGCGATCAGGGAGTGCGCGATCGGGATCAACAGTGGAAAAGTGCTGTTTGCCCAGGGCGGGCGGTTGAAGATTAATAAAAAACCAAGCCCGAGCGTAACCGCGCTGGCGCCAAGCGGCAGCATGAACAGGGGTTCCAGGAATTTGTTGAAGCGGGCTCGCCGCGCCATGGCGTAGGCGGTCAGGATGCCAAGCAAACCGGCAATCAGGATCGTCACCCCCGAGTAAAGCAGCGAATTGCGAATTGCCTGGATTGGGGGCACGTAAAAGATCGACCCACTACGATTCTGGAAGAGTTCCCGGTAATAGCGCAGGGTAAACCCGACCATTACCTCCCCGCGCTGACCCCGATCCGCCTCAAGGGTCACAAAAGAACGCGTGATCAGGCTCAAGACCGGAACCGCGAACAGCAAAATCAGGCTTATCACCATGAAAACCACGAAGACCTTCTGCCAGCGCCTGGCAGGGCGGCTAAGGGCGCTTTTTTCCGGATTTAGCGCTGCTTTGCCGTAGCGCGGGGTGTTGACGCGGTTTTGCAGCAATGTCACAAGCAAGGTGATGCCAAGCTGGATCACCGAGAGCAATCCCGCCACCGGCAAATTGAAGCGGTTCATCGCCTGGTTGTAAATTTCAACCTCGATGGTGCTGAACTGCGGACCGCCGAGCATCAATACCACGCCAAAACTGGTGAAGTCGAACAGGAACACCAGCAGGGAGGCGCTCAGCAGGGAGGGCAAAAGCAGTGGCAGGGTGACCTTGGTGAAGGCCTGCCAGGGTGTCGCGCCGAGCAGGCGGGCGGCATGCTCGAGGCGCGGATTTAGCCGGCTCCAGGAAGAACTGACGATCCGGACGATGATGGACGTGTTGTAAAAGACATGCGCCAATAAAATGGCAGGCAGGCTGTTGAGCAGCTTCAAGGGGGGAACGCTCAGGTTGAAAAGCGCCATCAAGGCCTGGTTGATCCACCCTTGCGGACCTATCAGCGTGTTGAAAGCCGCCGCCACCACGACCGTTGGCAGGATAAAGGGAAGAAGACTGATGGTGCGAAGGATCTTCCGCCCGGGAAAATCGAACTTGGCAAACAGCCAGGCAGCCGGCAAACCTACCACCAGGGTCAGAATAGTGGAGAGAAAGGCCTGCAAAAAGGTGAAGTTAAGCGGTTTGCTGACCTGCGACCACGCAAAAAGCTCCCAGCCCTGGCTGAAGCGCTCTGAGAATACCAGCCTGAAAATGGCGACCAGGGGCTGATAGAAGAAGAAGGCAAGGAACGCCAGGGGTATCAGCCAGAGGGCAAGCGTCAGCAGTGCGGGGCGTTTGGTCATAAAAGCGATCTCAGTTCAGCATCAAATTAATCCAGGCGTTGATCCAGGCATCCCTTTGGGACGCGATCAACTCTGGCGCAAGACTGGCAGGCTGATTAGGCGACTCGACCGTCTGTTGAAAAGCTTCCGGGATGACCGCCTTGGGCAGGACCGGGAAGACAAACATCTGCATGGGCACATCCTCCTGGAAAGGCTGGCTGAGGAGAAAGTCAATGAACTTCTCCGCGGCAGCACGGTTTTTGGTGCCCTTGAGGATGCCGGCGAATTCGATCTGGCGCCAGCACATGCCCGCGTCAATCAGCGAAGCCGTCGGTGATTCGCTCAGCTCGGTCTCGGCGTAGATAAATTCGGCGGCGGGGCTGGAAGCGTACGAAACCACCATCGGTTGAGCGCCTCTGCCTGAGGAACCGGAGAAATTAGTATAGTAGGCGGTTTCCCAGTCCGACGTGATCAGTATCCCGTTGTTTTTCATCGCCTGCCACCAGTCCAGCCAGCCATCCTCGCCAAATTCCGCGATGGTTGCCAGCATAAATGCCAGCCCGGGGGAGGAAGTGGAGGGATTCTCGACGACCAGCAGGTTGGCGTACTGCGGTTCAGCCAGTTCAGCCAATGACGTGGGGATGGGTAGAGCGTTTTGTTCGAACCAGGCTTTGTCGTAATTGACGCAAACATCGCCATAGTCCACAGGCAAGGCGCGGTTTTCGAGGTCGAGCTTGAATTCCGCCGGGATCTGCGCTAACTGCGGTGCGTCGTAGGGTTCGAGCAGGTCCTGCTCCAGGGCGCGTGAGAGAAAGGTGTTATCCAACCCGAAGAACACATCCGCGCTTGGTGTGCTGCCCGAAAGCGATTCGAGGATCAGGCGGTTGAGCGTCGCGCCGGTGTCGCCGCCTTTGACAAAGTTGACTTTGATGTTATTGGCAGCTTCAAAAGCCGAGAGGACCTCCTGGCTGACCGAGAACGAGTCGTGCGTCATGACCGTCAGGGGTGTGGGTTTGCCGGGCACTTGGGTGGGTGAGGTGGTTGATGTGCAGGCTGCCAGGAGCAGAGAAAGTGTGAGCGTAAAAAGTAGGTTATTTTTGGACATAGGGTCATCCTTTTGTAGTGGGTTTTGTTCTGATTACGAGCAAAAGTCCGGATTTGAAATCGAGTTCAATTGAATCTGCCAGGGCGACGTTGCTGATGCCGCGGGTTTGCCAGGGAACAAGGGTTTCGTTGTTGAGGGGGTATTCCAGCCCTTTGGTGCTAATCCCTTCGACGGGGGCACCCCAGGCGATCAGGGAAACCAAGTCGCCGGGTTGGGTGGGCAGGCTGGCGCCTTTGTCGAAAAGGAGCGCTTCCACCTGACCATCATCGAGGGAAAGGTTTATCCCTGCCATGTCCGGGTGGGAGAGCAGGCTGAGATTGCCGAGGGTGTGATCCACCCGGTCGCCGAAGGGATAGGCGATCACAATTTGCGCATAGCCTGCGCTTAGTACGTAATCAAGCGCCAGTTCAAGATCTGTTTGATCCTTGGCGGGCGGAAAACGCCGCACTTCGATGCCGGCATCCATGACCTCCGCCAGTTCACTTGGGTCAACCGAGTCCAGATCACCGATCAGCAGCTGGGGTTTGAGCCCGAGGCGCTTCAAGTGACGGAGACCGCCGTCCACGGCTACCAGAAAATCGCCAGGCAGCAAGTTTACTTCAAAGCCGGGTCTGGCTTGACCGTTTGTGAAGAGTATCGCGCGTTTGTCCGTTTGCATCAAAAAACACCTTCCGCCGGGAGGGTGTTTTTTTGGTCTGGCTGCACATCCCTCCGCCGGCATTATCCGGATCAGGTTTTTCGGGTCGGACTGTGCGTCCCTCTCAGCCTTGCGGCTCCCCGTGATTTCTATTGGTAATCTTACCACGATGGAGGCTGAAATACCATTTTTTGACAACATTTTTGTAAATTTTTATTCACTTGGATCTGAAGACACTCGTTACACTGACTACTATGCTACCCCTGATTATTTTGGCGCATATTTAATCATAATACTCGACATACTGAACGGTAACATCAGATATAGATAAAATTATGGACTACTTACGATTTCATCCAGGAGTTGTAAAATGCACTGCCAGGCTTTCTCAAAGTCTAGACCTTTGCTTATTACCAAATAATTAAGTCGACGCTCCCAGTCTCTCTCAAATTCAGAACGCCTTTGTTCTATGTTTTTTATATCAATCCCCTCCAGACTTAATCCCCTTATCTCAAACTTCTCAGGTAAGATCTGCTTAACCTCATTGATATTAATACCAACTGAAACAAGGTTGTAGATATCATAAAGGTCTCTTGAAACTGCAAACCTTCGCTGGCCTCCAACTGCTCGGATTTTTTCTGCTATTACTTCTTCCAAGCAATAACACGGTAGAGCAATATCATTAAAACTTCCTTGATCTGAATAGAGGTGTATGATTTGTTTTTCATTTATTGGGAGCAGAATTTTTTCTGCTCTTGTCACATCCAATTTGACAGTTCTCGGTGATCCGCCCCAACGCAGAGGGCCACGATAATAGATTCGAGCCTGATAAGATTCACTTTCGAATTCATCATCTACTACTTCAAAGTGGATCGGCTGGACTCGAAAATCGGGACCATCATAATCGCTAATCCAATCAACACTTTTCGTGATCCAATCTTCAATATCGGTAGGTGATAGATGCTTCGTAGCAGTAAAATCGAGATCCTCTGAAAACCGGTAATCAGGAAAGTAGCACTTTCGCAAACACGTACCCCCCTTGAATATCAGACCTCCCAATGAAGTACTCGTTATTCGCATACCAAGCAAAAACCATCCAAGACTATAATCCAGGTCGATCACCATCGGATCAACTTTTGTTGCAGCTGCGATACGGCGAACTTCAGCTTCACTTATCATTTATTACACCAATTATTGTTCTTGGGATTCTAAAGGAACATTTATTTGGAGTTGCCAACGAGTAACAACTGGACCTGATTGTCCTAAGCCGGGTTCTAACAGGCTAATACCTTTAGAGATCATGGATTGCCAGTGGTTTATCGTCGAAACTCTGGCTGGGATTGACAAAGAAAGTGTTTCAACTAAATAACCAAGTCGCTTAGCCACCACGCCTCCCCCCCATTGGATCAAGTAATGGTCGAGTTTTTCCCAATCAACGGAATTTACCGAAGACTTCATCGCTTGTGCTAATTGAATGATCCCCCCACTTAACTCTGGCCGGCTTGCTGCATCGATGATGGTTTTTTCGCGATCTGTCACTATGATTGGGATATCTTCAATTTTCCGGGTACTGATTCCAAAAAAATAACGTTCCGCTACGTGGATAAATTGGAATTCGACTCCCTGAATCGTAAGGGATCTCTTCCTTTTCGTTGTCTGGATAAATTGAACACGCGGGATTTGCTCAGTCATATTCCAAAAACGAAGAGCTGACCAATAGGCAACAGCACCCGGCGAGATCAAATTGGAAGCCAATACCAATGCATTCTCCGACCAGAATCTTTCGGGTCCAGCTTCCAGTGGAATGATCATGTACAATCCACGTTCCAAGCGCTGGAGCCATCCTTTTCGAACAAGACGGCCGAGAACGTTTGTTGCGGCCACCTTTGACTGCCAATAATCAGTAGCCTGTTGGTAAGTGAAAACCCTTTTTCCAGATGCGGAAAACGTAGTTAGAAATTCGGTTTCTTGTTTACTGAGTGACATAATATTTTGTGTACCATAACCTTCAGAAATTGATGTTTTGGTTACACAAAATATTATATCAACAAACAGCAACAATGCAATACTTGGAAATCTCAAAAATCTCAAAAATTACAACTCTTGAATTCAACTCATAAGTGCAAC
>DIVL01000009.1 GCA_002435825.1 Anaerolineaceae bacterium UBA6133
AACATTTTCTATTGAGGCACTACGCCCTGCGAATAACCTTCTGAGGTCGTTTCTGGGTTAAGGGAAGCGGAATAGTTGCTTAGTTGGCTGGGATTTCGTCGGATTGAGATGCTTTTTTGCGTGTCAGAAAGGGACTCAAGGAAAGCCCAATAAAAGTCGTCAGCCAGAAAGAGATCAGGCGGAAGCCAATTACCGCGACGATACTGATCTCCTTGGGCACCCCAAGGCTGCTAAAAAGGGCTGCCATCGTCGCTTCGATCACTCCCACACCGCCTGGCAATATGAATGCTATCTTGGCAATCAGGAAGGGTATTCCGTATCCAGCAAAGAGCACCCCTAAATGAACTTGATACCCGGCGGCCAGGAATACCAGGTAGAGGCATGTCATATCGAAGAGAATATAAGCGAAAGCGCCCAAAAGGGGGCGTAACCAACTGCCTTTGCGCAGCGACTTCCACGCCTTAAGCATGGTATTGACATTCTGCTTGGTTTTGGCTGGATCATAGGGTTTTTTGCGAAACCGCGCCCAGTTCCAGAGCGCCCAATTGACCAGCTTGTAAGTCCCGGTTGGAAAAACCAGCGCCAGTAGATAACCGTAAGTAAAAACGATCAGGAAAAGTAAAAAAACACCGTACTGTATCAATTGCGATTGCGTGATTCGATCGGTAAACGCAAGAAAAGCGACCCCAACCACCGAGACGAGAATGATTGCCGCGTTGACCAGCATCGAAGGCAGAATTCCTGCAATCGTAGAGCTGGATTTGCTGGCACCGCTTTTATTGACAAAGCGATATGTCGCCGCGGCAGAGCCTATCCAGCCCCCTGCCACCAGTCCGATGCTGAAGGATGCCATCGAAATCATTGCTCCGTCGAAAATGCTCAAACGGTGATTGTTAAGATCCAATAAAGCTCGCAGGCAGTAGCCATAGCCCAGATACGCCAATCCTTCAGCCAAAACTGCCAGGGCAACCACCCACCAGGTCATTTCACGGATCACTTCAAGCGCTTGGCGGATGTCCATCATCCTCGGCAGCACGAGGTTCACTGCCAGCCCAAGCACCACCAGCACGATGAGCACACGCCAGGTTTTCTTCTTACTCTGAGGTTTCTCTATCTCAAAATCTGTCACGTTTTTCCGACCAATTGTCCGCAGTCGCGGGAGCGTTATGTCCATACGGAGGTTGAACTGCAATTCTCATACCATGGGGCTCAACGCTTCAGAGATTTTACACCCATCGGCAATGTCCATATTTTACAAAATATTGTAGCATCCCACGGTTACAATTAAGGCTCATAGAGCATGCCGACAAGCGTGCAAAATTGTTTGAGCAAGAAGGTTACCATGAAAAGCTATCGCAAAGAACTGATGATGCGCATTCCAGGCAGACGAGCGTTTGTAAACATCACCCCGGACGTCGAAAGAGCAGTGGCAGAAAGTGGTGTCAGGGAAGGACTGGTATTGGTCAATCCGATGCACATCACGGCTTCGGTCTTCATCAACGATGATGAATATGGATTGCACCAGGATTATGACCGCTGGCTGGAACAAATCGCGCCGCATGCCCCGATCGGGCAATACCGCCACAACGATACGGGCGAGGATAATGCCGACGCGCACATCAAGCGCCAGATCATGGGACGTGAGGTTGTCGTGGCAATCACAAACGGCAGGCTCGACTTTGGCACCTGGGAGCAAATATTCTATGGGGAATTCGACGGCGGACGACCAAAGCGTGTGCTGATCAAGATTATTGGCAACTGAGTGCTGTATAACTTTAAACGTCTTTAGTTTTGAAAAACAAACTCCGTTTGGCTATAATTTGATTACGAAACATTAACTGAATAGAAAGAGAGAGAATATGAGCCAACACACTTCAACAAAAGAATCCTGGATGAAAACCCCGGTTGAGTTGCCTGAACTTCCCTGGGCAAAGGATGCCCTTGCACCCATTATTTCCGAAGAGACTATCAATTTTCATTATGGCAAGCACCATCAAGCCTATGTGAACAAAACCAAAGAACTGGTCGCTGGCACAGAGCTGGAAGGTAAGAGCCTCGAAGAGGTCATCCTCTCGGCTGCCGCAGGCCGACCTGAAAAGCAGGGCTTGTTCAATAACGCGAGCCAGATTTGGAACCACAATTTTTACTGGGATTGCCTTACCCCAGCTGAAAATTCGAAAATGCCCGAAGAGCTCGAAGCCATGCTCGTGCGCGACTTTGGCTCCGTGGAAGAATTCAAGAAGCAACTGGTAAACGCAGGCATGACCCAGTTTGGCAGTGGTTGGGCTTGGGTAGTGCTTGAAGATGGCAAACTTGTCATCGGCAAGACCCCCAATGCTGACAACCTCTGGACTGATACCAAGAAGGCAGTGCTCGTGCTGGATGTCTGGGAGCATGCCTATTACCTGGACTATCAGAACGCCCGCAAAGCTTATCTCGACAAAGTCGTGGATACGATCATCAACTGGGACTACATGCTCCAGAACATCAAGAAGTACCTCTAAGAATCACGAATACATGAGGAAAGACGGGCGCAAGCCCGTCTTTTGTTTTATCCGTCCTCGCGAGGAGCGAAGCGACGTGCCCTTCTATAGTTGCGAGGAACGAAGCGACGTGGCGATCTGTCATTGCGAGGGACGAAGCAATCTAAAATGTTTGCCATCAAGGGCTACATGCGGTTCATAAGCACATTGTGAATGTTGCCCAAGATTATTCTGCCTTGTACATTTCTGGATTGCCAGAAGTTTAGTTAGCTCAAAAAATAGTAAACTTCGTGCCCCAAAAGAGGTTCGCAATTACAGCTGCGTAGGCTAGACATCGTACCCATCTGTCATTGCGAGGGACGAAGCAATCTAAACTCTTTGCCATCAAGGGCTATATGCGGTTCATGAGCACATTGTGAATGTTGGCCAAGATTTTTCTGCCTAATACGTTTCTGGATTGCCGGAAGTTTAGTTAGCTTGCGAATTAGTACATTGCGTGGGAAGAAGCAATCTGGAATGTTTGCCCAAAAAAAGAGTGAGAGATTCATGAACACTTCGTGAGTAATTCGCGCGATCTTATATCTGTAACGATCTTGATCTGCCAGGAGTTTAGATTGCTTCACAAAAGAGGTTCGCAATGACAGATTAAAAAAGGATCGCGTTGCCAGTCAGATTCATCCTTGAAAGGAGCGAAGCGGCGTGGCAATCTGTTGTTGATTGTTGATCATGCTGATCGTGCCGGCGTCCTCGCCGAGCACGGGAGTTGACCGTAGGTCTCCTCAGTATTTTGTTTCCATAAACAGGATTGTAGGGTTCAAACCAACAAAATCATGTGAGATGACCTAAGACTAACAATTCCGGTTTGAATTAAAGACCAAACGTACAAAGGGAATCATGACGCTGGGAGCAATGCCAACAGTACTTGCTCCCTCAGCGTTGATCGTGCCGGTCTCCGAATGATAACGAACATCTGGGGCGAGATGTTTTAGTCGACTATTCGACTATCGACGATCACCTTTCCCCCCCCCACCAAGTCCGCATTCGTGATAAGATTGCGCCTTTGAGGAACCTGCCATGAATCCAACACATATTGGTGAATTTTCTGCGCTGCTGACTGCCTTTTTTTGGGTCATCTCTGGTATCTTTTTTGAACGTGCCAGCAAGCGCACCACCTCGCTGGCGGTCAGCTTTTTGCGCATGATCTTCGGCCTGGTCCTGATAAGCATCGTCCTTTGGATATCCCGCGGAAATCCCTTTGCAACCGACGCCTCGCCTTCCGCCTGGTTGTGGCTGTCGCTTTCCGGTGTGGTTGGCTTTGTAATCGGCGACGTTTTCCTTTTCGAAGCCTATGTGCGCATCGGAACGCGCATCACGCTGTTGCTGATGAGTCTCTCACCAGTTCTGACCGGTGTTTTGAGCTACTTTATCTTCGGTGAGGTTCTGGAACCCCTGGCTGTTGTGGGTATCGCCCTCACTCTGGCAGGCATCGCTGTGGTCATTCTGACCCGCGGGGATAAGAAAAAACTGAAATTGCGCGTCAATTCCTATGGAGTCTTCTGCGGTCTGATGGGAGCGGTCGGTCAATCGGTTGGTCTGATCCTGAGCAAACAGGGCATGGGGGATTATGATGCCTTTGCAGCCACGCAGGTGCGCATCATCGCCTCGATCGCTGGCTTTATCCTCTTCTTTCTGATCGGCAACCACTGGCAAAAGCTGCGTGTGCTTCTCAAAGATGGGCAATCTGCGCGGATGACCGCTGCCGGGGCTTTGTTTGGACCGGTGCTGGGGGTTGGGTTTTCGCTGTTGGCGATCCAAAATGCGCCGGCAGCAGTTGCGGCAGCTATCATGTCGATCATGCCTGTCCTGATTATCCCGGTCAACTGGTTGGCTTTCAGGGAAAAAATCAAGTGGTTTGAGGTTCTCGGCGCACTGGTTACAGTAGTCGGTGTGGTCCTGCTCTATCTGTGATTGTGGGTCGATAGGCAAGAGTGCTTAGTCTATAGTCTATATTCAATAGTCAGAGATCAACAGAAAGTCAACAGGCTGCTATGTCATTATTCCAGCCGCCCGGCAAGCCTGGTGCTAGCCTATCACGCAAATCAGGCACAAAATCCAGATCAGGGCAATTGTATCTTGTTGGTTTTTCATTACCTGATTGTGAAAATTATGTGAATTTTGCAAAATATGTGGCGAAAAACAGTTCGACCCCCTCCAGCGAAGCGGTAGGAGGGGGGTAAGGGGGGTGGGTCTTTTTTGAGGAATAGGTATTTTTCTCTAATAGACCTTCTATTTGATCATAAAAATTTGGAGCGATTGCCTGATACCAAGCCCACTCTGGTGAGATATGCAGGTCCAAAAATAGTACAATTACTTCATGCAATTCAAACTTCGTGCTCCCTATATACCCACCGGAGATCAACCGGAGGCAATCGAAAAGTTGCTGGCAGGTATCGAGAAGGGTTACCGCCACCAGGTGCTGCTCGGCGCAACCGGCACCGGCAAGACTTTCACCGTTGCCAATGTCATCCAAAAACTGCAGCTGCCGACCTTGGTGATGACCCACAACAAAACCCTTGCCGCCCAGCTTTACGCGGAATACAAGGATTTCTTCCCCGAAAACTCCGTGGAGTACTTCGTATCCTATTACGACTACTATCAACCTGAAGCGTACATCCCACGGCGTGATCTCTATATCGAAAAAGAAACCGACATCAACGAGGAGATCGACCGCCTGCGCCTGGCTGCCACGACCGCGCTAATGTCCCGTCAGGACGTCATCATCGTTGCCTCCGTCTCAGCTATCTATGGTCTGGGCGACCCCAATGCCTATCGCGCGAACGTTTTACATATCGAGAAAGGCTCCATTTATCGCCGTAACGCCCTCCTGCGCCAGCTGGTGGATGTGCGCTATCAGCGCAACGACCTGGAGGTCAAACCAGGCATCTTCCGCGTCCGGGGCGATACGCTTGAAGTGCTGCCGGCATACAGCGAGAAAGAAACCATCCGCATCAGCTTCTTCGGCGATGAGATTGAGGACATTATCCGTCTCAACCCTGTCACAGGCGAGGTCATCGACCGACCCGACCAAGTGGATATCTACCCCGCCAAGCACTACGTGACCGAAGAAAACCGCATGGAAAAGACCCTGCTGGACATTGAGACTGAGCTTGAGGAGCGCCTGAAATTCTTCAATCAAAGCGGTCGCTTGCTTGAGGCGCAGCGCCTCGAGCAACGCACCCGCTATGATCTTGAAATGCTGCGCGAGGTTGGTTCCTGCGCCGGCATCGAAAACTACTCCCGCCACATCGACCAGCGTGCCCCAGGCAGTCCGCCCTGGACCTTGCTGGACTTCCTGCCCTCAAACTACCTGATGGTGCTGGATGAGTCCCACATGATGGTGCCGCAGATCCGCGGCATGTACAATGGCGACCGGTCTCGCAAGGAAGTGCTGGTGGATTACGGTTTTCGCCTGCCTTCTGCAATGGATAACCGCCCGTTACAATTCCCGGAGTTTGAGAAAACAATGGGCATCACCCTCTACACCAGCGCGACGCCTGGTCCATACGAAATGGAAAAGGCTCAACAGGTCGTGGACCAGGTGATTCGTCCGACCGGTCTGTTGGATCCCAAGATCGAGGTGCGCCCCACCACAGGTCAGATCGACGATCTGATCGCGGAATTGCGCAAGCGCGTAGACCGCGGCGAGCGTGCCTTGGTCACCACCCTCACCAAGCGTATGGCGGAAGATATGGCTGACTACCTGCTCGAGTCTGGCTTCAAGGTCCATTACCTGCACTCGGAGGTTGAGACCTTCGAACGGGTTGGCATCCTGCGCGACCTGCGGCTGGGTATCTTCGACGTCGTGGTAGGCATCAACCTGCTGCGCGAAGGGCTCGACCTGCCTGAGGTCTCATTGGTGGCGATCCTGGACGCGGACAAAGAAGGCTTTCTACGCTCAACCACCGCCCTGATTCAGACTTTTGGTCGGGCAGCGCGGCACATCAATGGGCAGGTTATCCTGTACGCGGAT
Source organism: Anaerolineaceae bacterium UBA6133 (assembly GCA_002435825.1). GTDB lineage: Bacteria > Chloroflexota > Anaerolineae > Anaerolineales > Anaerolineaceae > Mesolinea. The sequence goes on from DIVL01000009.1 coordinate 6,514, forward strand.
CGCATGACCGACTCGATGAAACGCGCGATTGATGAAACCACCCGCCGCCGTGCAAAACAGGAAACTTATAACACGGAGCACAACATCTCGCCCGTGGGCATCACCAAAGCGGTTTATGACATCACCTCCCGACTGGCAAATGTCGCCCCTGAAGAGAAAGACAAAACCCATAGTGCCCGTGAATTGGCTGCCAGGATGCAGCAGCGTGAGCTGGAAAATATGCTGGCAGAGATGGAAAAGCAGATGAAAGCTGCCGCGGCGGAACTCGAATTTGAGCGCGCCGCCATGCTGAGAGATCAGATCTTTGAGCTGCGCGCGGTCATCATCGAGGATTCAAACATGCCCCCGTGGAAAAAACAAAAAGCCCTGGCAGGGATGCGGGATTAACCCCAAAACGGGAAAAAGGGGATTGGAGAGCCAATCAACCACAGATCACCATTCCCTGATACGTGGATACATTTACTCGTAGGGCGAGCTTGAGGGCACCGTGAATTATGTGATGGACAAACCTATCGTGCCCTCAATCCGCCGTTAGAGGTGACTTGGTTGGGAAGGCTCGTTTAATGCAAATGCAGATCGCCATACCCTGCTTCGCTCGCGATGACAAGACTGATCGTGCCGGTGTCCTCACCGTGCACGCGATCTGACCGCGAGGTCTCCAACTCATTTAATCGTAGGGCGAGTTTGAGGGCACCGTAAACGATGTGATGGACAAACCTATCGTGCCCTCAATCCGCCGCCAAACGGAAAGGTAGTCTCCAGTTTTTATGATCGTGCCTGTGCCCACCGTGCACGCGATTTGACCGCGAGGTCTCCAATTCACTTAATCGTAGGGCGAGCTTGAGGGCACCGTGGATTATGTGATGGACATACCTATCGTGCCCTCAATCCGCCGCCGCCGATGATGATTTGAGTAGCAAGGCTCCTAATTGCGATTAATCAATATTGTGATGGCGGATTGGAAGTACACCAAAGCCTTTGCATGATTATGGATACAGTGCTTCCAATCTCGCCCTACGCGCANNAACAGGCAGATCGCCACGCTTCGCTCGCGATGACGAGTGAGATTCGTCACTGCGAGCCCCGATTCTGTGGAGTAAGCTAACCAAGGTGTTAGGAAGGGGCGTGGCAGTCTGCAGTAGAAACAGTTGATCGTGCCGGTGTCCCCACCGTGCACGCGATTTGACCCTCAGGTCTCAAACCTATTTAAAGAAAATGCAAATCGCCCATCCCCGTCTGGCGAGCACAGGTGCAACAATTACTCCCCTAATAACGCCTAGCGATAGCGAATGTCAAAGTCACGGAATTCCCCCGTAGCCGGGCTGAAGTGGTATTTAACATCTCGTATGTATGCCGCATCCGGACCTTCATGCAAGGCTCCTAAAAATTCCTGCAGGTTCGCCTTACCCCCTTCTGCCAGCACCTCCACCGTCGTTCCTCCTTGCAGGTTCCGCACCCAGCCTGTCAATCCCAATCTCACCGCTTGCTGTAAAACGTAGAACCGGTAACCCACCCCCTGAACCCGACCGTGTACGATTGCGTTCAGGCGTTGGTCTGACGGTTGAAAGGCGGATGCTTCGCTCACAAATCGTCCTCGTCATCGGGGTCTTCAAGGGTGTAGCTATCGTCCAGGCTTCCATCTAAATCGTCTTCATCCTCATCGACGTAACGCAGCCACTCATCATCATCAAAGTCTTCTATCTCTTCGTATCCGTCGTCTTCGTCATCGTCGACATCCCAAGGCTCCTCGACTTCGTCCTCTTCGTCGTGTAATTCGTGTTCGCGGTCGTAATCAACTTTCAACAACTCGAACTCAAGCATCTCATTGGTGAAATTGAGCATGTCCAGTGCTTCTTCGAGCAAGCTGGCTTCTTCGTCATCGTCCGTCTTTGCAAGAAGCTGATCAAACTTTTCTTCGATGCCCTCGCCGCCGATCTGTGAAAGAGCCCAGATTAACTCACTGCGGAGGTACTCGTCCTTTTCACGATCGAGCTGTCTCAGCAGGCGCAGCCTGGCAGCGCTCAATCCCAGTTCTCCAGCGGCATGGATCGCCTGCCCCTTGACCTCAGGGTTTTCGTGGTCGAGGTGTTCCAGCACCAGGGCTTCCCACTGGTTATCTGCCGATTTGCCCATGGCAAACAGGGCGCTTTCAAGCCATTCCTCGCTGTCCTTGGCTGAAGCGAAGCGCAGCAGGGGAGGCACTTCCTCACGGCTGGAATAGCCAAGTGACTCCAGCGCTCTGCGCTGCACCAGGTCGGAGGGATCTTCGGCATATGCCAATAGCAGGGCATCCTCAATCTTGTGATGGAGATCAGTTTTGATCTCTTCAAGTTCCCCAAGATAGATGTAAAAACCCAAAGCGTTGGCAGCGGCAGCCCGCACAAATTCAGCTTTGTCAGCAGCACCCAGCAAATTCAGGAAACTCGGGATGAGCCTGGGATCTTCTGCTTCCAAAAGCAGGCTAATTCCGCTTACCTGGCAGTCGCCGTCGCTATCTTCCAGGGCAATACGTCCGATTTCCTCAAACATCAGCAGGTCGTCATGCTCTGAGAGTTCCAGCAGGTCCTGTAAAATCGCTCTCCTGCGCGCCATAGGAACACTTAGCCATGCAGTGGCCAGCACCTGGCAATCATCAGCGGGCATATCCGAAAATTGGTACAGGAGACGCGCCGGGAATGGCGTCTGCAGGTCCATCAGGGATTTGATCAGGTCGTGAATAGAGCTTGGGGCGTCCATATCAGCTCCTTAGGGGATCGGGATCGGATTTACAAAATCGCGAATAGTAATGATGAAGAACAAAAGAATCAAGAGATAGAAGAATGCCGAATTGACGGCATTGGCAACCCGGGCTGGGATGCGTTTGCGCGTTATCGCTTCGATCAGCAGGAAGAAAATTTGCCCGCCATCGAGCGCCGGGATGGGCAGCAGGTTGGTGATGCCAATTGCGATGGAGAGCATCGAAACCAGCGAGAGGCGTGTGATCGGTAAAACTTCGTTGGTAACCTCTGCATTGGCCTGATCGATTTCAGCGGCACTTGAGAACAAGTCGTAGATGCCTTTTACACCGATGACTCTGGCTTCACCAGGGGCAAGCTTACCTTTTATAAAGTTTACTGGCATCGAAACAGTCGCTTTCACCTGCTGCCAGAAGGTGTCAAAAGCCACTCCGATACTTTGAACAAAATTGAGTTCAATTTCCGGATGCGACATGACGAAACCAATCGCGCCCTGTCCTTCAGGCGGGTTCTGCCGCGGGGTCACCAAACCCGTGAGCTCTTCGCCGTCGCGGGTATAAGTCAGGGTGACTTCTTGTTCGAGGTATTTTCTCGTGGCATTTACCATGGCGTCGGTTGAATCGATTGGGTCATCTCCGAGCCTGGTCACGATGTCGCCCGGTTGCAGCCCGACTACCTGGGCAGGGGAATTGGGGGCAACCTCCACCACCAGGATCTTGCTGGAATCGACCGGATTGACCACATTGTAGAGGAAGATCAGCAGCAGAATGCCAAGCACAAAGTTCATGGTCGCGCCACCAACCAGGATCAGGAAACGTTTCCATTTGGGCGCTGACAGCATACCGCCAGGTTCGCCGTCGTCTGTTTCGCCTTTCAGGCGCACAAATCCGCCAAAGGGAATCCAGTTGAGTGTGAAGTCCGTACCTTTTCTGGTAAAGAGTTTTACCAGGCGTGGCGGGTAGCCGAAACCAAACTCTTCAACATCCACTCCCACCATTTTTGCAATCAAAAAATGTCCGAACTCGTGCACAAACACGATCAACCCGAACACAAATATGAACTGAAGGATCAAACCAAAGTTAAGCATGAGCATACTCCTTGAGCGGAATTATACCTATTTTGTCCCTGGGGGTTTGTTGGAATGATATTAACTTTCGACAATCTGGGCTCTAGGCAAAATGTAATCTCTCCAGCGGAGAACGCAAGCAGGGATGGCGAACACAACAGGGTATAATCTGACCCATGCCTGTAATTGTCTCCCTGGATATCGAAACAACCGGTTTGGACCCTAAAAGCGACTCGATCATTGAGATCGGCGCGGTTAAATTCAACGATAACCGCGTTCTGGATGAATTTTCAACCCTGATCAACCCGCGAAAGCCGATCAATTCGTTTATTACAAACCTGACTGGCATCACGAATGCCATGGTCATGAATGCGCCCCTGCTTGCGGATGTTTACCCACAGCTGGAAACCTTCATCGGCGACCATCCCATCCTGGGGCAAAACGTCGGCTTCGACATCAGCTTCTTCCAGCGCTATGGCGCTTTCAAGAAAAACCCTGTGATCGACACCTACGAGATGGCTGCCGTTCTGATCCCGGGCGCGCCGCGCTACGGTTTGGGCTCCCTCTGCTATCAGCTGGGCGTCATGCTCAGCGATGCGCATCGCGCCATCAACGATGCCCGCGCGACCATGGGTGTTTACAACAAGCTCTACGAGAAGCTCGGGCAGCTGCCCATCGACCTGATTGCCGAGATGGTCAAACAAAGCCAGGGTTTGGGTTGGGCGGCAGAATTGCCCTTCCGCTGGGTTTTGCAGGGCTTGATCCAGCAGGGCATCCAGCCTAAACGCGTCCTCGACCAGGAAGGTGGGCTGCTCTTCGAGTTTGGCAAACCCGTGCGCACAAAACCGCTTCAGCCAGACGCGGAGCTTCAACCGATCAATGTCGAAGACCTTGCCGCGATGCTGGAGCCCGGTGGGGCTTTCTCAAAGCACATCACAGGTTTCGAACACCGTTCACAGCAAGTGGAAATGCTCCGTGCAGTCGGGAATGCCCTCAACGATGGACAGCACCTGATGGTCGAAGCCGGCACCGGCACCGGAAAATCGCTGGCTTACCTCATTCCCGGGGTTGCCTGGGCGCTCACAAACAAAGAACGCGTCGTCATTTCCACCAACACCATCGCCCTGCAGGATCAGTTGATCCAAAAGGACATCCCCGACCTGATCGAAGCCACCGGGCTGGACATCCACGCGGCGGTGCTCAAAGGGCGCAGCAATTACCTTTGCCCGCGCCGTTTCAACGCCATGCGCCGGCGCATACCCGAAAACCTGGAAGAATTGCGCGTGGTCGGCAAGGTTCTGGTTTGGCTGCAGAGCAGCCAGAGTGGCGACCGCAGCGAGTTGAACCTGAACGGCATGCCCGAACGCCTGATCTGGAGCCGCATCTCGGCTGAGGATGAGGGCTGTAAACTTGAAAACTGCTTGAAGCGAACCGGCGGACGCTGCCCCTTCTACAAGGCGCGCATGGCTGCCGAAAGCGCCCACATCCTGGTGGTCAACCATGCCCTGCTGCTGGCAGACGCCGCCACCGAAAACCGCGTCTTACCCGCCTATAACTACCTCGTCGTCGATGAAGCGCACCACCTCGAATCCGCTACCACCGACGCCATGGCATACCGCTTGCGCGCTCAGGACGTCAACCGCATGGTGCGCGACCTCGGCAGCCACGAACAGGGCTTGATGGGGCGGCTGCTTTCTGCTGCCTACGCTCTCTTGAAACCCTCGGATCTCGGCGAGCTCAACAAGCTCATCGCCGAAGCCACCGACCGTGCCTTTCGTTTTGATACCGAAATGACGGCTTACTTCCGCGCGCTGGACAACCTCCTGCAGGAGCTGCGCGAAGGCAAACCCCTCGGTACTTACCCCCAGCAGACGCGCATTCTCAGCGCCATCCGCACCATGCCCGCCTGGCTGGACGTGGAAATCAGCTGGGAGCAGGCAGCCGCTGATCTGGACGCCCTCCTGAAGATCCTCAGGCAGATCCGCGAAGGTCTGCGGGGACTGGAATCGATGGAAACCCCAGACGCCGAAGACCTCCTTGGCACCCTGGCGATGTTCAGCCAGAACCTCAGCGAGATCCGCGAAAAAGTTGAAAGCCTGACCATGGATCCCCAATCCGACCAGATCTACTGGGTCGAGCTGGACCCCCTGCAGCATCGCCTCACTTTGCAAATCGCGCCGCTGCACATCGGCGGCTTGATGGAAAAATACCTCTGGCACGAGAAAGCCAGCGTCATCCTGACCTCCGCCACCCTCACCGCCCACGGCGAGTTTGACTATCTGCGCAAGCGCCTGAACGGCGAAGACGCAGACGAACTGATGGTCGGTTCTCCGTTCGACTACGAACACTCCGCCCTGGTCTACCTGCCCACCGACATCGTCGAGCCGAACGACAGCTACGGTCATCAGCGCACCATCGATGAAGCCGTTATCCGCCTGGCAATCGCCAGCGGCGGGCGCATGCTGGTGCTTTTCACCTCCTACGCCCAACTGCAAAAGACCTCCAAAGCCATCCAGGCACCCCTCGCAAAGCACGACATCACCGTTTTTGAGCAGGGCGATGGCGCTTCCGCCAGCGCGCTGCTGGAAACTTTTAAAGACACTCCCCGGGCAGTGCTGCTTGGCACGCGTGCCTTCTGGGAAGGTGTGGACGTCCCCGGCGAAGCGCTATCGGTCCTGGTGATCGCCAAGCTGCCCTTCGATGTGCCCAGCGACCCGATCATCGCTGCCCGTTCGGAGAGCTTCGACGACCCCTTTCACGAATACAACCTCCCCGAGGCGATCCTGCGCTTCCGCCAGGGCTTTGGGCGCTTGATCCGCACCCAAACCGATCGTGGCGTGGTCGTCATCCTCGACAAGCGCGTCCTCAGCAAGCCCTACGGCAGGCTCTTTATCGAATCCCTCCCCCAATGCACCTTCGTCCAGGCCAGCATCGCCAACCTCCCCGAAAAAGCCGCCCGCTGGCTGGGTTTATAAAGTAGGGAAGGGTCTTGCACCCTTCCGCAACCCCTTGACCAGGTGGATTGCCTTCGTAGGTCAGGTTGCGCAGTTCAACCTGACGTTACCAGCGTTGGAATAAGCGAATTCTTTACTTGTTTCAAACTTGCACAGTTCCAGGCATTCTTGGTAGGGTGGGTTGGCGTCATAGAGCTTTCGCCAGCCATAGCCTTGGTATAGCCTACCCACCTTTCCTCTTCCAGCATGTTGACCCACACTACACGCGCACGGAACGGGACGATGTACGTTCCCTACAATAAATTCCCAACCCCAATACCCCGGTTGACGATGATACAAAAACAATGATAATATCGTTTTATGTATCTTAAAGGAAGTAAACTCTCGATGAGCAAAAAGCGCCGCAAGATCAACCCCTGGCTGCTGATCTTTTTGCTTATTTCCATCGGCGGGCTGATCTACCTGAACGTCGTCGTCGTGCCAATGATGGACCCACCCTTCGTGCCCACGCCCACTCCAACGCGTGATCCGCAATCTTTTATCGAGGAAGCCGATGCGCTTGCGGCTGAAGGCAAGTACCTACAGGCGATCGAGGCTTACCAGGGCGCGATCAACGCCGATCCGCAAAACATCACCAACTACCTCAAAATCTCGCGCTTGCAGATCTACACCGATCAGCTGGTGCAGGCCCAGGTGAACGCGCAGAACGCCATCCTGCTCGACAACACCGAGTCGGATGCCTATGCCCTCTCCGGTTGGGCGAAAGGCTTCCAAAAAGAATACCTGGACGGCGAAGCCGACGCCAGGCGCGCCATCGAGCTCAATCAGAACAGCGGTCTGGCGCACGCTGTTCTTGCCTACATCCTTGCCCTGCGGGTCGAAGCCGGCATGCAAGAGCTCGACACCATCGATCTTGCCATCGAGGAATCCCGCACGGCCCTGGCGCTTGAGCCCAACCTGCTCGAGGCGCATTGGGCGCGGGGTTACGTGCTGGAGATCACCAGCAACTATGAGGAAGCCGTCACCGAGCTCGACGCCGCCATCGCCATCAACCCCCACATCGCGCAGGTGCACATGGCTTTGGGGCGCAACCTGATCAACACCAATGAGCTCGACCGTTCCGTCTTTGAATTCACCAAGGCCTATTCTCTCAACCCCACCGACCCCACCCCAAACCTGTTCATCTCGCGCGTCTACGGCATGCTGGGTGAGTGGGATAAGGGCATCCAGTACGGCAGCCTGGCGCTGCGCGATGGTCCGCAGGACCCTCAGCTCTATTCAAACCTGGGCACGCTCTACTACCGCAAGGGGCAGTACAACCAAGCCTTACCGTACCTCGAAACCGCTGTGCGCGGCGGGACATCCGAGGATGGGCAGGTCGTGGAGGGCATCCCCCTCTCGTATGACACCGGCGTGATTGAACTATACAGCCGTTATGGGCTGGCTTTGGCGCGCATCAACCGCTGCAGCGAAGCCGTCACCCTCGCGAACGCCCTGCTGCAAAACGTGGCGGATAACGTCGACGGCGTTTTCAACGCCAATGAGATCATCAAGATCTGCGAGGAAAACCTCCTCAATCCGCCCACAGCCACGCCTGCCCCCACTCCAACGGTCGTCACCGGACCAACTGCTACCCCCACACCCTGATCGCGGGCAGATTTTCGCATGTACATCGACGAACGCAAGGACCTCTTTCGCAATTCGGGCAACCGCTCCAACCCCTACCGCATCATGCTCATCCTGCTGGTGATCGTGGTGCTCGTGGCCGTCCTGCGCGACTATGCCAGCGGCGAGATCTGGCCGCCTTTCGTGCCCACCCCCACGCCCACCCGCACGGTCAACTCCTTCATCACCGAAGGCGAAACCCACTTCCAGGCGGGCGACCTCGCAAAAGCGATCGAATCCTTCAACAAAGCTCTGGTCCTCGAGCCCAACAACACCGCCGTGCGCGTGGAACTCGCACGCATCCTCACCTACTCCTCCAGCAGCCTCACCACCGATCAGGAACGCCGCGACGCCCTCAACCAGGCTCTCTCCGTCATCGACATCGCCAAAGAAACCGAACCGACCAATTCCGACGTGCTTGCGGTGCGGGCTTTCGTTCTCAGCTGGCTTTCCAACCCCTCCTTGTCGGGGGAAATGTCCGAAGACTACCTCAACCAGGCGGAAGCCGAAGCCCTGGCAGCCATCCAGCTGGACCCCACCAACGCCCTCGCCAAAGCCTACTACGCCGAAGTGCTGATCGACCAATACAAACTGACACAGGCGCAGGACTACATCGCCCAGGCTCGCGAAAACGGCGAGCACCTGATGGACGTGCGCCGCGTCCAAGCCTATATCTACGAAATCCTCGGCGAATACAACCTCGCCATCGAGTGGTACCAGAAAGCCATCGAGGTCACGCCCAACCTCACCTTCCTCTACATCCGCGCCGGCGTGCTCCACCGCTACCTGCGCCAGTACGCTATCGCCCTCGAGCTTTTTGAAAAAGCCGTCAATCTCAACCAGCAGCTCGGCATCCAGGACCCCATCCCCTACATGGCCATTGCCAACACCTACATCCGCGATGGTGAAGCCATGGCAGCCTCGCGCAATGCCTATCGCGCCCTCGAGATCAACCCCTACAACCCCGACACCTACGGTCAGGTGGGCGTTATCTATCACCGCGCGCGCAACTACGAGGGCGCCATCTTAGCCCTGCGCTGCGCCGTGGAAGGCTGCACCGCCGAGCAGACCTGCCTGGCGCGCGAGGAAGACCCCTGCGAATCGCAGATCGAGACCAGCCCGCTGCCACTTTCCGACTCCACCGTGCTCTACTACTATACCTACGGCTCCGTGCTGGCAGGTCTGCACCGCGATGGGTTGGACGACTACTGCGACACTGCCGCGAAAGTCTTCCAGCAGGTGCGCGCGATGTATTCGGATGATGAGACCATCATGGCCATCGTGATCCCCAGCGAGAACATCTGCCGCATCAGCCCGGGCGAGACCTATCCCACCGCCACGCCGCTGCCGACGGTGGAGGGCACGCCCACCCCCGCCCCAACCGAAACCCCCTTCATCATCCCCACCCCCGTCCTCCCCACGCCGTAAGGTAAATTCTTTACCCCCTCCGGGGAGGGGGAATCAAAGGGGGTGGATCCTGTCACGTCATTGCGAGCGCCGCCAGGCGCGCGGCAATCTGCATTAATTCTATATCTTCACCCCCCGGTTTCACCGTCCCCCTCTAAAAAGGGGGTAAATAAAGAGACCCCCTCTTCAGAGGGGGAATTAAAGGGGGTGGTCGAAGATCCGTGTTGTTGTAGGCCGGACATCGTGCCCGTTGGGTATTGCGAATGCCATTAATCTGTCACATCGTGCCCGTAGGGTATTGCGAACCTCTTTTGTGACACGCAGTGTACTATTTCGTAAGCAATCTAAACTCCTGGCAAACCAGCACATTTGCGGTAACAGGATCACAGTTAAAATTCACGAAGTGCGTGTGAACACCTCACGTACTTGAGTGCAAACAGTTGAGATTGCTTCGTCCCTCGCAATGACAGAACCATTAGTTAGGGGGTGGATCCGTGACATGTGCCCGCAGTGAAACGGAGGGTAAGCGCCAATACCAGCTGCGATCCTTCTCTCCCGGGGTATTTCCGTTATTTCCGCTATTTCCGCTGTTTTTTGACGGCACAGAAATGCAGAATAAATGGAAAAACTGGTTGGTTGTTAAAGTGCGAGACCTGAGGGCAGGTCTTTGGCTCCAGTATGGCACAAATGTTCTATTTTGGCAAGTAAGAAAGGTTTTGCGTAATGGAATGCTCACCCACACACCAATCCACGCACAATATCAGGGTAGGGGCGAAGCGTCTGCCATAATCGCTCCGCCTCACCACATTTCATCATCAAGGACGCTTCGCCCCTACGACCAAATGAGACATTGGAAAGTCCTTGGGCTTCCCTCGCGCAAGGAATATCTTTTCGTAGGCCGGATTCCGTAGTTGAATCCGGCTTTTTTCGGCCAATCCCTCCCGGGGTAAGGATGAACAATGACACTCTCCCCCGCTTCGCGGACCCTCCCTCGAGGGAGGGCTATACCTTTGCCTTATCACCCCCTCTTTAGAGGGGGAATCGAAGGGGGTGGTCGAAGATCCTCGGCCTGTGCCCGCAGTGAACCGGAGGGTAAGCATAGTTGTAGGCCGGTTTGCGATTCACCTGCCCCTGAGCGCAGCGAATGGGGTTCTATCCGGCAAATAGGGGGAATCGAAGGGGGTGGTCGCCTATCTTGTCGTTGCGGGGAACGAAGCAATCTAAACTGTTTGCCATCAAGGGAAATATGCGGTTCACAAGCACATCGTGAATTTTGACTGTTGTCCTGTTACCTCAAACGTATTGGTCTGCCAGGAGTTTAGATTGCTTCACAAAAGAGTTTCGCAATGACAGATGAAAATCTGCTGCTGGTTGAGTCATTGCGAACACCTTCTAATCTGTCCTTGCGAGGAAAGAAGCAATCTAAAATGTGTGTCCTAAAGCACATGAGAGGTTCACACGCACTTCGTGAATTTTGACTGTTGTCCTGTTACCTCAAACGTATTGGTCTGACAGGAGTTTAGATTGCTTCACAAAAGAGGTTCGCAATGACAGATGAAAATCTGCTGCTGGTTCAGACATTGCGAACACCTTCTAATCTGTCCTTGCGAGGAACGAAGCAATCTAAACTGTTTGCCATCAAGGGATATATGCGGTTCACAAACCTTCGTGAATGTTGGCCAAGATTATTCTGTCTCATAAGTTTCTAGTCCGCCAGGAGTTTAGATTGTTTACGGAATAGTACACTACGTATCACAAAAAATGTTCGCAATGAAAGACTAAAGACAACTCATCAACGTACTTACCAATCTGCCGACAGGTCCTTCCACTCTGGATTTTGCTGTTCGATCAACGCAATCTTCTTAGCGCGGCTTCCCCCCTTAATCCTTTTCTCCTCAGCGATGGCACTATACACATCATTTGTCTCTGCAAAATACACCAGATATTTTGACTTATATCGCGAAGTGAAACCTCCACCCTGACCATTCTTATGCTGCCAGATGCGTTGGGGCAGGTTGTTGGTTATGCCAGTATATAAGGTCTGGTGGGAGCTGTCGGTGATGATGTATACAAAGTATGTTTTGGTCATGCGAATATTTTACTGTAGCACGGATGTTTTATCTGTCATTGCGAACGCCGTCAGGCGCGCCTGTGCCCGCGGAGTAGAGTACGGCAATCTGCCTTTATTACTTTGTCCCGACCCCCTCTTGGTCGAAGATCCGTGACCTCTGCCCGCAGTGAAACATAGGGTAAGCGTAGTTGTAGGCCGGACATCATGCCCTCGGGGTATTGCGTATCACCTGCTCCTGAGGATACCGAATGGGGTTCAATCCGGCAAATAAGTGGGAAACTACAGGGGGTGGTCACCTATCTTGTCGCATCGTGCCCGTAGGGTATTGCGAGGAACGAAGCAATCTAAACTGTTTGCCATCAAGGGATAGATGCGGTACACACGCACATCGTGAATGTTGACCGTTATCCTGTTAACTCAAACGTATTGGTCTGCCAAGAGTTTAGATTGCTTACGAAATAGTACACTGCGTGTCACAAAAGAGGTTCGCAATAACAGTGGAGCAGGCCAGACATTGTGCCCTTCTGTCCTTGCGAGGAACGAAGCAATCTAAACTTTTTGCCATCAAGGGATATACGCGGTTCAATTGCACTTCGTGAATTTTAACCGTGATCCTGTTACCTCAAACGGTTTGGTCTGCCAGGAGTTTAGATTGCTTCACAAAAAAGGTTCGCAATGACGGATTAGAAGGCATTCGCAATCTGAACAAATTCTTTGTCTTCACCCCCCGATTACATCGT
>DIVL01000041.1 GCA_002435825.1 Anaerolineaceae bacterium UBA6133
ATACGAGCTCTTAGGCGCCAGATACCGTCCGATCTTTGTGAAGAAATGGGTGAGGGGATCCTTTCTACGTCTCAGGATTCGCGCCAAAGGTCGGAACCGGATTCACCCTCCCCTTCCTGACTGACCTCTGTATATAGCTTAATTGAGATCACTATAAAGATACAAGGTCGGAATGAGACTGCCTCATGGCGTCTTCCCACACAAGCCATTCGCAGTCTCACTCCGACATCACGCCATCGATTATTTGCAATCAACGAGCCTTGCCACTCGGATCATCGTCGACGGCGAATTGAGGGCACGATATGTTCGCACATCACATTGTTCATGGTGCCCTCAATTTCGCCCTACGGGTTAGGATCAGAATTAATTGGCGGAGTGCGCAAACCCTTGCAGTTGCACTGCGAAGGCAAGGAGGCGCATTTCGCCCTACAAAAATTGCAGAATGGGGTAAATAATAAAAACTAACCGCTCAGTTCTTTGAAATTAATGCGCTTGATCAAACCAGCTTCTTCAATGATGCCATCCAGGAATTCCGCGGTTGGACCACCAGAAAACTCGTCCCGGCTGGTCAGAAACTCAAGGAAGAAGGGCAAGCTCACGCCCGCCACGATATCCGCGCCATTTTCGCCTTCAGCTATCAATGAAGCGTTAAACGGGGATGCACCCCAGAGATCTACCATATATACGTAAGGAAGACCCTGCTCACGGTAACCAACTGCCGCAGTGCGCATCTTCTCCACCAAATCGTCCACATTATCGCCGTCCACAAAAGGCAGCACAGTGATGTTTTCAGTCTCGCCAGTAATCATTTCGGCCGCTTCAAACAAGCCCTGGGCAAAACTCGCATGGGAACAAAGAATAACTCCAATCATTTCAACCTTCTCCTTTTCCAAATTCTAACAGCAAACTGCCCGCCCACCCTGTTGTCGGGATACTTTCAACATCGCGCGCGTTTTATGTGCCAAATTGCCTGTCACCGGCGTCGCCAAGACCTGGCAGGATATAGCCGTGTTCATTCAAGCGCTCATCGATCGCAGCCAGGTGGATCGGGACGTCCGGATGCGCTCCGTGGAGCCGCGCAATTCCCTCTGGCGCTCCAATTAAGCCAACGAACTTGATTTTCGTAACACCCCATTGTTTGAGGATGTCCACGGCTGCCACTGCCGAGCCGCCCGTCGCCAGCATCGGGTCCAGGATCAGGCACACACCCACAGTGGGTGAAATTGGCAGGCGGTTATAATAGGAAACCGGTTTGAGTGTCCTTTCATCGCGATACAAACCAATATGCCAGACCTCCGCGCCGGGCATCAGTCCCCACACCCCCTCAACCATTCCAAGTCCCGCCCGCAAGATCGGCACGAGCCCGATCCGTTCCAATAATCTCACGCCTTTGGTCTCCATTAAAGGCGTCTGCACGCTCACAGGTCTGACTGGCAGATCGGCGGTGGCTTCATAGGTTAGCATTGCCGCTAGCTCACGCACCAATTCACGAAATTTTTTTGGCTCAGTAGTTGCATCTCTCAGGAGGGTCAGTTTTGCAGCAATTAATGGATGGGTTGAGGGAAATACGTTATCCATGTAGAGTTCTCCATTTCTTTTTTGCCCTGAGCAGCGGAAACACCTGTTGTGCTCAGAAACTTGAATAATTGTACTCGAGCAAGGGCTAATAATGATTAGTGAATTTCTCACCTCAAAAGAACGTCTGATGTAGTGAGCCTGAGATTCCAAAGAATAACTATTCGGTGCAGACCTAACTCATTTTGCGAAGCCCAACGATCGTAAAACTAACAATCTATCTGCATACGTAATCTCGAAAACCGATTTCCTGGTTATCTCACCAACAAAAATATCACAAGAGTCATCGGAAATCTTTAGTTCCTCAATCGTTCTCAGGAATAAAGTGTTTACTTTATACAATTTCATCATGAACGTGTTAAGGACCATGCTCAGATCATGAATGTTATTAAAGAATTTAATAAGATTTGGGAAGTTGGTGTAACATATTTTCTGTAAATTACCAAAAAGAGTAGATCACGGTATCCTTTCATCAGTTTCGCCAACCAAGAAAGGAAAAGGACCATGATCTACACAACTGATTTTACAACAACTGAAGACACATTTCGCATACCAAGAGAATACCTAGAACAACTGACGGAACAAGGGCTGGAGGGATTGCCTGAGTTGATCAGAGTAGTGGTCAATGAAGCCATGCGGATTGAGCGGGAGAACTATTTGCAAGCCAGACCATACGAGCGCAATGAGAATAGACAGGGACACGCCAATGGTTACAAACCCAAAACGGTCAAGACAAAAGTGGGCGAAGTGACCTTTGAGGTTCCACAGGTGCGTGAAGGTGGTTTTTACCCCAACGCGCTGGAAAAAGGCATTCGCAGTGAACGGGCTTTGCTGATGACCCTGGCAGAGATGTACGTACAGGGAGTATCCGCGCGCAAAGTAGCCGCGATCACAGAGCAACTGTGCGGCACCCAGATCAGTGCCAGTCAGGTTAGCAGGGCTACACAAACTTTGGATCAAGAGCTGGCAGCCTGGCGCAACAGACCCTTGGGAGAGATCGTCTATCTATACCTGGACGCGCGCTATGAGAAGGTGAGACAGGCGGGCAGTGTCAGGGACGCAGCCATTTTGATGGCCAGTGGCGTGAATAAAGATGGGAAAAGAACTGTTTTGGGCATTTCAGTATCTCTCAGTGAAGCAGAAGCCCATTGGCGTTCCTTTCTGGAAGGATTGGTCAAACGTGGATTGGAGGGGGTCCAGTTGATTATCAGTGATGATCACGCAGGCATGCAGGCAGCCCGCAAAGCTGTCTTCAGCGGTGTAGCCTGGCAGAGGTGCCAATTTCACCTGCAGCAGAATGCCCAAGCTTATGTACCTAAGGTTAGCCTGCGAACAGAAGTGGCTGAAGACATCCGTAATATTTTTGACGCTCAGGACAGAGACACGGCTGAAAGCCATCTCAGAGATGCCGTCAAAAAATATGCCAGGATTGCGCCTAAACTGGCAGATTGGATGGAGGTCAACCTGCCGGAAGGATTTACGGTGTTTGCCTTTCCACGTTTGCATCAGAAAAGATTGCGAACATCCAACATACTTGAGCGGCTCAGCCAGGAGATCAAACGCCGTACCAGGGTGGTAAGGGTCTTCCCCAACGAAGAGGCCTGTCTGCGGCTTGTCTCGGCGGTGTTGATGGAGTTTAGTGAGGATTGGGAATATGGCAGGATCTATTTGAATATGGAGAATACTTAGGCTATTATTGACAGAAAGGACCCGTGACTATTTTTACAGAAAATTTGACACGTAACAAAACAAAACCACTATAATTGAAGAATTAAAGGAGAGGTTGTTATGGGAATTTCAAAAAGAATAGAGGAAGCTCGCAAAGCTTACGAAACGGGTGATGAAGCACTGTCTGCTAAGATTCATGAAAGAACCAGCATTTCTGGCACTGCGACTGAAGAGCATGGCTCAGCCAGTTCGCAATTTATTGGCAGTTTGGTTTACGGCGGGTTGGATGGAATTATTACCACCTTTGCCGTAGTTAGTGGGGTTGCTGGAGCACAATTAAATCCCGGAATTATATTAATCTTAGGGTTGGCAAATTTATTTGGCGATGGTTTCTCAATGGCGACTGGTGCGTACCTCTCTTCAAAGAGTGAAAAGGAATATTATCAACGGGAGCGTGAACGGGAAGCCTGGGAAGTTGATCATTTTCCCGAAGGTGAAAAGGCAGAATTGGTCGAAATTTATCTTAGCCAGGGATATCCACTTGAAGATGCAGAAAAAATGGTGGAAATAAAAAGTAAGGAGGAGGAACGTTGGGTTAATGCCATGATGTTGGAAGAACTTGGATTAATGGAAAACACTGCCAATCCCTTTACAGAAGCTGGTTACACGTTCGTTGCT
The DNA here is from genome assembly GCA_002435825.1 of Anaerolineaceae bacterium UBA6133. Taxonomy (GTDB): domain Bacteria; phylum Chloroflexota; class Anaerolineae; order Anaerolineales; family Anaerolineaceae; genus Mesolinea. The sequence continues at coordinate 3,922 of DIVL01000041.1, forward strand.
TTTATTGTCGCTGGGGTTATCCCGTTATTGGCTTATCTTGCAGATTACATTTTTAATTTACAGATTCCTACGACCCAATCCTTTTTTATCTCCATGGCGCTTTCAGGTTTAGCCCTTTTTGGTTTGGGCGCAGCAAAGGTTAAAATCACTGAACGAAATCCATTACGCAGTGGATTGGAAATGCTAATTGTAGGAGGGGCGGCTGCCGGGGTGGCTTATTTGATTGGTGCACTGCTTAAGGGTTTGGGAGTCGGGTAATTTCGAGATAAAAAACACCTCCCTCATAAAGTCAAGTTTTCTCAAAAGATACACGAGTCCACTGAAAAAAGGACAGGCCAAGGGGATTAACAAGATAGCTTGACCTTTGCGTGATAAAACTGCTGCTAATAGCATCTTCTGCTAAGTCCGTCTACTCTTGTTCCATGCTTATAAATCGTGCACCCGCTACGCGCATGGTTTCGCGCGCGGCTCTGCCACCCTCTTGCGTAATCGCGCGGGTGGCATCTCTGATTAAGACAGTCTCAAAACCTTCATGGCATGCATCTAAGACAGTAGCAAGTACACAGACGTCCTCCGCAAGCCCTCCGACATACAACCGTCTGATGCCATCTTTGCGGAGTTGTACTGCCAGGCCAGTCTGATCAAAAGCCGAGTTCTGATCCTGGTCGAAGCGCACGCCCTTGCTGATGAGCACGGTTCCTTCTGGCAGGTTCAAGTCAGGGTGAAAGCCAGCCCCCAGGCTGTCTTGAAGACAATGAACAGGCCAAGCCCCGCCATTTTCTTGAAAGCTAGGGTGTTTGTTCGGATGCCAATCACGGGAAGCGTACACAGGGATTTCTTTCACGCGTGCGGCTTCAATCCACTCATTTAGGACTGGAACAACTTGATCTCCCTCTTCAATGGGGAGGGATCCACCCGGGCAAAAATCGATTTGAACATCGATGATGAGCAGGGCATCACCGGTTTTCAGAAGCTCTGTTGGTTTGATCATAGTTTTTCTCCAAGGGATACAGATTTAGTTCTTCTATGCTAATTTAAGGTTTCCATTCACTCACCCCTGAACACGTCAGTTATGCGTTCATGGTATTCCTGCAAGGCAGGGCTGAGCTTCACCGGGTAAGGCGTTTTAGCCCTGGTAAGGGTGCGTAACGGTGCTGGCAGTCTGTTGATTTGTTCTTTGGCATAAGCTTGTGAATTTACCAAACTGACCTCAGCACCATGAAGGCGAATTCCGCCGCGCAGAACGGGTTTAAGTAATGGCTTACCCTCAAGTATCTCATCAGCCCTGGCAATGACATCGAACTTATCCTCACCCTGAACCGATATGCGAAATACCTGTTTTCTGCCTGGCAAAACCGTCTTTGCTGTGACTAATTTCAAGCGTCCTTTGCCAGCATACTGAACAAGTTTATACCCAATATCAAGGCTCGGAACGTCACTTGAGACACCCATGGCAGTCCCAACACCAAAGCCATCAATAGGCGCACCAGATGAGACGAGCTTCTCAATTCTGTATTCGTCCAAGCCGCCACTGGCAAATATCTGAACCTGCTTCAAGCCGGCTTGGTCAAGCAATTCGCGTGCCTTAATAGAAAGGGATAAAAGATCGCCAGAATCCAGCCTTACGGCTGTGACTTTGAAATCATCGCCGAGTTCTCTTGCCAGATCGATGACTTTTTGAACACCTTTGAGGGTATCGTAAGTATCCACCAATAGCATGGTTTTCGGGTAAAGCTGGGTAAAAGCCCTAAAGGCATCAGCCTCAGTAGGGTGGGACTGGATATAAGCATGGGCAACGGTCCCTGCCACTGAAATTCCATATTGCTTTCCAGCCATCACATTCGAGGTGGCATTGACACCCCCGATGGTAAAAGCCCGGGCTCCTTTTATGGCAGCGTCGGTCCCATGGATACGACGGGCACTGAAATCCACCACTGGCCGGCCTTTAGCCGCTTCAACGACTCGCTGCGCTTTGGTGGCAAGCAGGGTCTGGATATGAATCTGGTTCATAACAAAGGTTTCAATTAACTGAGCCTGAGGGAGAGGGGCTTCGACCTCCAGGATGGGTTCATCCACAAAAAAAGGCGTTCCCTCCGGCAGGGCATAGAGGTTGCCCGTGAATCTAAAATGGCGCAGATAATCAAGAAAATCGGATTTGAATATGGGAAGGGTGGCAAGATAAGTGATATCAGAATCAGTAAAACGCAGGTTTTCCAGATAATCAATGACCGTATCAAGTCCAGCTGCCAAAAGAAAATTACGCTGAGGGGGCAGGCTGCGAACCGACAGGGTAAAAACACCCTGTTCCTGCATCCCTTCAGCAATGTACGCCTGCATCATCAGCAGTTCATAGAGGTCGGTGAACAGGGAAAAGGGAGCATAGCTCTGACGTAAAGTAATTAACTCCTCAAGCAGGCAGGAAAAAATATCAAGATCAGAGGAACTGGAGAGGACAAAACGAATATGATTCACGGAGTTTAGGCTTCCGGCTTCATCCAGGATACAATGAATGGCCACCCGTGCAGCTTCGGTCAGAGGGTATCCAAAATCACCGGTAGAAATGACGGGAAAGGCGATGGAATGGAGTTGGTATTGTTCAGCCAAGCTTAGGGCGTTATGGTAACAATCTTCCAATAGCACCTCGGAAGGAAGGTCAACTCCATAGACCGGTCCCAGACAGTGGATTAGATAAGGATTCGGGAGGTCGAACGCAGGAGTAATGACTGCCTGACCCGGTTTGAGAGGAGCCAGGGAACGGCCGGTTTCTGCCAGACGCGGACTAACCCCCTGGTCAATAGCGCCAGAAACCCCTGCCCCCGGGAGCTGTTGCCCGTTGGCGGCGATTACCACGGCATCCATGGCAGGTTGGCTGGCGATATCCCCCTGAAGGCATTCAATCAAAACATTTTTATAATGAATAGCGGTCATTCCGACTAGTCTCCTTTTTCCTTTGTTCGAGGAGATGGACATTCCATAATATTCAGAGAAATACCCAAACACCCATCAAGGTTAACAAACCCAAAAATCGTGATTCAACTTCTTCACATTATACCCTTGCCCAAGACCTGGGACTGTCTATGGGAGCATTCTCCGATCAAGCTATGGCTTGAGCAGCAGATAATATTCCCCACAATCCGTCTCATTGACTTTTTTAGGTCAATCTGCTGTAAAAAAACGAAAAAGCCAAAAGCGTATCGGTAGGTGTTGTCTACGCATTGAAAACAGATTTAGTAGAAGAACACCATCTTCTTGGATAATAACCAAGTTTTCGAAAAAAAAACATTTCCCCTCGCTTTAAATCAACTAAGAATCTCCCGCCACCAATTGGAGTATAACTTTTTATTGGGATTTGTCAAATCGTTAAATATCCACATAGTATTGTCACAATTAGGTAATATCACACTGTCACTACAATTTGTTGAACTGTTCACAAGAATGTTTCCCATTATCTACTAGGCAAGTGTATTTATTATCATAAGCAACCCGAGTGTCCTACTCAAATTTCTTACGCGATATTTCTATTGTTTCTGGGAAACCCCGTATCCAAAATGTGGTTAACTGCCTTTTAGTTTACAATAGTGGCATGCAATACATCATCGATGGTCACAATCTCATTCCCCACATTCGCGGGCTCAGTCTGCGGGATCTGGATGATGAGCAAGCCCTGATCGAGGTTCTCATCCCTTTCCTGCGCGCCACTTCCTCGCGGGCATTGGTGTTTTTTGACCGGGCAGCCCAGGGGCACGAAGGCAAGCGCAACTTTGGGTTGGTTCAGGCGGTTTTCGTTCCTGCTTCCCAAAGCGCTGATGCCGCGATCGAGAATCACATCCACAAACTTGGAGCCAAGGCACGCAACCAGACGCTCGTAAGCTCTGACCGACGCGTCCAGGCAGCCGGACGGTCGCACTACATGACCATTCTATCCAGCGCGGAGCTCGCTCAAAAAATCCAGGCACAGCCCGAGACAAATGCGAGCCAAACAGCTGTTGAGCCGCAATTAACCCCCGAAGAAATTGCCCGCTGGGAAGAGCTTTTTACCCAATACGGCAGCCAACCTCCTGACGGGCTCAACCCATAATTAAGTTTGTTCAAAACTTACCCTGAATTTAGCCTTTTCTGAGGGCGGGTTCATTGCGGGGGTTAACGGAACAGATTATAATTTCAACATTGTACAAAAGGTATTCAAATGACGAATGACATTCAAGGAAAACGCATTCTCTCAGTACTCGCTCACCCGGACGATGAAGCCTTCGGTATGGGCGGCACGCTCGCGCTTTATACCATGCAGGGCGCTGAGGTCTACTTGGCCTGTGCCACACTTGGCGAGGCTGGCGACATCCCCCCTGACTTTCTCAAAAGTCACATAAGCTCCGCGGCTTTGCGCGAAAGCGAGCTGGATTGCTCAGCGGATGCCCTGGCGCTCAAACAGGTCTTCAAGCTGGGCTTCCGCGACTCTGGCATGGCAGGCTCTCCCGATAATCAACACCCGGATGCCCTGGTTGCCCGCCCGATGGAGGAGGTGGTTGAACGCATTGCCGACGTATTGCGCCAGGTGCGCCCGCACGTCGTGCTCACATTCGACCCCGTTGGTGGCTATTACCACCCTGACCACATTCGCGTCCACCAAGCCACTGTGCTTGCTTTTGAACGCGTTCGCCAGGAGCTCAGTACGTCTGACCCGCAGGCTCTCGCTCGACTTTATTACCATACCATGCCCAAATCGAGCGCCAAATTTGCGATTTTCTGGATGCGTCTCCAAGGCAAAGACCCGCGCAGGATCGGTCGCAATGGGGATATTGACCTGGTTCAGATCGCCTCGCAGTCCTTTCCGGTGCATATCAAAATTAATTACCGCCCGGTGTTGAAGCAGCGCGAACAGGCAGCCGGCTGCCACGCCAGCCAGGGAGGTGGGCAAAAGCCCTTTGGATTGAGCGCCTGGCTCGCGAGGTTCTTCAGCAGACCTGTCGATCGCTACATGCAGGGATTCCCGGAACCTAAGCCAAACCAGAGTATGAAAAATGACCTGTTTTGGGGGTTGAATGGATAATTCTCCCTGTTGCAGATCTGTGCCCTTCAGCCTGGTCAGCTTCATCGTGCTGATCAGCATTTTGCTGGGAGCCTGCCAGGCGCAAGGCACTCCTGCTCCCAGTCTCCAACCGATCTCCACCTCGCTGCCTGCCACGCCGATCCCGCCCACGGCAAGCCCCACATTGGCGCCAAGCCCCACCCCAACCCCCTTGCCGATAACTCTTTGGCTCGACCCGGTCCTGCCTTCTGACTTCCTCAAAAAGATCAGTATTCCTGAAAGCATACTCACCACCAGAACCAAGAGCAAGGCTGACCTCTTTCTGACTGCTGGTGATCCTCCGGGAAACAGCACATTATTGGGGGAAACCTGGCAGACCTACGCCCTCGTCGCGCCTTTCTTCACCGTGCAGGACGATCTCACCAATGCAGATTTGCGTTCCTTTGCCCGCGGCTACCAACCCGAGGATTTTCCGACAACCATCGATACACTGCTGGTGCGCAACCAGGATAACGCTCTTGTTGCCCACCTGCTCAACATGTCTGCCAGTACGATCCCTCCAAATAACAAGATCGACCAGGTAGGCGATGAATTCTTTAGACCCACAGTGGCAACACAGGTTGGCGCCTGGGCAATTTTGCCCTTTGAACTGCTCGCGCCACAATGGAAAGTGATCTCCATTGATGGCAGTAGCCCGCTCGATGAGGATTTCTCACCCGAATCCACTCCGCTGACGCAGCGAATTACCCTCAGTACGAACCTTGCTGATCTTACGCTTCCAGAGGATCAACTCACAGTGCTTTTGCCCGCTCCTAACTGCGACCACACGAATCTAACCAGCCTGATCATGACCGGCGTGACCGCCATGGCGCGCGACACTGCCTTTGTTATGTCCACTGAAGGTGTGCTTTTCCCGGGCACTGAAATACGGGATTTTATGCGGGCTGCCGACCTGACTCACATCAGCAACGAAGTTTCCTTTTACGAGGGTTGTCCTTTCCCTGACCCGGACTATACCGGCTTTATTTTTTGCAGTGACCCTGCTTATATTGACCTGTTAGCCGACCTTGGGGCAGATATTATTGAGCTCACCGGCAACCACAACAACGACGTGCGCGCGCTTTACAAAGTAGACTCCATGCCGTTCACTCTCGACCTTTACAGAGATTATGGCATGCAGTGGTACGCCGGCGGGGTCAATGTTGCTGACGCAAAGAAGCCTTTGCTCATCGAAAACAATGGCAACAAGCTGGCTTTTATCGGATGCAATTCCTACGGACCCACCATGGCATGGGCAACAGAGGATTCCGGCGGAGCGGCACCCTGCGAAGATTTAGGCTGGATATCTGACGAAGTAACCCGCCTGCGCAGCCAGGGATACCTGCCAATTGTGACCTTCCAATATCAGGAGGAAGATCTGGTGACAGCGCAATCATCTGCCATCCGCGATTTTAGGCGCTTGGCCGATGCTGGCGCTGTGATCGTCAATGGCAGCCAGAGTCACGTTGCCAAGGCGATGGAGTTCTGGAACCATAGTTTCATTCACTACGGACTGGGAAATCTCTTTTTCGATCAGCCTGAGTACTACATCACCTATGATAGTTTCATTCAAAAGCATTTCTTCTACCAGGGACGTCACATTTCCACCGAACTCCTCTCCATCACGCTCGAAGAAACCGCAAAACCGCGCTTGATGACCCCTGAAGAACGCCAGAAGTTCCTTAAAAATGTTTTTGAGGCATCCAGATTGCTGAAGGAGTAGCACATGACCAGCATTGAGAGTTTTCCGACCGAACCCACTTTCACCATCAAGGCGGTCCAAAACCGGACAGGCATCAAACCAGTAACCCTGCGTGCCTGGGAACGACGCTACGATTTGCTGCAACCGACCCGCATGCCCAACGGCTACCGCCTTTATTCGGAGCGCGACGTCCAGTTACTGCTCTGGGTGCAACGCCGATTGGATTCTGACGTGAGCATCAGCCAGGTGGTGAATCAATTCAAACATGAACTCGAGAAGGGCAACTGGCCTGAAAGCGTGCAAACCATCGTGGCAGATACTCCCCGCCGGAAGCCGCCGCGTCCCGCGCGGGACTTTGCCGAAATCCTCTTTGGCGCCATGATCTCGCACAATGAAGACCGCGCTAATGCCATTTTGGATGAATGCCAGACCTATTTCAATCTCACGACCATCTTCGAAGAGATCATTCGCCCGAGCCTTGAGCTGCTGAATGAAGCCTGGTACCGGGGTGAGATCCTGATCGCCACCGAACACCTGGCGCTCGGATACCTGAACAGCAAACTCCAGGAAATCATGCACAATCTGCCGGTGGTCAAGGAGGGAGCGCTGATCCTGGTGGGCTGTGGTCCGGAGGAAATGCGCGAATTAAATGCTCTCATGCTGGCAGTTTTATTGCGCCAGGCTGGCTCTTTTGTTGAATATCTAGGTCCCGATCTCCCGGCTGAAGATTTGCTCGATTACTCTACCTATGCAAAACCCAAGCTGATTTGCCTGACAGTCAACCAAGAACCAACTGCTTATCTATTGCGTGGATTCGCCGAAAAACTGGCAAATTTACGGGGAAAACCGAAACTGGCATACGGAGGGCGCTATCTGGACGAGAACCCGGAAGCCCGCAGAGAACTCGGCGGAATCTACCTGGGTCTAACCCTCAGCGAATCAGTCGCCAAAGTCAAGCATATTCTGACCTTCGGGGCTTAGAAGAACGGCAAATAGCTGTTAATTGGTTGTTTGTAGATACCGTCTTGATTGTCA
>DIVL01000010.1:0-147 GCA_002435825.1 Anaerolineaceae bacterium UBA6133
AGATCTGCTGTTCTTCCTGTTTTGGCTTGCGCAGATGATAGATGGAGCGAATGATTGCTGGAGCGGCCACAAACATCAGGATGATCGCCTGGACAACATCCACAATGTCAATCGGGATGGAAGAAACCACCATCATGCGCGTGGCTC
>DIVL01000010.1:251-15005 GCA_002435825.1 Anaerolineaceae bacterium UBA6133
AGCGCGCCGCACGCGGGTTGGTGCCAACTATACGCAGGTTCAAACCCCAGGTTGTTTTGAATAGCAGCCACCAGATCAGATAAGCCACTGCCAGGGCCATGAAGAATCCCAGGTGGAAGCGGATCGGTGACGGGAAGAACTGCGGAATCTCAGCTGTTTTCTGGATTAACGGGCTGATGGGCATGCCACCTGAGCCGGGGCGTGTCATCGGACCGGAAAGCAGCCATTCCGTCAGGCGGAAGGCAATCCAGTTCATCATGATCGTGTTGATCACCTCGTGACCCCCGGTTTTGGCCTTCAAAAAGCCAGGCACAAAGCCCCAAAGCGCACCTCCCAGTGCGCCTGCCAGAAAAGCCAGCGGCATATGGATCCATGCGGGTAAACCTGTGATCGAATAACCCACAAAGGTCGCGCAGGCTGCCCCAATAAAAAGCTGACCTTCAACGCCGATATTGAACAAGCCAGATCTGAAGCCCAACGCCACTGCCAGCCCCGCGAAAATGTAGGGCGTGGACTGCACCAGGCTCTCGAGGAAGGGATTAAACGCCTGCCGGAGTTCCTTGGCATCCTCTCCGCCCACCGCGTTGATCATGCGGACCGGGTCCCCGATCGCACCGGTAAACAGTGCCGTATAAGCTGTGCTAATTTCAGAAAAAGCAGTTGTGAAACCTTTTCCGATTGACTCCCCAAAAGCCGCGTAAACCGTTTGGCTCGTAATCGCGATCAGCAAGGCTCCGATGATCAAACCGGTCACGATCGCCAGCAGCGGAATGGCGGCTTTGCCCAGGAAAGGCTTTTTGACGTGTTCAGTTTTCGGTTGATCCTGGTTTATCTCTTTGAGGATCTCTTGCCCTAAATCTTTCTTTTCTTCGCTCATGTTATCGCCATCCGGATACTCTAAAAAGTCGCTTCCACAACAGCTGTCTCATCGAACTGAATCGGCTCTTCCGGCACCACCCCCGCCATCAGCAAACCGATGTATTCTTTCGTAACGCCCTTATTCGGCACAACCGCGATTATCTTGCCCCGGTACATCACTGCGACCCGGTCAGAGAGCTCCATGATCTCATCCAACTCAGGCGAAACTAATAAAACGCCGCAGCCCTCATCGCGCTTTTGCACGATGCGTTTGTGGATGTACTCAATCGAACCCACGTCCAAGCCGCGAGTCGGCTGTGAAGCCACCAGGAACTTGATTGGGCGAGAAAGTTCTCTCGCAATAATTACTTTTTGTTGGTTGCCGCCAGAAAGAGAGCCCACCGAGGTGAATGCATTCGGGGTACGGATGTCAAAGTCCTCAATCAGTTTTTCCGCGTTCTTCAGGATCACAGGATATTGCAAAATCACACCCTTCGCGAACGGCTCTTTGTAGTAGGTGCACAGCACCAGGTTTTCGGCTACAGGGAATGGCAGCACCAGCCCATCAGCCTGGCGGTCTTCAGGTACGTGGGCAGAACCTAATTCGGTGATTTGCCGGGGAGAAAATTTGGTTACATCCTCACCCAGTAGGGTGATCTTGCCGGACAGGGATTTTTGTAAGCCCGTGATCGCGTTGACCAGTTCGGTTTGTCCATTTCCCTGCACGCCAGCGATGCCAACGATCTCCCCGGAATAAATCTCGAGTGAGACATCATCAACAACGATATTCTGGAATTTATCAGCCACGGTCAGGTTATCAACAGAACAAACCAATTCTCCTGGCTTACTTTCAATCCTGTCGACTTCGAGATCCACCGCGCGACCCACCATCATGGCTGCCAGGGATTGCTTATCTGCCTGGGCAGGCGCTGTCTCGCCCACCATAGCCCCGCGCCGGATCACCATGACGCGATCGGCGATGTCCATTACCTCGCGCAGCTTGTGGGTAATGAAGATGATCGACTTGCCCTGCTCTACCAGCGAACGCATGATCTTGAAAAGTTCGTCAGCTTCCTGCGGGGTTAAAACGGCTGTCGGCTCGTCAAAAATGAGGATCTCTGCCTCACGGTAGAGCAGCTTGATGATCTCAACCCGCTGCTGGACTCCCACAGGTAGATCCCGAATGTAGTCATCTGGATTCACTTCGAGGTTATAGTGGTTCGAAATCTCCAGGATGCGATCAGCGGCCTTCTTACGATCCAAAAAGCCGGCTTGCTTCACCGCTTCATTGCCCAGCATTACGTTTTCTGTGACCGTGAAGACCGGGATGAGCATGAAGTGCTGATGCACCATGCCGATGCCCTTGTTTATCGCGTCGGTGGGGGAGTTGCATGTCACCTTCTCGCCGTTTACCAGGATTTCGCCTTCATCGGGCTGGTAAAGACCGTAGAGAATATTCATCAGGGTTGATTTGCCAGCACCATTTTCCCCCAGTAAGGCCAAAATTTCACCTTTATTGAGGGAGAGATCGATATGGTCATTGGCCAAAACCCCTGGGAACCGCTTGGTAATCCCTTTTAGTTCAAGAATTGGGGTCATAGTAGATACCGTTCCGTTCTCTATAATTTTTTCAATATTACCACAGCCTTAAACAAAATAAGGCTGGAAAAAATCCAGCCTTATTCTTACTTATAACGAGTTAATCGAGTGTGATCGTTCCCGCGATGATGTCAGCTTTGAGTTGTTCAATCTCAGCTGCGAGTTCGGCAGAAACGAGGCTTGCAAGTTCGTGGAACGGGGCGATAGCAACACCGTTGTTGGCGAGGGTACCGACCACATCACCACCAACGAAAGTACCATCGAGGACAGATTGGATAACCTGCATGGTGGTGGCGTCCATCAGTTTCATGACGGAGGTCANNTGATGTCGGCATATTCGGGGCTGGTGAGAGCCCAATCAGAGTCGACGCCGATCAGGTAAGCGTTGCCGCGTTCCATGATGGCAGCAGCAGCACCCAAGCCAACGGGTCCAGCGACGGGCATAATGATGTCTGCGCCTTCGTCCATGAGGGACTTGGCGAGCTCATTACCCTTTTGCTGATCGTCGAAGGACATGCTGAAGAGACCAGAGTCTGGCGCAGCGGGATCCCAACCGAGGACCTTGACATCGGTGCCCTTGACTTCGTTGTACTTGGCCACACCCTTGTAGAAGCCATCCATGAAGATGGTCACGGTGGGGATGGGCAGACCGCCGAAGGTGCCGACAGTGCCGGTCTTGGTGATGCCAGCAGCGAGGTAGCCAGCCAGGAAGGCGGCTTCATCAGTTTCAAAGATCTGACCAGTCACGTTGGCAATGGCAGGATCATAGTTGTAGTCAACGATGGAGAACTTGACATCGGGGTTGGCTTGAGCGGCAGCCGCGGTGGCATCGCCGATGAGGAAGCCGACGGTCACGATCAAATCGCATTCTTCTTCAATGAAAGCGTTGAGGTTCTTCTCGTAATCAGCGACTTCTTTGGACTCGAGGTATTTGCCTTCGATGCCGAGTTGAGCCTGGGCGTCGGTGATACCCTTCCATGCGGTGGCATTGAAGGATTTGTCATCGATACCACCGGTATCGGTGATCTGGCAAACCAGGGTGGGTTCTTCAACAGGGACTTCTGCTTCAGTGAAGGATCCAGCGACGATCTCAGCTTTGATTGCTTCAACTTCGGCTGCGAGTTCAGCAGGAACCATGTTTTCGAGTTCATGGTATGGAGCGAGAGCAACGCCATTGTTGGCGAGTGTACCGACCACATCCCCACCGACGAAAGTACCATCGAGGACAGATTGGATAACCTGCATGGTGGTGGCATCCATCAGTTTCATGACGGAGGTCAGGGTGATGTCGGCATATTCGGGGCTGGTGAGAGCCCAGTCAGAGTCTACGCCAATCAGGTAAGCGTTTCCGCGTTCCTTGATGGCGGCAGCAGCGCCCAAACCAACGGGTCCAGCGACGGGCATAATGATGTCAGCGCCTTCGTCCATGAGGGACTTGGCGAGCTCATTACCTTTTTGCTGATCGTCGAAGGACATGCTGAAGAGACCAGAGTCTGGCGCAGCGGGATCCCAACCGAGGACCTGGACGTCGGTGCCCTTGGCTTCGTTGTACTTGGCGACACCCTCGTAGAAACCGTCCATGAAGATGGTCACGGTGGGGATGGGCAGACCGCCGAAGGTACCGACAATGCCGGTCTTGGTGACGCCAGCAGCGAGGTAGCCAGCCAGGATGGCAGCTTCGTCAGTGTTGAAGATCTGACCAGTCACGTTGGCGATGGCGGGATCATAGTTGTAGTCAACGATGGAGAACTTGACATCGGGGTTGGCTGCAGCGGCAGCCGCGGTGGCATCGCCGATGAGGAAACCAACGGTCACGATCAGATCGCAGCCTTCTTCAATGAAGGCGTTCAGGTTCTTCTCGTAATCAGCAACCTCTTTGGACTCGAGGTATTTGCCTTCGATGCCGAGTTGAGCCTGGGCGTCGGTGATACCCTTCCAAGCGGTGGCATTGAAGGATTTGTCATCGATACCACCGGTGTCGGTGATCTGGCAAACCTTGACCGCGGTGGGTTCCTCAACCACGGGTTCCTCAACTACGGGGACTTCCGTTGGGGCGGGTGTCGAGCAGGCAGCGAGCAGCATGCTGCCGACGAGTAAAACGGACAAAATGGCGAACAACTTTTTAGTCATTTTTTCTCTAATCTCCTTCTGTAGATTAACGATACTTGCCGGGAATAACCGGTATGGTAATGTAAGTCAAGTATAAGTCAGCAAACAAAAGACCGCAAGTGGGAATTGCGGTCTTTCTCCTGTAGAGTTATTAGATTACTGGTCCTGGTTTTGCTTCACCAGATTTCATACCCAGGATTGAGATTAGGGCGGCAAGCATGAAGATTGGTCCAATGAGAAAGATCGAGGCATAGTTATCGCCGGTGAGTTTGACGATCCAACCGTTGACGTTAGGTCCAACGATGGCCGCCATGGTGGAGAATAGGTAATAAAGGCCGGTGAAGGTCCCAATTTGGGTCACATCAGTCAGATCAACCACAACAGGCAGAGAGTTGATGTTGATCAATGCCCAGCCAAGCCCTGCGATTACCAGCATCAGACCTACCACAGGCACTGCTCCCAGCACGGGTAGGCTGAACAGTTCCTGGGTCAGGGTTCCTGCAGGAATAAAGAATATTGAGGTCATGACGAGAATCATCACCACAATGCCGATGCTGATGGTGCGCTTGCGCCCGATTTTCCCGCCAATCAGTCCCGCAGGCAGCGCCATAATCACGAAAGCGAGCGAGTTGAGCGTCATCAGTGTTACGCTTCGCCCTTCAGACATACCGAGAGAGCGATTGGCATACAGCGTGATGAAGGTTTCGATCGCGTTCATTGCCACAAACCAGAAAAATATTGCCAGGAAGATGCGAATGGCGTCGTGTTGTTTATCCCGGAAAATCTGCACCAGGCTTTTCCAGAGGTTTGGCTTTTCAAGGTTGGGGTTCCGCTCGTAGATTTTTGGCTCCCTGATAAAGGCAAAGACCAGCAATACGCCCACCACGATCAGCGCGGATGCCAACCAGAAGGGGAATTGCGGCTGGATGTCGTAGAGTTTGCCGCCGATCAGGAAAGCGATGATGGAACCAATGCCGCCCATGAAGTTGATCACGCCATTAGCCTGGGAGCGATACTTTGAGGGGGTTACGTCCGGCATCAAGGCAACCACCGGCGTGCGCCAGATCGCCATGGAAAGCATGAAGGTCATGGTGCAGGCAACAAAAAGCGGTAAACGCGCTTCAACCGGGATGTTGAGCAGCGGGACTGCCACGATTGGGGCGAAAACGAAGGCGATCGCCGCGATAGGCGCGCCAACCAGCATGAAGGGCAAACGTCGCCCAATCTTGGTGCGGGTGCGGTCCGAGACCGAACCGATCACCGGCTGAAGCAGCAGGGCTGCAATGTTGTCCAACGTCATGAAAAAGCCAATGGCGGCTGGATTGAGTTGGAAGCGGTTTGCCAGGAAAAGTGGTACAAACGAGTTGTACACTGACCAGGCCACCATCACGGCAAAAAAGCCGAAGCCTAATAAAAACGTCTTGCCATAATTAAATTTAAGTTCTTCTTGCATTATTCCTCCGTTGATTGGCTTTCTTCAAAATTTTGATTGATATAAGTGGCCAAAAATTCCTGATCTTCTTTTGTAAGGGGGGCATCACGCAATAGATCAGGACGATTTTCGAGCGTGCGGATCAGGGATTGCTGCCGTTTCCACTTGAGTTGCTCTCCCAAATTGCCATTTTGCATCACTTCAGGAACCGTCCAGCCGCGAAATTCTGCTGGTTTTGTCCATTGGGGATATTCGAGCAAGCCGTCAGATGAGAAAGAATCGTCCTGGGTCGCGTCCTCGTCCCCGAGCACGCCGGGTAATAACCGGCCGACGGCATCCATCAGGATCAGGGCGGGCAGTTCGCCGCCGGTAAGCACAAAATCGCCGATGGAGATAACGTGGGTGGCGAGGTGCTCACGGATGCGTTCGTCGAAGGCTTCGTAGCGCCCGCAAATCAGTGCCAGGCGGTCATGGGCGGCAAGCTCGCGTGCCATCTGCTGGTCGAAGCGTTTGCCTTGCGGGCAGAGCAGAATCACCGGGCAGCTTGGGGGAGCGCCGAGCACGTCCTCCACCGCGGCGAAGATGGGTTCGGGTTTCATGACCATGCCGCCGCCGCCGCCGTAGGGGGTATCGTCGGTGGTGTGGTGCTTATCCGTCGCCCAGTCGCGGATGTTGTGGGTGTGGACCTGGATCAGGTCGTTTTGGATTGCGCGTTTGAGGATGCTGATATCGAGATAGGGTTGAAAGACTTCCGGGAAGAGACTGAAGACGTCAAATCGCATAGGTGAATTTTAGACGATAGGTGAATTTTGGGCAAGCAACAATCACAGGCAGGGTTGAATTGTGAGAGCCGACAACCGTAGGCCGGGTTCCGCAGTTGAACCCGGCAATAATATGTGGATAAAAGAAAGCCGGATTGAAAACCGCAATCCGGCCTACGAAAAGAAAGCAGTTGTAGGCCGGGTTCCGCAGTTGAACCCGGCAATAATATGTGGATAAACGAAAGCCGGATTGAACCCTGGAGAAAAGAGCTCCAGAGCAGGCTGCGCAATACGAAAGGGCACGATGTCCGGCCTGCGAAAAGACTATTCCCCGAATGTATATCCCTTTTGGTTCAATGCATTGATCTGTTCTAAAGTGGGTGTTATGTCGTGGTCGTAAAACTCACCATCTATGCTTGACCATTTCCATTGATCAACAGATGCAACATAGCCATGTTTCACGGGATTGTAATGGATGTAATCGTAGTGTGTTTGCATGTCGCGTTCATCTCGGATCGTGTGCTCCCAAAACCTATCCTGCCAGACAACCAGATCTTGTTGGTCGAATTGTTTACGGATACTTTTTGTTACGTACCTTTTGATTTCTTTTATGATGTTTGAATAATCTCTAATTCCTGCCGGCAAGCTGATCAGCAGGTGGATATGATCAGGCAAAATGACATAAGCGTCGAGGTCGAAGGGGTGGAGAGATTTTACCTTTTTAACCCCAGCCATGAAAAGTTCACAGAAGGAAGGATCTTGAAAGAGAGGTTTTCGACTTTTTGTGACCATGGTGAAGAAAAAAGTACCGCCGTCAACATAGTTGCGAATGAATTTTCTCATACAAGAAAGTTTACCATTCTAATTATTTGTAGGCCGGATTCCGCAGTCCAATCCGGCAATAGTGTGGATATCAACACAAGCCGGATTCAAAAGCGGAATCCGGCCTACGAAAAGCAGTGTTTGCATTTATTGTTTAATGCAATATGGACCCCTACCAAAGACAAGCCGGATTGAACCCCAGTCGCTTTGCCCAGGGGCAAGTGAAACGCAATACCCAGAGGGCACTTTGTCCGGTCTACATAAAAATATTGTGCCAGCATCTGACTGTCAGGTTTGCAGTCATCCAAGGGAAAAGCAGATCGCCATACACTGCTTTGCAGACAATCTTAGTCGTAGGGCGAGTTTGAGGGCACCTTGAGCAATATGAAGGACGAATGTATCGTGCCCTCAAACCGCCGAATACAGTGATCTGGGTGTTCATTGCAAGTGATTCTGGCGTGATGGCGGATTGGAAGCACATCAAGGTTAGGGCATGACGAGGTGTGCAGTGCTTCCAAGCTCGCCCTACGAATTATGTACTTGATCTTGATAATCGATGCCAATCCCGATCATGCCACCCTCCTGACTTTTCGATTGTGCCGATCCCTGACCGCGCACGGGATTTGACCACAAGGTCTCAATTAATCAAACCGAAAATGAGCTGGATTGAGAAACTTAAAACCCTTAGGGCACTTTGTCCGGCATACGAAAAGCAGCGTTCTTATAGATCATTCACTGTCTCATGGAAAGGAAAAGTCCTGGTTGGGCAATTATTATTGAATTTGGCGCGATCAGGCAGTACAACCTACGCCTCGATTAAAATTGACAAAGCCTCTGGTAAAGTGTACACTTTACTCGTTAGTAGTTTATTTTGTTACATAATAAAGGAGTAGTAAAAATGGCATTCAGCTTTAAAAACTCAAAAGGTAAGGAATATTTCCTCCACGTTAAGAAAGTGAAACGTGCGTCTGGAAAAGAAACTGAGCTCTATTATTTTTCAACCGATATCCGCAAGGGTCAGGAAGTTGAACAAGTTCCCGCCGGCAAGACCGTCGTTGAACTGACTTCCGGTTTACCTGTTCTGAAAAAAATCTAGGTTTAATCAGTTTATCAATAACGACCCTGTGCATCACAGGGTCGTTATTTTATGCCCAATCGCAGCCTCACTCCCAAAAGCAGGATTTAACCCTTGCCTGGCGGGTGCTTTGGATTTCGATGCATTGTGACTTCCTGGTGCAGTGCAGTGTGAGCGTTTACCGGTGCTTCTTATTGTGTGCTTCTTATTGCCTTTTCCTTTGGTGATTATGCTATAATCACATTCATCTCGTTTCTGTATTATTGTGCATTTTGAAAAGGATCCGATATCGGGGAAAGAGTTTACTATTTGGTCAAAATAACTTTTGTAGATTACTGCTTACCTGTCCATATTTTATTTACAAAAAGGAGATGACTGTAAATGCGCACCAATCCTCATCACGTAAAGAAAACCAAGTATCTATTACTCATTGTCACTGGCATCATTCTGACCTTTCTTAGTGGGCAGATACTGCCCGGTTTTGCGCAGTTGCAGACCACACAACTAAATTCCGTATTCCTGCCGCTCATTCGCAACGGAAACCCCAGGCTGACCATCTGGACAGACCAGGACCGATTGGCTGTTATGCAGGAATTGGCTGCAGTTTATGAAGCCGGTCACAATGTGGATGTGGTGGTCGAGAGCCCTGATAACCTTCTGGACGATTTTTTGGTTGCTGTGCCAGCTGGTGAGGGCCCTGATATCGCGATCTTTGCCCACGACCGGGTTGCTGAACTCTATGGAGCGGGATTGCTATCCCCGATACAACTGAACGGTCTTGAGGATGATTTTGTACAGACAGCTTTGAATGCAATGACGATCAATGGCGACCTGTATGCCATGCCTTATGCTGTTGAAAACCTGGCGATGTTCTACAACACCGAATTAGTCCAAACCCCACCGTCCACATGGGACGAACTGCATACCATGGGTTTGGCTCTTCAAGATACAGCAGGTGTCACCTGGGGTTTCGCTCTCTCTGGAACCACTTATGACGCTTATCCCCTCATGACTACCAATGGTGGATATGTTTTCGGCAAGAATCCTGACGGGTCCTGGAATACCGGTGACCTTGGTATTGGCAGCGCTGGCATGATTGCCTTTGGCGAAACAGCTCACAACTGGAACCTCGAAGGATTCTTAAACCCGACCATTGATTGGACGGAAGCGCACAACTTATTCATGGCAGGTGAAGTGCCATGGATTATGGCGGGTCCCTGGGCTTTGGATCAAATTCGGAATTCGGGTGTTCCTTACGCTATTAACAACTTCCCCAGCGGTTATCCATTCCTGGGAGTGCAAGGCTTTGTGATCAATGCCTTAAGCACTGAGCAGACTCTCGCCGCCAGCTTCCTGACTGAATTTTTGGCTGACATATACCCGATGACACGTTTGTACGAAGAAGGCAATAGACCGCCTGCCTACATCCCTGTGTTGAATACAATCACCGATCCGGATATGGCTGCCTTTGGGCAGGTTGCTGCTTTTGCGGAACCCATGCCCAATGTCCCTGAGATGGGTTGTGTGTGGGGACCTTGGAACAACGCATTCGTGTTTGTTATGGCTGGTTCAAAGACCCCAACTGAAGCCTACACGGATGCGCACACCGAAATCCGCTACTGTATTGATAACCCCTTACCAGGCATGGTTAACGTCCCGGGATCCTTTCAAAGCGAGGTAGGTTGTAGTGCAGATTGGGATCCTGCGTGTGCCCTCACCGCTCTGACTGAAGGCGGAGATGGGTTGTATCGTGGAATCTTTACTATTCCCGCCGGTGACTATGAATGCAAGGTCGCACTTAACGGCAGTTGGGCAGAGAATTACGGCGCAGGGGGTGTGAGAGATGGGGATAATATGCTATTTAATTTAAGTGCAGATGGCGAGGTAAGTTTTACCTACCATCCGGATACTCATATATTGGATATACTGCTACCGTAAGCTTAATTTTGAAGAAATCTAACAACGAAAAAGAGACAGCGTCAAATTAGATGCAGTCTCTTTTCGCCTTAAAACGGGGAACTCATGAACCAGACTAGCTAAAACCCACCCTTATGTCAGTGGATTAGTATTGCCTCTAGATGGCACAGTTATTGCTACCAAAAAGGCAAGAAGTATGTCAGTATTTAAGGAGATTGAAATGAAGAAATCATCATTGCTGCTGCTAATCCCGCTGATCGTGGTGCTTGTGCTCTCGGGCTGCGTGCGGAAAGCCTCCACGCCACCTGCTACCACACCCCATGTTATCGATGTGGCGAATACCCCCCTGCCGGTGGATCAACAGATCCTCAGTGCCACCATGACCGCGCAAGCCATCATGCAGGAATTCAACATGCCAACCCAAATCGTGCAGAATCCCCAGGGCACGCCCGAGGTCATCACGCAGATTCCTCCCACCCCAATCCCGGTCGGTACTGCCACCCCGACCCCTCTGCCCATCCTTCAGCCCATGACCAAACCCACCACCTGGACGGTGCAGAGCGGTGAGACCATCTACTGCCTGGCGCGGCGTTTTGACGTGGACCCGGGCGACATGCTGGCAATCAACAATCTTTATGCCGGCAGTATGCTGAATATTGGCGATGTGCTCGACGTTCCCCAGACTGGTTCCTGGCCGACGGACGATCGTTCTCTGCTTGATCATCCGGATACCTGGAATGTCAGCCCGGGCGAAAGTGTCTACTTAGTCGCCTGCGCCTATGGAGACGTCTGGCCAGAGCAGATCATTCAGCTGAACGGCTTGAAAGAACCCTACGATTTGACAGGAATTTCCACTTTGCAGATCCCATAATCGAAACCCCGATTACAATACAGGAGGCTTACGCCTCCTATTTTTGTTAACCGGAGAGAATCATGGAACCTGCAATCATTTCAAGACAAACCCTCATGCAGCTGCACGCATTTGATGTTGAACGCGTGCATTTTCGCTTGCCTGACGGACGGGAACGCGACTATGACCTTGTGCAGCATGTGGCTGCGGTCACGATCCTGCCGGTGGATGACCTGGGTCGGGTTCACCTGGTGAGGCAGTATCGCATTGGGGCAGAGCAGGAACTGCTCGAGCTGCCGGCTGGGGTGATGGACCCCGGCGAGGAACCCCTAGTCGCTGCTCACCGCGAGTTGCGCGAAGAAATCGGCAAGGACTGCGGGGAGATGATCCGATTGGGCGGCTTCTATATGGCGGCGGGATACTCGAGCGAGTATATGCATGTTTTCCTGGCGCTGAACCTGAAAGACTCGCCCCTGGAGCAGGACGATGACGAGTTTCTGACCATAGTAAAGCTGCCACTCTCTGAGGTCATGGAAATGGCAGCAGATGGCAGGCTGGCAGACGGCAAAAGTTTATCCACACTGCTGTTAGCCAGGCAGGAACTCGAAATCCGCAGACTGTTATAAGCTCATGCAAATTGCGCTGGCAAGTTTTGGGTGTTAAAATGGGTAAGGTATGTATTTCAGTGTATCGAAGCCGCAGATGGTTGAAATAGCCGATAAGGACGAAATAATCAAGAATTTGGGAGGGTAAATCCATGGCAGCCACTACAATCCGAATTAGCCGCGAGCGCAAAGAGTTAATCTCAAAGTACGCTACAGCAGCGATAAGTCTCTATGGGGTTATTAGTGCGAATGAGTTTGTCAAGGTGTTTAATCACTACGAGGAAGCCCACACGACAAAGGAGGAGGCGTTGTTGGCATTGATCCGCCTTGCCAGAACCGACGACGTTGAACACTCAGTCTTCGGCGACATTATTTCGGGACCCGAATTCCAGCCCCATTTTGACGACTATGAGGATAATGTGAAAGAAATCCGGGAAGCCCAAAGAGGCAAGTCGCGCTATCTTCCAAGCAAAGAGGAATTTTTAAAGTATCTCGATTTCGCTTACCGTGAGCCCGAAAAACCTTATGCTGAACTGAGAGCATATATCATGAAGCATAAACTTTGCCCTCGCGGCGAAGGACTTAGAGGGGTTGACGGCGATCTGATCGACCTGCACGAGATGATTCAATATGGAGTTTCAAACCGAAATGAGCTCGATTACTTCAACGACGCCGGATATCGATATAAGGACTTGGACGAGGCGCAGGAATTTTTTAACTTAGTGACGAATGTTCATAACCACACAAGAATGTTCCATAATAACGGTTTTACGCCATATGAGATCGTCGGGCAGCTGAAGCGTAAAAGGTGGAATCCATCACCCAAAGCACCGCCCAAGCGTTAAGGCTAACCCTAAGGTCGACCCTGCGGGAGTAGTCTGAAACACAAGATTTGCCAAGGCAGGAAAAAGTCGGTGTAGATGGCGTAAAGGGCGATAAGTGCGTTTAAATTGCGCTGGTAAGTTTTGGGTTGGAATGCTAAAAAGGCAGCTTTTTAACGATTTCTTAAATAATTAACAGCCCCAAGTTTTGGGTTTAAAGGTACAATTCAAAGTCATGAACCTCAGCTACTCGCGGAGGATTCTAAATGTGTGACTAACAAACGGCAACGTTCGATAATAACTTAAAGGAGTTTTTCTAAATGACACGGGAAATGGTAATGACAGATGCCAATGAGGCGACCGCTTATGTTGCTTACAGGCTCAATGAAGTAATCGCAATTTATCCAATCACACCTTCTTCAAACATGGGCGAATATGCCGATCAGTGGGCGGCAGAACACGTTCCCAACATCTGGGGCACAATCCCTTCGGTAGTGGAGATGCAGTCTGAAGGCGGCGCGGCTGGTGCAGTGCACGGCGCGCTCCAAGCTGGCGCACTTTCCACGACCTTTACAGCCTCCCAGGGCTTGCTGCTGATGATCCCCAATATGTACAAAATCGCAGGCGAACTGACACCTGCGGTCTTCCACGTCTCATCTCGCTCGCTGGCTGCCCAGGCGCTTTCCATTTTTGGAGATCACCAGGACGTGATGGCTGTGCGCCAGACTGGTTGGGGTTTGATTGCCTCCAACTCGGCGCAGGAAGCCCAGGATACTGCCGCGATTGCCACAGCTGCAACCCTGCGCTCGCGCATTCCATTTGTTCACTTCTTTGACGGCTTCCGCACTTCTCATGAGATCAACAAAATCGAACGGCTCACAGACGACGATCTGCGAGCCCTCATCAACGACGACATGGTCATTGAGCATCGCAAGCGCGCCTTAACTCCGGATAGACCCGTGATCCGGGGCACTTCCCAGAACCCTGATATGTATTTCCAGGCTCGCGAGACCGTCAATCGCTACTATCCTGAGGCCGTCCGCATTGTGCAAGAAGAAATGGATCGCTTTGCCGATCTTACTGGTCGCGAATACAAAATAATGGAATATCACGGCTCTGCCGACGCAGACCGTGTGATCGTGATTATGGGCTCGGGTGCAGAAACTGCTTCCGAAGTTGCCAAATTCCTCAACGCCCGCGGCGAAAAAGTGGGTGTGGTGGTTGTGCGGCTTTATCGCCCCTTCTCAATCAAACACTTCCTGAGCGTGATCCCCAGCACTGTCAAGAAAATTGCCGTGCTCGACCGCACCAAGGAACCCGGTTCCACCGGCGAACCGCTTTTCCAGGATGTTGTCAACGCTTTTGCAGATGGTCTCCTGAATGGCACTTCCCCCTGCCAGCAGATGCCTGTGGTTACTGGTGGGCGATACGGTCTTTCTTCCAAGGATTTCACCCCTGCCATGGTCAAAGGTATTTTTGACGAGCTTGACAAGGACCAGCCCAAGAGCAAATTTACGGTTGGCATTGTGGACGACGTCACCAATCTCAGCATCGACTACGATCCAAGCTTTGAAATCTTGCCCAGTAATGTAATCCAGGCGATGTTCTACGGTCTTGGTTCTGATGGCACAGTTGGTGCAAACAAAAACTCCATCAAGATCATCGGCGATGAGACTCCCAACCACGCCCAGGGCTACTTTGAGTACGACTCAAAGAAATCCGGCGGTGTAACGGTTTCGCATCTGCGTTTTGGTCCTGACCCGATCCGTGCCCCCTATTTCATTTCTGCTGACGAAGCCAATTTTGTCGCCTGCCACCAGGTTAGCTTTGTGGATCGCTTTGATATGCTGAAATTCTCCCGCCCAGGTTCAGTCTTCCTTCTGAATACGATTTACGGTCCCGATG
>DIVL01000010.1:15027-48589 GCA_002435825.1 Anaerolineaceae bacterium UBA6133
CCATCATGCAGACCTGTTTCTTTGCTATCAGCGGTGTTTTACCGCGCGATGAAGCACTGGCGCAGATTAAACACTCCATTGAGAAAACCTATGGCCGCAAGGGTGAAGCCGTGGTGCGCAAGAACTTTGAAGCTGTGGACCAATCTGTGGCGAACATGCACCAGGTGGCATATCCTTCTGAGGTTTCCAGCAGCCACAACCGTCGTTCGCCTGTACCCGCAAACGCGCCTGTGTTTGTAAAGGAAGTTTTGGGCGAGATGATCAACCGCAATGGTGATGCGATCCCCGTCAGCAAACTTCCAGACGATGGCACCTACCCGGTAGGCACCACCAAATGGGAAAAACGCAACATCGCGCTTGAGATTCCGATCTGGGAACCCAACCGGTGCATCCAGTGCGGTCGTTGTTCGTTTGTATGCCCGCATGCAGCCATTCGCACCAAGGTTTATCCCAGCGAACTGCTCAAGGATGCCCCCGAAACCTTCAAGTCCACCGCTTCCAAATTCCGCGAGTGGAAAGAGGGCTACTCCTGGACCGTCCAGGTTGCTCCCGAAGATTGTGTGGGCTGCGGCTTGTGCGTTGAGAACTGCCCGGGCAAAGATAAAGCCAACCCAGGGCGCCACGCCATCAACATGGGCGCTCAGACTCCTATCCGCGAAAGCGAAGCGAAAAACTGGGACTTCTTCCTCAACTTGCCGCTCATCCCACGCGAAGAGATCTCGACCCACCTGGTCAAGAACTCTCAGCTGCTTGAGCCTCTGTTTGAGTTCTCGGGTGCCTGTGCCGGCTGCGGTGAGACGCCTTATGTGCGCCTGGCAACCCAGTTGTTTGGTGACCGTATGCTGGTCGCGAATGCCACCGGCTGCTCTTCCATCTATGGCGGCAATCAACCGACTACTCCCTGGTCAGCAAACTCGCTGGGAATGGGACCTGCCTGGTCGAACTCCCTGTTTGAAGACAATGCCGAGTTTGGCATGGGCATGCGCCTGACGGTTGATAAATTTATGACCAATGCCAAGGAATTAGTGCAGAAGAATGCCGACCATATCGGTCGTGAGCTGGCAGATGAACTTTGCAACGCCAGCCAGAACGGTGAGGCGGAGATCAATGCCCAGCGTAAACGCGTCAAGCAATTGAAAGCACTGCTCAAGGACGAGCAGGAAGGCGAACTGCGCAATCTTTACAGCCTGGCAGATTACCTGGTTAAGAAGAGCGTTTGGATCATGGGCGGCGATGGCTGGGCTTACGATATTGGCTATGGCGGACTGGATCATGTTTTGGCTTCCGGACGCAATGTGAACGTTTTGGTGCTTGATACCGAAGTCTACTCGAATACTGGTGGTCAGAGCTCCAAGGCTACCCCGCGTGCCGCAGTGGCGAAATTTGCAGCTGATGGCAAGGACAAACCCAAGAAAGACCTCGGCATGATTGCCATGACCTATGGAAATATCTATGTGGCGCGTGTGGCAATGGGCGCCAGCGATGCGCAAACCCTGCGTGCCTTCAACGAGGCAGATGCCTACGATGGTCCCTCCTTGATCATTGCTTACTCGCACTGCATCAGTCATGGCATCGATATGAAGAAGGGTCTTGTCCAACAGAAAATGGCAGTAAACTCCGGCGCATGGGTGCTTTATCGCTACGACCCACGCCTGGCTGCGGAAGGCAAGAACCCGCTGCAGATAGACTCAAGGGCTCCCAGCATCAACGTGGCGGATTACGCCTACAATGAGACCCGCTATCGCATGCTGCTTCAGCAGGATGAAGAACGCGCTGAAATGCTGATGAAGGGTGCGGAAGCCGACGCCAAACGCCGTTGGTCCCTCTATACGCAGATGGCGGAAATGGATTACTCGCAGATGGCGGCAACAACTAATGGCGTACCTCTGGTGCAGCCGACTGTTGATCCCGAAAAGTCTGGCGAAACCAAGCCAACTGCCCCAAAATCAGCCGAAACCGCTGAAAGCGAAGCGGGCGCCAAGGCGTGCACACCGACTTCTGAAGCGTTTGCTGAAAGCGCACGCTCCGGGCCAAGCAGCGATCCGGCTGCGACAAATTGTGATCCACCCACTCCTAATGAAGCAGCGCTCAAAGCTGACGAAGAATTGAAGAGTGAGGACCACACCGCCTCGAGTGTAAAAGAATAAAGCTTTGTAAGCTGATAAAGCAGGGTCGCACCAATCGCGACTCTGCTTTTTTTAATCTTTACAAGCGATGATTGGATCTGACAGAAATCATCAGGTATACGGCAATATCCTCATGAAAACTGATAAATACTTTGATCAAGGCTTTAATGATATCAAGGCTTTAATGATCAAGGCTTTAATGATATGAATATGGAGAACACTTAGGCTATAATTGAGATAAAGGACCCGTGACTATATTACAGAAAATCTGACACGTAATCTAACTAGACAGGCGTTACAGATTAAGGGCGACAACTTAGTCTGTAACACCATTGAATAGAGAGTAATGCATATTATTTGGAAATCAACTAAACGATTATCACTTACGTGGCTAATTGCGACGTTTGTCTACACGACAGCCTTATTCTTTTCAATCAATTATTCAAGCAAGAATAGCTTGGTTTTATATCCGATTCAACCATTTATCTTTGGTTCTGAACCGGTAGATTTGTTCTTCCCTTTATTTACGACTATCCCATTCGTCTGGCCAATATACTTTTTGAGAAAAGACAACTTTCTTGAATATGTATCCATGCGGATCAAGCTCAATAAGTATCTGGTCTTTCAAACTTTGGCATCTCTGGCGCTATGCTTTGTGATGGTGCTGTTGGTGAATTATTCAGGTTTTCTATTCTCTTTGCGTATGGCAAATATCTCCACTGGCGTGCAAGGACCTACCCTGACTGGCTATATTTTGGGTGAAATGCAATTGTTGGATCCACTCAAATTTGGATTGCTTTGGAGTTTCTACAAAGCCGTGATTGGATTGCTGATTTGTTCGCTCGGGATTATCTTTGCTTATTACGTTAAGAACCTGTTTCTGATGTTCTTAGCGCCCTTCGCCCTGATTTTTTTAGAAAACTTTATAACCGGTGTTACCGGTTTAGCCAGGTTCAGTTTTACTACTACATATGTCCTCAACCGCCTTAGCCCCAGTGCCATGCTGCCCAAAAACCTTCTCGTCGGACTATCCACGTTCATCGGATTGACTATTATCACTCAAAGAGTTCTTGTTCACCATGAACGGTAAAATTATTAAGTCAAAGGTCATCAATCTCTTCCTGGCGAACAAAGCGCTTTTGGCCTTGAATTTTTGTGTGCTTTGTTTCGTTGCAGGTTCTGCCAGGGCAACAGCGATCACCTATCATTTGGGGTTATTCGACTACGCACTGCTTGTTCTGGTGGATCATTATTACGTTTTGTACTGCCTGTTGCCGATTATGCTCGTGATTATCACAAAGCATCTCCGCAGCTTGAGTGACATTGAAAAAATAAGATATCGCAACACCAACCAAATGATGCGGATTGAGATTTTATCTTTCACCGTTTGGTTTACATTCTACTTATTCTCAAGTCTCCTGATTGTCTTGCTGATTGGCCTGCCAACTTTCAAACCGAATGTTTTCGCCGGGAACTTTGGAGGTAGCAGTCACAATGAAATATTGCTCCTCTTAGGTGAGTACGCAGCCTTTTCGAAGATTCCAATCATATCTATTCTTGTAGCCCTGCTTTATTATGGTTTTGGATTTACAACCTTGACCGCGATCTTATCATTGATCAACAATAAAAAGGGGTCGCGGGAGAGTGTCAGTGCTGCTGTGGTCATCTTGGTGCTTACATTCATCGGCTTTCATACGTCATTGTCAGAAAAATTACCCAACTTGTTTTTAAGTAATTACATTATCTTTCACCGCGGGCTTTTCATCAATGGACTGCCTTCGTTTCTGCTGACCGTTCTCACCGGGTTAGGTATAATCCTTTTTGCACTGGGTTACAGACCGCCAACAATTGCCAGGAACTCACTTCTTGGCGAATTAACGATTTCCAGAAAGATGAAGCAAATTACTTTTCTTTTTATCAGCGGTCTGATTTTGATTGAATACTTCCAGTTGGTTTATGAAGGTAACTCTAACATCCGGGATCTTGCAATCCGGTTCTTGTTAGGCACAAACACGGATTTTCAATCTTTCATCGGCTGGATCAAAATATGCTTAATTTACTTTTCACCGCTCTTTTTCGTAGGGGTTTCAATTTCGAAAATTAAACAGTATCAGGAACTGCCAATTTTTATGCGTTTTGAAAGCATTGCTAATTTGCGGTGGAACATTCTCCGGCAATACGCAGCCTTTGTTCTGCAATATGCAGGATTTATAGCAATTTTCCTGACCATTCTATTCATATTTGGGAAAAATTCCACTCCCATGTCTATGGCATTATACGAATCCTTCGGCATTCAACTCACCACACCTCATTTCATCGGAAACATCTTTGTTTTTATTATCACCATGCTGTTCAACCTTGCGCTTTTTCTGATGATCAGTCATGTAGCCAATGAAACAGTTGCATTTATAGGACTCATATCCTTGTCTTTTGTTAACTTGCTTGTGCCCGGCATTCATCTTTTCGAGATTAATCCAGGCATCCTGATGTTCCTTGAAACTATACAACAAGGAGTGGCTTGGCTTTTAATTAAAGTTGCTCTGTTGTTAAGCATTTCATTTGGATTTTTATTTTTGGTTAGGAGGAGGATTCATGCCAATCATTAGACTCACAGATGTATCAAAAAGGTTCAAAGAAAAAGTATTATATGAAGATGTAAACCTATCTGTTGAAGAGGGCGCGTGTGTCGGGATTGTTGGTGCAAATGGCAGCGGTAAGAGTGTGCTCTTCAAATTGATTACAGGACTGGAATCAGCAGACACCGGCACGATCCATGTCAAAGGCAATCTCGTCGGCAAAGACCTGAACTTCCCTCAAGGGGTCGGCCTTTTTGTCAATCAGCCCGGATACATCCAATACTATGATGGTCTCACGAATCTGAAACTTCTCGCCGAAATTCAAAACAAGGTAGGGGAGGAGACGATCCGGTCGTTTATGCTCAAAGTACACTTGGACCCGGACGATAAGACAAAAGTTGCAAACTACTCTGCAGGCATGAAACAAAAATTGGGGATTGCTCAGGCCATCATGGAAGGTCAGGATATTGTTCTGCTTGACGAACCCTTTAATGCCCTTGACTATCAAACCAATAATGATGTAATGGAAATATTAGTTGACTTGAAAGGTCAGGGAAAAACCCTTTTAATGACCTCGCATCAACATGGTTACTTAGAAAAACTGTGTGATCATCTCTTTTTGATTGTGGATAAGAAATTAGTGGTATTTGATGAGGAAGTAAAGAGGAAGTACTTCGTTTTCTAGATTTCTTTACATTGAATTCTAAATCATTCACTTGAAATCAGAGATATCGAGAACCAGATTGTTAAATTATTGCCTATCGAAAAAATCGAACCAAGATTTCAGAGTTCGCTGGAAAATCTATTGCGATTAAAGGGAAACAAATAAGAGAGAGAAGGAATTCAATAAAGACTTAGATTCAACTAGTAAGTGCAATTGTTAGCCCGAAGAATATCTCAAAGGGAGTGGAATAATCAAGACATTTTCTAGGCCTAAGATTTAGTCGACCCATGATCCAAAGTTCTTCTTCAGCAGTGATTGTATCAAGATCTCTTTCTTTTGGAATGTACTGCCTGATCAAGCCGTTGGTGTTTTCATTAGTACCTCTTTCCCAGGATGCGTATGGATGAGCAAAGAAGAATTTTGCTGAGAGAGTTGTTGAGATAGATTGATGATTGGCGAATTCTTTCCCGTTATCAGAAGTGATGGTATAGAGATGCTCTACCCAATTCAGCAGCTCTGTGACCGTTTTCCCTACCAATTCAGCGCTTTTGTGGCGGATGGTGCGCAGCAAAGTGAAGCGGGATTTACGCTCTGTCAGGGTCACAACAGCACCACGATGTCCTTTTCCAATGATGGTATCAACTTCCCAGTCCCCACACCGGGAGCGCGTTTCAACAATCAGCGGGCGTGTTTCGATACTCTCCCGGTTAGGAATAATTCCTCTCCGATCATAGATTCCCACCCGCTTGCGACGTTTTTTCTGGCAACGCAGGTGCCTGTAGAGATCGCCGCCAGCCCGTTTATCCTCATATACATGCTGATAAATATACTCATGACTGACAGATTGAAGGTCATGCTTCGTCAACCATTTACTTATTTGTTCAGGACTCAGATCAAATCTCAATTTGTCTTCGATAACATTCCAGGTGGCTGCTGTGATCGTCCTTCTGACTTTATTCTTGCGCCTCTGGATCGCTTTGATCTGAGCTTGCTTGGGTCGGTATCCCCGCTGACCGCGATTACGTTTCAATTCTCTACTGATCGTCGCTGCACTCACATCAATTGCTCTAGCTATTTCTTTTTGATTGTGTCCCGTGTTCAAAAGTGCCTTAATCTGGTATCTTTGTTCTTGGGTGAGCTGAGTGTAATTTCGCATTTGTGCTCCTTTGACTTGTCGGTCCAGGAGCTTATGTTACCTCAGCTTGCCCCTTTTGACCTTTTCAAAGTTGCACTTATGAGTTGAATTCAAGAGAAAATTTGATATTCTTTCGCTACATTATGGCATTAATTCTATTTCTTCTTATTTCGCAATTACGTAGATGAGCAAGACCTCATAAGTGTAAAAAAGCCTTCATGTAAAAAAGCCTTCACTTAAGTAGCTTCCCATGTGAGTTAGAATAGTACGACCATTTTTAGTTTATAGTAGTGTCGGATTTTATTTTCCAAGCATCAGTTCACATTAACCAGATTATTTCAATGACTGAATTAAGTCTTCATAAGAAGTCAATCTTTCAATTGACCAATCTTGAGTTGAAATCTTATACGTAATGGTGTTGTAATCGACTGGGTCCGCAGCTCGCAAGTACAAATAGGGTTGATCTTCAAACAATTGGATGTTTAATACATTATTGATATTCGCAAGGCGAGTTTTTCACCGGTTCTCAAATCTGCACGATAGAGGTATCCATTGTCCGTTAGATCAGAAAAATACACATATTTATTGTCGCACGCATAATACCCGATCTCAGCCTTCAAGACTTCGCTAATCTCATGAGAATCAAGGTGCCTAAACCTATCACGATGTGTAAACTTGTGCTTAACTAAGGTAAAATTATCAAGGTGGGGTAGTGGAGTAACTATATTTTGAACCCTGAACCACACCAATAACCTGGAGTAGTGGATGACCGTTGTAGATGACATAAAAGATCGCCTGGACATCGTCGAAATTGTTGGTCAGACGGTCAAATTGCGCCGCACAGGTAAAAACTATATTGGTTTTTGCCCTTTTCACAGCAACACCCGCACACCTGCGTTTGTGGTCTTTCCTGAGACGCAAACCTGGCGCTGCTTCGGTCAATGCAACGAGGGCGGAGATATTTTTGGCTATGTAATGAAACGCGAAGGCTGGGACTTCACCGAAGCACTGCGCAATCTGGCAGAACGCGCTGGCGTCACCCTCATCCAGCAAACCCCTGAGCGCGAAGCTAATGAGCAAGCCAGGCAGGATCTCAGTGCCGTGCTCGAAGAAGCTGCCAGCTTCTACCGCCAGCAAATGCTCACGACCCCTGCAGGCAAAAAAGCGCTTGATTATCTCTACAAACGCGGTCTCACGGACGAAACCATTAAAGTGTGGGGGCTGGGCTATGCACCTGGCGGCTGGACCACGCTGCTTGATCACTTGCGCCTGAAAAACTTTGCACCTGAACTCCTGGTGGGGGCGGGTTTGATGACCGAGCGAGATGACGGCAGCATTTATGACCGCTTCCGCAATCGCCTGATGTTTCCGATCCGAGGACCTTACGGTCAGTTGGTTGGCTTCGGCGGGCGGGTGTTGGACCCTGATGACGTGCCAAAGTACCTGAATTCTCCTGCGACCGATGTGTTCGATAAGGGTCGTCTGCTCTATGGGCTTGACCTGGCACGGAAAAGCATTCGCTCACTCAACCAGGCAGTTATTGTGGAAGGATACATGGATGTCATCGGGCTGCACCAGGCGGGCTTCAGCAATGCAGTCTCTCCGATGGGCACCGCCCTGACTGAGGATCAATTCCGCCTGGTCAAACGCCTGACGCGCAACATTGTTTTGGCACTTGACCCTGACGCCGCTGGTCAGAACGCCACGCTAAAGGGGCTTGAAACGGCACGCAAGGCTATGGACCAGGAGTCTGAAATCCGGTTTGACTCCCGCGGGCTCTTGCGAGTGGAACA
The DNA here is from genome assembly GCA_002435825.1 of Anaerolineaceae bacterium UBA6133. GTDB lineage: Bacteria > Chloroflexota > Anaerolineae > Anaerolineales > Anaerolineaceae > Mesolinea. Next base: position 23,322 of record DIVL01000010.1, read on the forward strand.
GCATTTGAACGCCGATATCCGCGTGACCGCACTGCCTGATCAGAAAGACCCGGACGAAATTGTGCTCGAAGACCCCGACGCCTGGAAGCAGATCATCACACAGGCAAAACCGGTGGTGGTGCATGTCATGGAAACACTGGCCGCGGACCAGGACCTGCGGGATGCCAAGGTGAAACGCGATATCGCCGCCCAGGTGATGCCATTAATTGACGATGTGGCGGACGCTGTGGAACGTGAGGCATACCGCCAGCAGCTGGCAGCATTTTTGCGCGTGGATGAACGCTCTTTGAAACGCACGCGCACAGATCTTGCGCATAGTCGCCGGAAAAAGATTGAAAGCGACCAGTCCGATGTGATGCCTGCCAACATGGTGGGCAAGCCGGCACAAAAAAACCAAAAACTTGAGCGCTATCTTTTGCACGATCTGTTCATCGACCCGGAAGGATTGTTTCGCCTGGACAAGACTCTCTGCAATCTTGGGCTTGACCCGATCATGGAATCTGATTTTCAGAATGCTGATACCCTGACAGGTTTTCGCTTGATCACAGAAAGCCTGCGCCAGGTGGACTATACACCGGCAGACTACATTGAAGCCCGCATGACATCTGCGCTGGAATTCGAAGAAAATCCCACTTTTATTGAGGTCCAATATGCCATCACCAAGCAAAAACGGGATCAGCACCAGGTGCGGGCTGTGGTGCGCATGCGTTTGAATCGATTGGAGGACAGACTGGATGAAATCAAATTCCTGCAGTCCAGCGATGTCGATTCAAAGACTTACACGGATGAGGAAGTGCAATTCCTCTATCTCGAATTGTTACAGAAGCGTCGCTTGCTGGATAAGGCTCTCCAAGCACCGGAAGCCGGTGGCAGCACGCGGGTACGAAAAACAACCTCCATCAAGAGCAAATCCAGGGATAAGGCTTGAGTATATGTCAGAAAAAACCACCGACGACTCTGAACTGAGCGACGATCAACCTGAAACAGAACCTGAAGTCCTCAGAGGCGAAATTCTTGATGATCCGATCCAAATCTACCTGCGTGACATAAGCCGCGAAGAGCTGTTGCTGGCGGAGCAGGAATTTTACCTGGCTATCATTGTCCAGGCGCGAGAGCAGTTGAATCTTTATCGGACAGGTGAAGGGGGCTTGAACCTGGAGGGGATCCATGCCGACATGAAGACCACTTGGGCACAGGTGGAGATGGATGCTGCCAGGCTCGCGTATCCAGCACCGGATGTGAAGATGGTACTGAATGAAGCCATTCAACTTCAAAATAGCGTGGAAATGCCCGAGCCACCTTATATTCGCACCTACCTGGACGATCCCCGTTGGGGAAGTGACAAACATTGGGAGGATCTGGCGCGCGATTTGCTGCGTTTCTTCAAGGACGCCTATATACTCCCTGAGGGTTTAATAGAACAAGTGAGCCTGCATTGGGCGAATGGCACTGAACCACTGCGCATGGAAGCCAGCCCGGCAGAAATCCAAACCAGTATTGGACGGGTGGTGGAAAATGCTGACTTTGCCAACCAAAAACTGGTGGAATATAACCTGCGCCTGGTGGTCAGCATCGCGAAACGCTACAACAATAAAGGCATTGCCATGGAGGATCTGATCCAGGAAGGCAATATGGGTTTGTTGCGGGGCATCCAGAAGTTTGACCCTGCCAAAGGGTTTCGTTTCAGCACGTATGCCACCTGGTGGATCCGGCAGGCAATCACGCGCTATATCCACGAGAATGCGCGCACCATTCGTATCCCGGTACATGTCGTCGAATCCATCAGCAAGTTGGTTAAAATACAGCACCGCCTGGTGCAGATCCTGGGGCGGGATCCAACCTTTGCTGAAATGGCGGTCAAATCAGGTTTTCTTTCAGAAGAAGACGTCAGTTCCATTCTCGAGATCGGGGGAAGCCGCGAACTTGCGGATCCGGCTCTGCTGCATCGCTGGGATGAAGCTACGCAGAAGGTGGAGGCGGTGTTAAAATCCGCCGAGGAGCCTGTCTCGTTGGAGAGCCCGGTGGGGGATGCGGAACACAGCACCCTGGGCGATTACATCCCTGACCTGGACGCGATCGAGCCAATGGAAGAAGTTATGCGCGACAATCTGCGCCAGTCTGTGCGCGAATCTCTTGATAGCTTGCCTGAACGGGAGCGGGAAGTCCTGGAATTGCGTTTTGGTCTAAAAGATGGCATGTATCATTCGCTGGAAGAGATCAGCAGCTTCTTCGGTCTGACGCGTGAACGCATCAGGCAGATCGAAAGCTCAGCCTTGCGTAAACTACGGGATCCAAAACGACGAAATTCACTCAAGGACTTTTTGCAGGGGAACTAAAGATGGACACCGATAAAAATCATCAGCTTCATCAACGTATTTTTGATATGGTGGAAGCAATTCCCGCCGGCAAAGTTGCCACGTACGGTCAAATTGGCAGCATGATCGGCGGATGCAGTGGCAGGATGGTCGGATTTGCCCTGGCTTCTTTGCGCTACGTAGAAAACCAAGGGGTACCCTGGCAGCGCGTGATCAACCGTCATGGCAAGATCAGCCTGACTGGGTCGGAAGCAGCTTTGCAGCGGGCGTTATTGCAGGATGAGGGGGTGCGCTTTGACACCAATGGTGTGATCGACCTGTCCGAGTTTGGCTGGCAGCCGAAGGATCTCTCCTAAAAGAGGCAGACATGTTTACTGTTACATACTTTGATGATTCTCATTTGTTTTATGAGCAGGCTCACCACCTTTGGGAAGCTGCTGAAACACGCAATAACCTGATCATGGGATTGGCGCTGCACCTGCAGTCCGACCTGCATGCCTATGGGGATGCCACGCCATTGATGGCGCTGGTCAGAGACGAAACTGGAGAGATTAGGGCTTCAGCGTTGATGACACCTCCCTTCGCGTTGGTCGTGCAGAGTGAACCACTAAACAAACCTGCCCTTGAAGTGCTTGCCGATGCTCTAATCTCGAGCGGCTGGCGTTTGCCGGGCGTGAATTGCGTGGATGAAGTAAGCGACTGTTTCGCTGATATGTGGCAGGAAAAAACCGGTCAGTTAGCGCGCAGAATTGTGAACTTACGGGCTTATGAACTGCGACAGGTTCTACCAATTGATTATCCAACCGCAAAATGAAGATTGCGGAAGATTCTGACGCGCAGACTGCGGCAGATATGCACAATGCCATGATTGAAGAAGTTATTTTGGGACCCCGCAGACTGGCTACGGCGGAATCGGAACTGGAAAATATCCGGCTGAAGCGCACTTTCTTTTGGGTGGATGGGGGCGAGGTGGTCAGCATTACCATTGCAACCCGTCCGCAGATCAAAGGCATCTGTGTTGGCGGTGTTTACACCCCTCCACGTCACCGCCGGAAGGGTTACGCGAGGTCCCTGGTGGCAGAGGTGTCAAAAGAGCTGCTCTCGCGCTGGTATGAGCTGACTAACCTCTTCACAGACCTTTCCAACCCCACCAGCAATAAGATTTACCAGGAAGTCGGCTACCGACCCGTGTGCGACTACCACCAGTATGAGTTTGTGGATCAAGCCTGAGCAAAATCCGATAGTCATCTGCCAATAAAGTTAAAAAAACGAGGCTGACTTCTCAGCCAGCCCCATCTTCAATGGTAGTGATTAATCGGTCTCGTGCAGTTCTTTCTGCCGGGCGTCCATGATCTCGCGCGCCATCTGGGTGGGGACCATTTCGTAGTGGTCAAATTCCATGGTAAATAGACCGCGACCGCCGGTCATGGAGCGCAAATTGGTGGTATAGCGCATCATTTCCGAAAGCGGCACATGGGCATTAATGACGGACTTGCCGTGCTCGGTATCCATGCCCTGAACGCGGGCACGACGGGTGTTGAGGTCGCCCATGATGTCGCCCATGTGGGCTTCGGGTACGGTGACCGCGACACGCATGATCGGTTCATAGAGAACTGGGTTGGCTTCTCTGAAGGCGATCTTGAAGGCTTCGCGACCGGCGATTTCAAAGGCGATAGGTTTGGAGTCAACGGGGTGTTCTTTTCCATCCACAACCGACACGCCCACGTTGTGGACTGTGTAGCCTGCCACAACACCTTCCTTCATGACGTTGCGGATACCCTTTTCAATCGGACCCATGTAGTTGTTGGAGATTGCACCGCCAAAGACATCGTTCGAGAAAGTGAAATCTTCACCCTCGATCGGGAAGACCTTGAGTGAGACTTCGCCAAATTGACCTGAACCACCGGTTTGTTTTTTGTGGCGGTATGTGGCGCTGGCTTCGCGGGTGATGTGCTCTTCGTAGGGCACTTTGGGTTCGAGGGTTACCAGGTTTAGCTGGAACTTCTGCTCCATGCGTTTCAGAGCGACATCGATGTGCTGATCGCCCATGCCAAACAACAAGGTCTGGTGGGTGGCAGCTTGCATTTCCCAGGTGAGGGTCAGGTCTTCTTCCGTGATACGGGTCAGGGTCTGGCTCATCTTGGCTGCGTCGCTTTGGGTTTTGGGACTGATTGCCACACGGTAAAGCGCGTTGGGGTAGGTGGGCACGGGCAAGATAATGTTGTGTTCTTTGCTGCTCAGGGTGTCGCCAGTGGTGGTGACGCTGAGCTTTGCTACCGCGCCGATATCACCGCTGTGGATCACGCCGACAGGAAGCATATCCTTACCAAAAGGAACCTGAACGCCGGCAAGACGTTCTTCTTCGCCTTTGTTTGCGTTCCAAACGCGCGTGTCGGAGGAGACCACACCGGAATAGACTTTGAAGTAGGTCTGGCGCCCAACGAAGGGGTCAGCGGTGGTTTTCCAAACGTAAGCAGCGAGCGGACCTGCATCCTGGTAGGTCAGTTCAATTTCGCCCTTGGGGGTCTTGGCTTTGACCGCGGGCAACTCAGCAGGGCTTGGGGCGAGAGCTATGAGGGCTTCCAGCAGGGGCTGGATACCGATGTTGCGACCGCCGGCTGCTACCAGCAAGGGGATGACGTTGCTGTTTTGCATTGCTTTGCGCAGACCCTGAATAATCTCTTCGGGGGTCAGGTCACCGTTCTCGAAGTATTTTTCGAGCAGGCTGTCTTCGCCTTCCGCGGCGGCTTCCACCAACTGCATGCGGGCTTCGTCTGCTTCTGACTGGAGACCAGCTGGGATTTCGACAACTTTTTTACCATCACCCTCATAGGCTTTCATGGTAACCAGGTCAATGACACCCTTGAAATCGGCTTTTTCACCCAATGGCAACTGCATCGGAATAAGGCGGGCATCGATCTCATCTTGAACAGATTTGAGTGCTTTTTGGAAATTGGCATTATCACGATCCATCTTGTTGATGACCATGATTTTGGGTATGCCAAAGGTTTCAGCATACTGCAGGGCAACTTCAGTGCCGACTTCGAGACCGCCAACGGAATCAACCAGAATTAAGGCGCAATCCGCAACGCGCATCGCTGAAACAACCTCGCCGACGAAATCAGTATAACCGGGAGTGTCGAGCAGGTTAAGTTTTAGATCCTTGTAGATCACCGGCAAAACAGTGGTGAAGAGCGAGATGCCACGGCGCTGTTCTTCTTCGTCAAAGTCCGAAACAGTGGTTTTGTCTTCGATGGTGCCCAAGCGAGTGGTAGCACCAGTGAAGTGCAGGAGGCTCTCCGCTAAAATCGTTTTACCGGAATTGCTATGAGAGGCAAGGACGATGTTGCGAATAGAGGCGGTTGAATATTCTTTCATGTGTGTGACCTTCCTATGATCAAGCGTGGTGCCCGGCACCAGGCGGAGTTTTATGGGCAGTAAGGTTTCCTTAAATGCCGAAGTTTTATTATATCAAAAAAGAAATGAAATTACGTCGATTTTAAGAGGCCTGTTTTAAGAGGCCGATTTTAAGAGCATATATGTGGTAATGCGATCTACAGGAGAAAAAGATTAAATTAGTAGGAGAGCCTATTCTCAGTACCATTGAGAATGCGCTTAATGTTTGCCCGGTGTCGCAGGATGGCAATGAGAGCGATTCCAACCGTCATTATCGTCAGCGCATTAGGCTGATCGGAAACCAACGAGAAAACCGCCATACCGGTTACAAAGATCAACGATCCAAGCGAGACCATGCGAGTGAGCGTAATCACGAGGATGAGCAGGACAAGAGCAATGAGTGTGGGTACTGGGAAGAGGCTGACCATTATGCCCACTGTAGTTGCCACACCTTTGCCGCCGCGAAAGTTCAAGATTACAGGGAAATCATGCCCGATTACAACACCGAAACCGGCTGCTGCGATACCCGGGTTATCCGCCAGCCAGTTTCCCAGAGCAACCGCTGCCACCCCTTTTAACGCGTCAAGCACAAATACCAGGACACCATAACGCCAACCCAATTCGCGTACAATGTTTGTTGTGCCGGCGTTGCCGCTTCCGCGCTCGCGAATATCAAAATGGCCAAACAATTTTCCGCATAGGTAAGCTGGTGAGAAATTCCCCAGCGCGTACGCCAGGATGAAAACGCCTAATAATTTAAATGCCATCATATTATTTATAACACCACTGGTTAAAGTATGGTTGCTGGGTAAAGGTTGGTATGCCACCTCGGTAACATTTTCATTTGACCTAAGGATAGCATTTCAATAACATTTTAGATGAACTAATGCGAACTAATGCGGGGGTGCTGACATTAACTCTCAGTTATAATATTCCTAAACATTTCTAAGGATTGATATGACTCACATAATTACAGGAAGATGGAAGATTTTTAAAAAGGTTTTCGTCACAACTCTTGCCGTCCTTGCTATTTTGACTATTTCTACGCCAACGACTGCTCAGGGACCTAACCCAATTAATGGATCACTTCCACCAAATAGCAAGCTTCCTGACACTAATGATCGGCTGTATCAACAGAAGATGAACCAGGTAAGGCGAAATCAAATTCAAGCTTCAAGTACTTTAAGAGAAGTTCTATATGTTGGCACCATGGGGCAATTTCGAGAACCTGAAGATTCTGATTATGTTAACTATTGTGGTCCTTCGTCCACCCAAATTGCTTTGAGGGCAAGAACCGCTGACATTCCTGAACTTAATGAGATAGCTGAATGCGAACAAATTAACCCCCGTTGGGGGGTATATATGACAAGTGTCACGGATTGCTTAAATCAATATCTTGACTCTGATTTTTATTGGACCGATATCGCAGAAAGCAAAGACGAGCTGGCGAGTTGGCTGAAGACTGATATTGACCAGGGTTTTGCACTTGTTACCGGGGTTTTTACCACTTCTATGCGAGGATGGAACGGTTACTCAGTCTCTCACATCATCACTTTGTATGGTTATGATTATAGTTACCAGGTTTTTTCCGACAAAATGGTCTATTATGTTGATACAGCGTCGAAGTTGGCGGGTTATAGCGGCCCATATTTTAATATCGTCACTTTAGATGCTATTTGGAGTTTTGTCAGTTGGAATAATGTTCAATCCTGGTAATTTTCTTTGCGCTAAGTGGAAATTGGTTTTTCCAGATATTAGCACTCTCTAAGTGGAAAAGATCATCAAATGAGAACAAAAATCAATCTGTTTATCTCAGCATTGATGTTTTTATTTGTCGGAGCAGGGTGCTTTACAGGAATTTTACAGACTGAGTCGATCTCGCACAAAACCGTCAGTGATCCAACATCAACCGAACCACCACTGACCACCAAGATTCCTATTCTGAACCCTACCAATACACCTGACTCGGATATTGAAAAGAAGTTTACATATATTCTTGACCAAGAGGAAATAAATCAATACTGCCTTGAGTTTCCAATGCTCACTATTTACGAGGCGAAAGATATTGGCGGTCAGTTCTATGTTGGAGTGCTGGAGCATAATAATATTTCTCTTGTTTCTCCTGAAACTGGCGATCTATACCCAATATTCACCCCCGAGTTTTCCCAAGGTCACTTGCTGATGATTGATTATGAGTATCCCTGGTATGGTTACATAATGGTAGATTCGCCAAATGGGCTGGGTGAGTGGAATTTCCACATAGTAAACCTGGAAGACGGATCGGAAACAATCATCGCAAATCGAGAACTTTACAATTCAATCCCCTTGCATGTTTATTCCTCAATAGATTCAGGAATATTGTATTTGTCAACATCAACATTTGAAGATAATTTTGTCATCGATTCCAGTAGAGTGTATGCGATTGATCTGAATACCAATAAGGCGACGCTATTAATCGACAATCCCGAAACGGATACTTTTATGTCGGTGATCTCTGCTTCAAATGGATATTTGTTGATCGAGAATGATCCTCCCAAAGACCAACCAACGCTACACCTTTCCTTGTTTGATATCGCAAATAAAGCCTGGATTGACCTCCAACAAGAATATCCTGCAAGCATGCCAAGTATGGAGTATCCCTATCTGATCTGGAAAAACAGCAATCGCTTTGAAGAACCTTTCAGTTTTACTGTTTTCAACATGGAAACAGGTGTCTCGGTTGTGAGAGAAATCACCGGGAGAGATGCCTACGACCCGATAATTTCTAATGGCTTTGCGATTGTGCAAGCATCAACTGGAAAGGATCGATCTTTGAATTCGGTGATCTTGTACTCTCTTGACGGCTGGGAAGTCTACGCGATTAGGATTGGGATCGATAACGTCTTCGCTGCTGATGCTACCATTGATCGTGGCAATGTTATTTTCAATTTCCGGGAGATAGCTAGTGTTTCTGATTTTTCCAGTTATTTATGTAAAATCCCCCTCGAGACCGTGATCTCCGAATCCCTGGTTGGTATTGAGGAGTAGAGAAATGCGTTTGGAATTCTTTCATGGGGTCGACTGACCGCAAGAATTAAGTTTTTCATTTTGGAAAATTATTGGTGGGTAGCATTGTGAATTAATAGACACTTTGCGACGTGGGGAACGAACCATTCGATTGTTGAGAAAATCACCTCAGGAGAAGGTCGTCTAGAGCATCATCCAGTTGGATGAGGTCTCAGTATTTATCTCTCATCCTCAATTGGTTTGCTCACCTTACAAGAACTGTTAGCAAGTGGATTGGGACGAAAGATCAATTTTGGGTTTCTTATAGGAAGAAACGATAATTTTCGGGATAAAAAAGGGTGTTCATCGATCAATGGTACCGAACAGGAATGTCAGCGGGATATGGGCGCGGTTCTTCCAGGCGGTGGTGGTGTGATCTTCGCCGGCAAAGTGCCAGCTGGCAAAGTCTTTGCCCTCGCGATAACCTTTCTGGCGCAGAAGGGCATCCACCCTGGTTTGCCATGGTTCGTAGTCCTGGTCCAACCCCTCGCTGCCATAGTCAAAGTAGAGCTTGTGCTCACCAGGCTGGGGTAGGTGCTCATCAAGATAAGCCATCATTCCTTCGCCAAGTGCTGGCCAATGCGTTGAAAGGCAGGCGGCTTTTCCGAATGTGGCAGGGTACTCACACAGGGCATAGAGCGATATCAATCCGCCCAGGCTGGACCCCATCAGGGCAGTGTTTTGCGGATCGGTGAGGGTGCGGTAGCGGTCGTCGATGGCGGGTTTGAGGGTGCCAACCATCCATTGGAGGTAGAGGTCGGATACTAAGTTGCTTGTTGATGTCTTCCCAACAAGGCTGTTTTCTTCGAATACATCAGACTCACGAGGGTCGCTGAGCGCTTTTGCTGGCAGGTAATCGCCTGGACGGTTGAGGGTGCTGGAGATGGCAACAACTACAGGCGGAAAGATTTTTTCTTCAACCGCAAGGCGCGAGATTGCCCGGTGGATTTCCCAGCCAGCGATCCCGTTCTTCCAAGTATCGAAAACAGTTTGCCCGTCCTGCATGTAGAGAACCGGGAAAGACTGGTTTGGATTGGCGTGGTAAGCTTCCGGCAGCCAGACGTCCACCCGTCTGCGATTGAGTCCGGGAATGTTGAGGTCTCGATGCGTTTTCAACTCAGCTTTGTTCATGGCAGTACCTGTGGAGAAGATTATACGAGTATAATCGTGATATTCCAAACGGAGGTTTTGCATGAAAAGTTATCATTTAGATCCAGATAAACTGAAGCAACAAAAGCGCAACATCATCTTGATGTATGGTATCACCCTGGTAGTTTTGTTGGTCTTGAATTACTTTATGTATCGCGGCAGGGAGGTAAGCACCAATAACTTCCTGATGCTCGGTTTGATTGTGGTGATGTTTGCTTTTTTTGGATGGAATGCCTTAAGGCAGCGCCAGGCAATCTGGGATCAATATGAAATAATCGTAGACGAGACGGGCATCAGGCAGACGCAGCCAAAGGCTGCCGAAATATTCCTGCCTCGCGCAGATATCACGGATGCGAAAGAATCTAAATTCGGTTTGACATTGATGGCCAAAGCAGGACAGCCTGTGATGGGGATACCGAAATTGCTGACACCAGCAGACTATGAGGAGATCAAGGGGATTGTTACCGGTTGGCTGCGTGACTCCAAGCCGGTTGTGCTGGATGTGAATGTCATCGAAGACGCGCAGGCAACCTTGCCTATTGATGAAGTGGAGCTGGAAGCTGAATTGGAACCTGAGGATCTGTCTGTTGAGATACCGGAAGACCAGCAAGCTCCCCAGTTGCCAGAAGCATAGCCAACTTACTGACCTTTCAAAAAGCCCGAAGTCATCTCCGGGCTTTTTTATAGTTTTTTGATCATCTTCCAGGCTGGTTCATGGCAGGTCTGCCATTGCCCATACTGATCCGGGTAGCGCCAGGTACCGGGATCAGGACCGATTATCCGATATCCGTGTTTCTCATACATGCGGCGTGCCAGGGGATTGGTACGTGCGACGTTCAACCTCAGGAAGCGAAAGCCTCTTTCCCGCAGAAAGCCTTCCACCATCTCAAGCATAAATCCGCCCAGTCCCTGGTTGCGAAAAGCTGGTTTTATGCGAAAAGAAAAGAGGTAAGCCTGGAAGACACCATCGGCAAGTTCTTGTTGACGTGACAGAAGCAACAAGAAAACCTGTCCAATCACCTCCGCTTTGGCATTCACAGCCACCCAAATCAGGGTATTTCCGCCCAGGCTGTTCTCATAATGCTGCTGGTAAAGCCTGCGAAAATGGCTGAATTCCCCTTCCCATTCAAGACCAGGCAAATCAGCTTTTTCCAGTGGGCGGATGTGAATCCGCTCACCAGAGGGCATGAAGTAATCAGCCTCGCGTGTTACTGTGTGGTTCATTCCTGTTGCAATAACCTGTGTAAGAGATCTTTTTCTTCTTCTTCAGAGTGAATCTCGCCATCCAGCCAGGCATTTTTGAGGGCGCTCAGAATAACCTGATAGCGAGGAGAGGGAGGCATTCCAAGCGCGCGCAGGTCACCACCAGTAATGACCGGGCGGACATGCCTGTATCCGTCCTGGTAAATCTTTAGAATCTGGCGCAATTCTGGTTGTTCGCAAGCGGAAAACACCGCGCCGATAGAGATGGCGTGGAAGCCCTCAAGCTTCTGCGTGATCTGACTGGGGCTTTGCCCTTGCAGCGTTGGAAGTAGTTGCAACAACGCGCGAGTCTTTTCAATCCACCCCAACAGCTTCCCGGAAAGGCGCAGGCGCAGCCCGACAGCCTTCAGGGCTTCCGGCTGCACATCCTGCAGCCACAAACACCATTGCATGTGCAGTTTTTCTTGTGGAGCAATAGTTTTTTCGGCTTGGGAGAGTTCCGTAAATCCGCGTCGAAGGCGATTGATGATCTGAACGTCCCAGGGCAGGGCAGGGTGGATCGCGGCTAATATTCCCAGCGATCCGAGCTGTCTGAGCATTTCTGGCGCTTTGCTTTCGTTGAAGATCAGCTCAAACTCATGCGTCAGGCGCGCGCCGCTGATTTCGGCGACAAGAGGCAGACTGCCTTCGATCAGGCTGAGGGTCTGAGGTTCGATCTCGAAATTGAAGCGCGTGGCAAAGCGGACTGCCCTGAGCATACGCGTGGCATCATCCACGAAGGACAAAGCGTGCAGGACCCGAACCTGCTTCTGCTGCAGGTCGCTGTAACCACCCCAAAAATCGAAAATTTTGCCAAAATGGCTGCCGTCCAGGCGCAGGGCGAGGGTGTTGATAGTGAAATCCCGGCGGTGCAGGTCCATCTTGATGCTGCTGCGTTCCACAATCGGCAGGGCAGCTGGTTTGTTGTAAAACTCGGTACGGGCAGTAATCAGGTCGAGATGTTCGGGGATGTCAGCCCTGCTAAAGCCGGTAGTTTTACTGCCGTTGAGCGCAGCCTCCAGGCTTTCCGGGTTGAGGATCCATTTGGCAGTGCCAAAGCGCCGATGCGCCACCACCCGACCGCCAAATTGCCGGGCGAGGTGCTCCGCGAACGCCATTGCGTCGCCTTCAATTACGATGTCAAAATCCTGGCTGGGTAATTGCAGCAATAGGTCACGCACAAATCCACCAACGATGAAGGCTTGCACACTTTGTTCGTAGGCTTCGTCGGCGACTGCGTGAAGCAAGCTACTGCGCGCGGGCGGAAGCGCCTCAGCGAGCAGATCGGCGATCTCATCTTGAGTCGGCAGCTCGTCATCATGATTTAGGGTGCTGATCAAGTCTGTGCGTGTCACGATGCCGATGATTTCATTCGTATCAGGATCCAAAACTGGTACCTGTCCCCAACCACTGGTTGCCATGCGATCCTTTAGTTTGGAAATCGGGTCATCTGGAAAAACGCTGACCGAACCAGCTATCATCAGATCCCCGGCAGTTTTGTTGAGGTTGTGAGCAATCGTCCGATCCACATTGCGGCGCGTAAGCAGCCCTACCAGTTGCTTGTTTTCAACCACCGGATAGCCTTCGAATCCATAGCGTTTCATCAACTCAGCTGCATCCACCGCGCTGATATCCGGGCTCAGTGTCAGGGGATTTTTGGACATCATCTGCCCCACCTTGATGCTGGGAGTGACAATTTGCGGGATGGTTTCGATCACACGGCGAGTGACCTCGGTCAGCCTGGCGTCAGTGATATTGGAATTTGAACGTCCTTCTTCCCGAATAAGCGCGGAGGAAGCCCGCTTGTGCCCGCCACCTCCGAAGTGAATTGCCAGCTGCGCCATATCGACGTTATCGGTGGTGGAACGGGCTACCAGGCGAATTCCCTGACGGGTGGAAACTAAAAGAACCAGTCCATCCGGGGTGAGGAACTCGCGCATTTTATGCGCCACGGTAGAGATCTCATCGTTGATATCATTCGCCATCGCCTTGGCGACCAAAATGCTGTAGCCTTCGATGTCCAGCTGGACCAGATCCTTCAACAAGCGGTCGTAGAGCTGCTGCTGCGCATTGGAAAGAGGTGGATTGAGGTAGACGGAGGCAACGTTGAGATCGGCTCCCTGCTCGAGCAGGAAAGCCACAGCAAGGGCATCACGTGTAGTCGTGCACGAATAGGTCAGCGAGCCTGTATCTTCGTAGATGCCCAAGAGCATCAAAGTGGCTTCGATAGGCGTCAGAACCACGTTTAACTCACGTAATTTTTCAACCAAAATCGTAGTGCATGCACCCGTGAGGTGCAGCTCCACCTGCCAATCCGGAGGAATTTGCACCTTGCGGGGATGATGGTCGAGCACGGTGACTATGGTCTGGTCGTTCATGCCGCGTAAGGTTACCAGGGATTGGGTGTCCACCAGGAAGACATTCTTTATGGATTCGCGAGGCAGCGCCTGGTAATCTGAAAAGGGTAATTCATTGGCGTAGCGCCTCAGGAAAGCTTTGCCATTGCGGTTGACCTGGCGCGGCAATAGAGCTATGGCTTCAGGCCACAGTAAATGCGCCCCAAGCATAGAGGCGAGACCGTCGAGGTCAGTTTGTTCGTGCGTCAGTATCAAGTCCATTGCTGTGCCAAATCCCGGGATACTCAGTTTTTGCCATACCAGGCAGCCTGATTTTCAGGGTTGTAAGCATTATAAATGGATTGAGAGAGCTTGGCAAAAAGCTGGTTGGCAGTGTCGTAGAGGAATTGCTCCTCTGTATAGGCAAAAATGACCAGAACGTAATCGCCGCCGGGGGTGTAGACCACACCCGAATCGCTGATGGTGTGGATCAGACCATCCAGGTCGTTCGTCCAGCCGTGTTTGTGAGCGGTGGTTCCTTCGGGAGGGAGACCCGCTTCAATCAGGGCGTGGATGCGGTTTTCAAGCAGATAACCGAGCATCTGCTGACATTCGGATGCTGTCACCTGGCCGTTGAACAGGGGCTCGTCATGGTTCGCGCAGCGATAGATCTTCCAGAGCAGATCGCCGGTTTCGGATGGAACGGTTTGATTATAAAAATCGGGATCGAGGAAAATGTCGCGACGTTGGTTGGCGGGTGTGTTGATGCGTTCGAGCAGGGGCGACCCGGGTTCAAAGTAGCCAGCCAGGAAGGTGTTCTGATAACCCAGTTCACGCAGGTCGTCGGTGACCATCAGGGGTCCGGAATTGTTATCCATGTAGGCTTTCATCAGCCCATCGGCAGGCGGGTTGAGCGATTCTGCGATCATCTGGAACATCCAGTTGCTTGCCTGGGAGGGATGCGGTTCCTCCAGGCGGCGCATCGTGGAGACCATGATGGGGATCTTGATCGTGCTTGCGGCAGAATAGGCTACGTCCGGGGTCACGTCCTGGTTGGCACGCAGCGCGATGTGCATGATCTCACCGCTGGCGAGGTCGCGCTGGTAGACCTCGATCAATCCGTTGAACTTCTCGAGCTGGATGGTCTGCTTGAGGAAGATTTTGAGGTTCGCGCGGTCTACTGGGAGAGCTGGGCTTTCCTGGACCTCCAGCGTGACGATGCGTTGCTTAGGAGAGAGCAGGGCAGTCTTGATCGCTTCAGCTGTTGCAGTTAATGTTTGCAGAGAAAAGCCAGGTTGACCCGGTTCGTAATTGGTGCTGTAGAGGATCGGCACGGTAGCCGTAGCAGGTTGGTCGTAGCGCGGGGAAATGACCTGCTCTAGCAGTGCTTGTGCTTGCTTGAGGTCAACTTCGGCGATCAAGGGCAGATCCAACGGTTTGGAGACTTCAGTTTTGCCCCAAAGATGCTTCCACCAGGACCTTTTTGGCAGGTTTTCTTCGATCTGGGAAAGCGTTGCCAAATAGTCAGGTCTGAAGCCAAGTTCCTCTGGGGATAATTGCAGCCTGGCCTGGCGATAACGCAGCTCAACCGGTACAGAAAAAGCTTCGGCCAGCCGTGCTTCAGACTGGGCACGGTCGAGCCCTCTCAAAGGGATACCCTCCACGCACACTCCATCTGGATAGACCGACTGAGGTTGTTGGAAATCAATGTAATCCATCACGCCGATTAGAATCGCGAGCAGGAAGAATAAGCCTCCAAAAACCGCTGGCAGCCAGAGGAGGGAGGGGGATTTATTCTTCCGGGGGGAGTAGCGCGATCGCTTCATGAGCTGGATTTTACCATCACAGCAGCATCCGGTTTTTATTCCGCCATCACACCCTACGAAAAAAAGTACTTGTAGGGCGAGCTTGGAAGCACTACATACAACATAACATCGGGAGCTTGGTGTGCTTCCAATCCGCCATAATGCCCTACGATTAAGAGTGTCCCCGCATACACGATTGTGCCGGGCTCCGCCCGAGCACAGTCTTTCGCCATAGGCGTCTATCATCAAGGGGAGACCTTCGGTCAAATACCGTGCACGGTCTGGAGACCGGCACGATCAAATACCCGGCACGATCGGGGTTGGCATCGATTAATAAAATCAAAAAGATTCGTAGGGCGAGCTTGGAAGCACCGCATACAACATAACAGCGGGAGCTTGGTGTGCTTCCAATCCGCCATCACGCCATTAATCAATCTAAAGAGAAAAACATTGCCACTCAGATCACCATAAGTGCGTAGGTCAGGTTGCGCAGTTCAACCTGACGTGGGAAACCTACCTTTGTTGAGGACTTTATTTGCCAGCATTCGTGACGTCAGGTTCAACAGAAGAACCTGACCTACGACTACCCATCCGTTTCACGGTGGGCACAGGCGGCACGATCGGGGTTGGTATCGATTAATAAAATCAAATAGATTCGTAGGGCGAGCTTGGAAGCACTGCATACAACATAACATCGGGAGCTTGGTGTGCTTCCAATCCGCCATCACGCCATCGACCATTCAGCGGCGGATTGAGGGCACTAAACGTTTTCCTGCCATAATGTTAAGGTCCCCTCAATCACGCCCTACGCCTGTGACGCAGTGTATCCGCTAATCAATCCGACGCAGGCTTGTGACATATTGAATTTCGCGGTCTGTTCTCATATATAATAAAGTCAGACCACAAAACAAACGGAGGTCTGGATGACAAATAAAAAGTCAGAACAAAGTAAAGCTGCGGGTTGGGGCATTGGCAGCCTGGCAACCCTGGCACTGGCGTTAAAAGCTGGCTGGGTTCTTTACAGTAAAAGATACATTGATCACCACGCAAAGGTGAACCTCATGCTCGACGCTGAGCATCATACCTTTGAGACGGACACGGTCGGAAAGATCAATTATTATGAAAGCAAAGTTGAAAGCAAAAAGCCCCCCATCTTGCTGGTACACGGGATTCATCTGTATGCTGGCGGGCATGATATGGTGCCGGTCTTTGAGGCATTTAGTGCCTATCGCAAGGTATACCTGCTTGATCTGCCGGGTTTTGGCGGCTCCGAAAAATCCGACAGACCCTACCGACCCGGGCTCTACCAGGCGGCGATTTCTGAGTTTGTACGCGACCAGATTGGTCAGCCTGTGCATGTGGTGGTAATGGGGCTTTCGGCTGAGTTTGTTGCCATGGCTGAAGAGCAGGACAGGGATTTGTTTAGATCGATCGTAATGATTAATCCCAGCGGGATGCAGATGCCGGACGCGGGGCATATTTCTGAGAATAAATGGTGGGATCAGATCCGTAACCTGGCTCTCTCTTACCTGAGGGTGCCGCTCTGGAGCCTGCCATTTTATGATCTGCTGGCAAGCCGCTCGAGCATATCCAATTACTACCGCAAACGCTTCACTTACGCCCTGCCATCAGACCTTGTGGATCTTGCTTACACCTCAGCCCATCAGCCAGGCGCGCATTTTGCACCGATCCTGCACTACTGCGGTAAGCTTTCGGTGCCAAACGTGCGCACCCGCTACTACAAACAGATTACCAAACCAGTGCTGGTAGTTTTTGATAATAATCCAGAGCAAAAGTTCGACATGCTGCCCATGATGGTGCGTGAAAACCCAAACTGGAAGGCTGCTCGCAGCCGCCACACCCGCGGAATGCCTCAATTCGAGAACCCCGGTGAAACATTCCGCAGTATTGAAACCTTCTGGAAAAAGCATGACTAGTTTAACAGGACGGCATTGATATAATTAGCAAGGTCAAATCATGCAAACTAAGCCACCTCCCAAAATACACCCTCTGAGCATCCTTGGCGTACTGCTGGTTGCGGGCGTATTGGTTGGGATCACCTGGTTGATTTTTTCGATGTCCATGCGCCAGGCTGCCCGGGTGGAAGCCACGCCCCAGTATAATGTCACGATCATTCCTGCCCCAACACAGACAAACACCGTCCTTGCGCCGACCGAACTGCCGACGCCCACGCCAGAAGCACCGGTAATTTTGCCGGATGGCGCTATTGGGATCAGTGTTTACGTCAAGGTGACCGGCACGCAGGGATTGGGCTTACGTATGCGCGCCGCTCCGGGAACGGGCGCAGAAATCAATTTTTTGGCGATGGATGATGAAGTTTTCAAAGTTGTCGGCGGACCGGAAGTGAGCGATGGCTACACCTGGTGGCAGCTGGAAGCGCCTTTGGATCAAAGTCGGTCAGGTTGGGCGGCTGAGGATTATCTGACGGTGTTCAATCTCAGCACGCCAACCCCTTGAGACACTTCGGATATTTTGGAAGGTGAGGAATTTTGAAATTATTCGGCACAAAATTGTTTGAAGAACATTCGTCCGCACCTGACATGCTCAAACAGTCTTTTGTTGAGCGAATAAACCTGCACACCTGGAGTGCTCAGTCTGTGGGCAGAACCCGAAATCACATGGAAGATTCTGCCTTCGCACTTACGATGGACCTAAATCTGCCTGAGAGACCAGTAACCCTGGGAATTTACATGGTTGCAGATGGCATGGGCGGGCATGACAACGGCGAGGTAGCCAGCAAAATTGCGATCCAAACAAGCGCAGACACGCTGATGCAGACATTGTTTGATCCTATCCGGAAGGGCAATCGCTTACCTTCCCACCAGGAGGTGCTTGCCATGGTGGAGGATGCCTTTGCCCAAGCCCAGGAGCAGGTGCTCAGTAACGTCTCAGGGGGTGGGACGACCCTGACGCTGGCACTGGTGCTCGAGAAACACCTCTACTTTGGGCACATCGGCGATTCGCGCCTATACTTACGCAGCAATCATGCTGACTTTCAGGCACTCACCCAGGATCACTCGCTGGTGCGTCGCCTGGTGGATCTCGGGCAGATCTCCGAGGCTGAGGCCTTGAATCACCCGCAGAGAAATGTGCTTTTCAGGGCATTGGGGCAGACCGAAGGATTCAAGGCAGATCTTGGGCATCTGGATCTGGTTGAACCGACCCAATTGCTCTTGTGTTCAGATGGCTTGTGGGGGCTGGCAGAAGAAGAGGAAATACTTAAGGAGATCAAATCCGTGCATTTAGGCGGGAACGTTGCAGAACGACTCTGTGACCTTGCCAACAATGCTGGAGGAACTGATAATATCAGTGTCATTTTTGTGGAGATAAGATAAGGATTGAGTGATGGCAGAACCAAGCGCAAAAAAGAAGATTTTAGTTGTGGATGACGAAAGAGGATTGGTAAACATCATCCGTTTGAACCTGGAACACGACGGATTTGAAGTGGTGGAGGCTAACAACGGCACCCAGGCAATCGAAAAACTGCGCACTGCTCTGCCGGATCTGGTCCTTTTGGACGTGATGATGCCGGATCTGGATGGCTTCACCGTGCTTAAAATGATCCGCGAGGTGGGCTCGACGCCGGTGATCATGCTCACCGCTAAAGGGGAAGAAGACGATCGCGTGAGAGGGCTGGAACTCGGCGCCGACGACTATGTTACCAAACCCTTCAGCCCGCGTGAACTAACCAGCCGTATCCGGGCGGTGCTGCGGAGGGGGAGCGTGGCTGAGGAGGATGAGACTGGCAAGATTATCGTGGACGATCGCCTCACCATCGATTTTGACCGGCACGAGGTTTGGGTGGAGGGAGAGCTTGTCAAACTTCGCCCGACCGAATATCGCTTGCTCTACCATTTGGTCAAGAATGCTGGTTGGGTGCTCACCCATGATCAGATTTTGACCAAAGTCTGGGGCTACGAATACGAGAATGAACCGCATTACGTGCGGCTTTACATCAACTACCTCAGGAAGAAACTCGAAAAAGACCCTGCCAACCCGCAATATATCCTGACAGAACGGGGAGTGGGGTATCGGTTTGTGGACTATAGACGCGAAAATCGCTGATTTTCCGCAAGGGGGCTGATATTTTTTCAATGGTCGGCCTAAGCGAAACTTGGCAGACTGTTTATTGATTGTATAATTATGTAGTCTTCGCGTTCAACCCAACCTGACAGAGAGGTGCGCATGGCAAAAAAATCTTCCAAAGCCGAAAAAAAAGCAAGCAAGAGTAAATCCGAAGAGAAGCAGGGCGAGCCAAAGGTCGTCCCGAAAATGGCGATTCCAGGAGAGAAAAAGAAACCCCTTTCAACCGCCGTCTATGAGCGGGAGCTGCGGAAACTCCAGGTTGAGCTGGTGAAAATGCAGCTTTGGATCAAAGAACGCGGCTTGAAGGTGGCAGTTATCTTTGAGGGACGTGATGCGGCTGGCAAGGGTGGCACTATCAAGCGCCTGACTGAAACCCTCAACCCCAGAATTGTGCGTGTAGTCGCGCTGCCGGTGGCAACTGAGAAGGAAAAGACCCAATGGTACTTCCAGCGCTATGTGGCGCATCTGCCAGCGGCAGGGGAGATGGTGGTGTTTGACCGCTCATGGTACAACCGCGCTGGCGTTGAGCGGGTAATGGGATTTTGTACCCCGGAACAGGTGGAAGAATTCTTCCGCAGCGTGCCGGAGTTTGAGAAGATGTTGATCCGCTCTGGCATCATCCTGATCAAATACTGGTTTTCTGTCAGTGATGAGGAGCAGGAAAAGCGCTTCCAGCAGCGGATGGACGATATCACACGCCGGTGGAAGTTGAGCCCCATGGATCTCGAATCCCGCAAGCGGTGGGTGGAGTATTCCCGCGCCAAAGATGACATGTTCCGCTTTACGGACACCAAACAAAGCCCTTGGTTTGTGGTGGAGGCGGATGACAAAAAGCGCGCCCGCCTTAACTGCATCAACCACATGCTGAGCATAATCCCCTACGAGGATCTGACCCCGCCAAAGATGGAGCTGCCTCCCAGGCAAGTGGACGACACCTATGTGCGCCCACCATTTGAGGATCAGACTTTCGTGCCTGATTATGTGATCGAGGAAAAAAAGAATAAATAGAGCGGGTTTACCTGATTGTGTATGTGTCGGGTACCATAAATTGTAGGGCGTGATAGAGGGTACCTTGAGCAATGTGATGGAAGAACGTATTGTCTCCTCAAACCTCCGATGGATGATCGATGGTGTGATGGCGGATTGGAAGCACACGAAGGTCCCTGCATGATGATGTGCGCAGTGTTTCCAAGCTCGCCCTACGAAATTTTTTCCGTTTTTGATAATAGACGCCTATGGCGAAAGACTGTGCTCGGGCGGAGCCCGGCACAATCATGGATGCGGGGGCACAATTAATCGTGCCCTCAAACCTCCGATGGATGATCGATGGTGTGATAGCGGATTGGAAGCACATCAAAGTTTCTGCAAGATGAATAGTGCAGTGCTTCCAAGCTCGCCCTACGAATTTTTCTTGATTTTAATAACCGATGCCAACCCCGCTCGTGCCGGTCTCCGGACCGCTATGCCCCCAGTGCGGAATATCAAGCTTTTTTCAGCGTAAAAAATGTCTACGGAAGGCTAAACAAGCGTTTGGCATTCGCTGTCGTGACACGCCCCACCTCTTCCGCGCTCATTCCCCAAATCTCTCCCACTTTAGCGGCAATGATAGGGATAAAAGCCGGTTCATTGCGCTTACCGCGATGCGGATGCGGCGGCATATAGGGACTGTCCGTTTCAAGCAGGATCTTTTCATGCGGCAGCAATGATACCAGGGCTTGTTTGTCCTTACCGTTTTTATAGGTAACCGGACCACCTATCCCAAAGTAAAAACCGACTTCAGCCAACTCTTGCGCTAATTCCTGCGGACCGGTGTAAGAGTGCATTACTCCGGGGCGATTTTTGAGGGGATGAGCAGATGGAAGCGAGGTTTGCCAGTCGAGCAGAATGGAACCAAGATCTTCCGCAGCATCGCGGTTGTGGACAACCAGCGGCAGGTTAAGCTCACTCGCAAGCTCCAGTTGCGGCAGGAGAATGGCTTTTTGTTGATCAGGTGTAGCATAATCCCAGAAATAATCCAGCCCAAGTTCCCCGATGGCAACCACGCCGGGCTGCGCGGCAAGAGTTGCAAGCTGAGAGAGGCAGTCGGGGTCGACTTCAGCAGTATAGGTGGGGTGGATTCCGACAGTGAGGTAGAAAAAATCCGGTCTTTGGCGGGCAAGCACCAGCGCGTTTTGGGCGGTGGAGCAATCGAGGGCGGGGATTATGACAAATTCCAGCCTCGCGTCAACAGCCCTTTGGAGGGCGTCATCAAAATCCTCGTCAAAAGCAGGCATATCGAGGTGGCAGTGCGTGTCGCAGTATATTTTTTGGTTGTCTCTTCCGCTCATGCAACAATTTTACCTTTATATGCACTCTTGTTAGTGCCTGTATATGCGTTTGAACCTCTCAGAAACCCACCCCCTTTAATTCCCCCTCTAAAAAAGGGGGCGTGAATTGTGATATATTCCCCCTCTGAAGAGTTGCTTAAATTTGGTGCAAAGCTGCATAGAGGCTAATTTAAATTGCGCTTAGGACAGCTGGCAGTTGGCGGTTTAGTGATATCATTGAGCCAGAACGGAAGAGCTGCTGGACAGATACCGGGTCTACCGGGAGTATCCAAGGCAGATTGAAAAAACCAATAAGAAATTATAAGGACGATTCATGAACGTTGCTACCTACATTTTTGGATGGATACTGGCAACCCTGCTCGGGACTGTCTTCCACCTTTGGAAAGATGGGGGTTTCTGGAAGCTGGTAATTTACATCACTCTCAGCTGGATTGGTTTCTTCATTGGTCACCTTATCGCTAAAAGTGTTGGTTTCAATTTCATGAATGTTGGTTCACTCTTTCTTGGCGGCGGCATTGTTGGCAGCATCACCGCGCTCTTTGCAGGACACTGGTTCAGTCGGATCGAATCCTTCCCCGGGCAGAGTAATTAGGAATGATACCTCTCCAAATCGAGTCGAGCATTTTCGCCCGCGAGGGGGACCTGGTACAGTTGCAAGGTGCTGGTCATAAAAGCCATTTACTGCGCCTGGAGGCTGGCGCTGTGCTGCAAACCCATCGCGGAGTCATCCGGCACGATGACATCATTGGTCAAAAGTGGGGCTGCAGGCTGGAGTCACACCAGGGCAACCCCTTCTACCTGCTTCAGCCAGGCATCGCTGACCTGATCAAAAACATCAAACGCAACACCCAGATCATGTATCCGAAGGAAATCGGTCAGATCCTCATCACCATGGGGGTTGGTCCGGGTATGCGGGTGCTGGAGTGCGGCAGTGGCTCAGGGGGACTGACTACGGCTTTCGCCTACACGGTTGGCGACAGCGGGCATGTGTATTCCTACGAACGCAAACAGGATATACAAGCGCTTGCGATCAAGAACCTGGACCGTGTTGGTTTGCTCGAGCGTGTAACTTTCAAAGTTGGAGACGCAGCGGAGGGCTTTTCTGAAGAAAACGTCGACGCGCTTTTCCTGGATTTGCCTAATCCATACGATTACCTGGCTCAGGCACGCAAAAGCCTCAAACCTGGCGGTTACCTGGGAATGCTCGTGCCGACGGTGAACCAGGTGCAGCTCTGCCTGCGTTCGCTGATGCACAACAACTTTGCCTTTGTGGAAGTGATCGAAGTGCTTGTGCGTTACTACAAGACCGACTGGGAACATTTGCGCCCGGTGGATCGCATGATCGCTCACACCGGATTTTTGCTGTTTGGAAGAGTAGTTGAACGCTTGGGTCTTGAAAAATCCGATGAAGTCAGTCCAACTGGGGTTGACGAGGCTGAGGAAGCACTTTGAGCGGGATTTTGAGCTTACCGCATGACCTTGGCGCACGTCTCCAGGCGCATGCTGAACAATCTGACCTCAGGGATAACGGTTGGCTGCATCTCGATCCACTCAGGCTGCATCCGGCGGCTGTGCTCATCCCGCTGGTGTGGGAAAAGGGGCAATGGCACCTGCTTTTTACCCGCCGCGCGAATGAGTTGGAAGATCACAGCGGTCAGGTTTCTTTTCCTGGCGGCGCCTGGGAGAAGCACGACGGCGACCTTGAGCGGACAGCCCTGCGTGAAGCCTGGGAAGAAGTGGGGATTGATCCAGCCTCCGTGGCAGTGCTTGGAAAGATGGCACGTTTCGATATGGTTTCGTATTTCCAGGTTACACCAGTGGTTGGTGTCGTTGCCTGGCCTTGTGAACTGAAGATCAACTCAAGCGAGGTGGCACGCGCTTTCATTGTGCCGCTCGATTGGCTTGCTGACCCCCGGAATTGTCAGATCAAGCCGCGTCAGTTTGAGGATCAAACCTTTCAGATTCCTTACTACAACGATTACGATGGCGAAATGATCTGGGGCGCGACTGCGCAAATGACCCGGGAATTCCTGCGCCTTATTCAAAACTGATCGCCTGGTAGAGTCCAAAATATATTGTCCTGCTAAATCTGAAATTCCTCTTGAACCAAAACGACCGCTCTAAGGCGGTCGTTTTTGACAATGAGCAGAGTTGGTTTACTCGGCTTCTTCTTCCTCGGTCTTCTTGCCTTTTTCGAGCACTTCAGGCTCTCCGAAGGTATCTTCAACCTTAACTTCTTCCTCTTCTTCGGCTTCTTCAATTGCAACGTAACTAACCGAAACGATCACTTCTGATGTGTCTGTGAGAATGGTAACATCCTCGCCCAGATTAAGATCAGCGACTGTGATGGAATCTTCTGCGGTCTTGATACCACTGACATCCACCGAAACGCGCTCGGGCATATCCTGAGGGAAGCATTCGATTTCAATTTCGTTCAAACTTTGATTGAGAATATAAATTGTGTTGTCGAGCACGGGTGCTTCACCAGTGAGCTCAAGCGCAACCGCGGCGCGCATTTTCTCGGTCATTGAGACAGCCAGAAAATCCAGATGAGTCAGGGTGCCGTGCAGTACATCGCGCTGGCGATCGCGCACAAAGGCTTTGATTTTGTCCCCAGTGATATCGATTGTCACCAGGGTGGTGGGGGTGATTCTGGACATCTGTGATGAAACTGAATGGCGGTCCATTTGGATGGCTTGAGTTTCGACTTTGTGTCCATAGATTACGCCAGGCAGGATGCCGGCGCGGCGCAGTTGGGATACTTGCTTTCCCTTGACGGTGCGCTTTTCAGCTTTAATGATGATCTCTTCTTGTGTAGACATTTTTCCTCCGGGCGCTTCTCACCATCTTTCAGGTTACCCTCGCCCATAAATTTACCGGGTAGACCGGCGACTCTCAAGTTTACTCAGTCCCGGGTCAGGCGTCAAGGGCGAAGGGGCGCAGTGGCGAAGGGGCGCAGGGGAAAGTTGTTGTTAGTCAGCGAATCTGTCATCTCCATAAGTAACCAGCGAATATGTCATCCCCTCAGAAGAAATCAAGTATATCTGGAGGAATGAGAATCATGATGGATAACCAAGAAGCACGCAGGATAGCAGTGATTGAACAATCACTCGCAGGTAAGTTCAACAATCGTCAAGCAGCTCAATTATTGGAGCGATCAGTCAGACAGATACTGCGGCTGAAGCAAAAGGCCAAAAAGGAGGGCACTTCAGCGGTATTACATGGCAATCGGGGTAAACAACCTCATAATGCCTTACCAGAAGCAAAACGAGCTGAAATCCTTCGTCTGGCAACAACCACACTCAAGGACTGCAATTATCTGCACATGCAAGAGGTACTTGAAACAGAGATGAAGAAAGCTGTCTCATACAGTTGTCTGAGCCGATTGCTCAGAAGTTGCAGTCTGGGATTCACTTTGTCTTTTCTCCTCAGCCTCAGGTTGTCAATTGCTCAACAGCAACATCAATCTGATGTTCTCAAGATAACCAGAGTGTAAAGTATCTCCTGGACACAATGTAATATCAGCAATTCTCATTATGGCGAATT
>DIVL01000035.1 GCA_002435825.1 Anaerolineaceae bacterium UBA6133
TTGCACTTACTAGTTGAATCTAAGACTTTAGAAAATTATGTTTTTTCATTAAAAACGGAAAAATTAAAAACGGAAAAATATGTAATTTCATGACACTTGCGAAAGGTATTAAAGGTATAATTTTGAAAGATGAATGGTCCACAGATGGCGAGAAGGGAGTAAGTAGTGCCGAGAACCACAAAAACATCACATGTACTGGAAGTCTTGCTCTCAGAAATTAACCGCCCGGAGGCTCAACACGGTGACTGCTTGCCCTCTGAACGGGAACTGGGCGAGCGGTTTCAGGTCAGCCGGGTAGTCATTCGCGGTGCGCTTGCCAGGCTGGAAGAAGAAGGGCTGATTTACCGCATGCAGGGTAAGGGAGCTTTTGTATGCAAGAATAAGGTCAACCAAAATGCTTCCCATTTGACCAGTTTCACGCAGGACATGCTTCAGCGCAATATGACCCCGGGTGCGAAAATCCTGGTAAAGGAATTTATTCCATGCACGCCTTTCCTCAGCAGCAAATTGCAGATACCCCGCGAGGAGCCGGTTTTCATGTTGAAACGGCTGCGGACAGCAGACGGGTCACCGATGGCAATCGAAGTCTGTTTTTTGCGGGAATGGATTGGCAAACGGATCGCTGACCATTTGGTGGATGACGTCTCTCTCTACCAATTATTAGCCGGGAAATGTGGAATTCAATTGAAGTATGCCATGCAGACAATCGAGGTGGGCTCACTTGAGAAAACAGAGCGAGATCTGCTGGGGCAGAATTGCCCCCGCTGCACGGCGATCATTACCCGCCAGACTTTTGACGTGGATAACAATGTTGTCGAGTTTGTTGAATCGCGTTATCGCAGTGATCGCTACCTGTTTGGCATGCTTCTGGACATGGAGAAGCCGGAGGGTAGCGCCTAAGTTGGATGTACTTTTCTATAGACGATTCTTGGAGCAAAAGCAGAAATTTGCTTGAGGGAACTAAAGATGAGTGCTATAATTCGAATTTCACAGTCGAACACAGAAAAAACCAAAAACTATTGACTCATAGACCGATTTGTTATATAATTATCGCTTGCGCTTAAAGCCTGAACTGACGCGTGGAATGCGTACTGCCCCACGCTTTTATCATGTTAGGAGATATTGATGACTGACCTGATGCCACCAAAAAATTATGCCAGGATCCCTGTAGGGTTGGAATTACCCCAACTTATTCAGGTCCAGCTAGATTCTTTCCAGCGCCTCAAAAATGAGGGTCTGGCAAGTTTGTTCAATGAAATCTCCCCTATCATCTCATACGGCGATGAACTGCGGCTGCACTTTCCCAGTGAATCCCAGATTGCCAGGGATTTTGATCTCAAGTATTGGTTTGAGCCTCCCAAGAACACCGTCGAGGAATGTCTTGAGCGGGATTTGACCTATGCTACTCCGTTGTATGTCTCAGTCTTGCTGGAAGGCAAGGAGTTTAGTGAAAAGCAGAGGCAGGAGTTGTTCCTCGGTGATTTCCCTGAGATGACCCCGAAGGGCACCTTTATCATTAATGGAACCGAGCGTGTGGTTGTTTCACAGCTGATCCGCTCGCCTGGTGTATATTTTGAAGCCGAATTGGACCGCACTACGGGTCGTATGATGTCAACCGCCAAGCTAATCCCGGATCGGGGAGCCTGGATGGAACTCGAGACCCGCAAGAATGACTTCATAATCCTGAAATTCAACCGCAAGCGCACAGTGCCTATCACTGTCTTTTTGCGGGCATTGGCAATTTTGGATGACGGGATGTCAGAACCCTTGATTAAAGAGGGTACAGATGAGGAGATCCTCGGTCTGTTTGCCGATGTGGACACCAACCAGGATCATCTTTACATTCAGAATTCCTTTGATCAGGAACCTGATTACGACCCCAACAGCAATTTTTCTATTGCCGAAGCGTCATTGATTGAATTTTATAAGAAACTACGTCCGGGTGAACCCCCGACGCTTGATAACGCTAAGAACTACGTGACCGAACAGATCTTTGATTCACGGCATTACGACCTTGAAAAAGTGGGTCGCTACAAGTTGAATCAAAAGCTCGGTCTGGAAGATGTTATTGTCCCGATCGATGAGCATCGCACAATTACCAAGCACGACATCGTACGATTGATCCGTCACATGATCGAAATCAACAACGGTGTGCGCCAGAAGGATGATATTGATCATCTTGGAAATCGCCGCGTTAAGACTGTGGGCGAACTGATCCAAAACAAGTTGCGGGTTGGTTTGCGCCGTATGGAGCGCGTTATCAAAGAGCGCATGTCCATTCGCGATCAAAATACCTCCCTTTCGCCCGTCAGCTTGGTGAACATCCGCCCGCTGGTGGCATCCTTGCGTGAATTTTTTGGCTCCAGTCAGCTCTCGCAATTCATGGAAGAAACAAATCCCCTTTCTGAGCTGCGCCACAAGCGTACCGTCTCAGCCCTTGGTCCTGGCGGTCTGCGCCGCGAGCGAGCTGGCTTTGATGTGCGTGACGTTCACTTCTCGCATTATGGGCGCATCTGCCCGATTGAGACCCCGGAAGGTCCGAACATCGGTCTGATCGGTCGTTTGGCCGCCTACGCCTCTGTGAACGAATATGGCTTTATTGAGACGCCTTATCGACGCGTATACCGCTCGATGAAAGGCGATGATCCAAACTTAGTGGATCACCTGCTGCGCCAGAACATTGTAGACCCGAAGACCGGTGGAGTTCTCTATGAAGCCGAGACGCGCGTGACTAAAGAAATGGCCAAAAAGATCAGCAAGCTTGGCATCGAGAACGTGCTGATTCGACCTTTTGTGACTCAAGAGTATGTCTATCTATCGGCGGATGCTGAAGATAAATACGTCATTGCCCAGGCGAACGCGCCTTTGAATGAGTACAACGAGTTTGTGCGCCGCAATTCCTGTCGTTTCTACAATCAGTTTGCTATTTATGACTATGAGTACATCGACTTCATGGACGTTGCCCCCAACCAGGTTGTGGGCATCTCTGCGGCTTTGATCCCCTTCCTGGAGCACGATGATGCTGGGCGCGCCCTGATGGGCTCCAACATGCAGACTCAAGCTGTGCCGTTGCTGCGACCGGAAGTGCCGATTGTATCAACTGGCATGGAAGGTGCCGCTGTATCGGATTCCGGGCAGGTTGTCATTGCGGAAGAAGACGGCGAAGTTATGTCTGTGACCGGTGATAGCCTGGTCGTCAAGCAGGCTTCAGGCGATCTCAAGCTCTATAAGCTTCGCAAGTATCAGCGTTCAAACCAGTCGACCTGCATCGATCAGCGGCCTGCTGTTTCGCAAGGTCAGTTGATTCATAAGGGCGACGTTATCGTCGATTCTTCTTCAACGGAAGATGGAAAACTGGCTTTGGGTCAAAATGTAATCGTAGCATTGCTGCCTTGGGAAGGCTTCAACTTTGAAGACGCTATCCTGATTTCAGAACGCCTGGTAGAGGAAGATCGCTACACCAGCATCCACATCGAAAAGTACGAAGTGGAAGCACGTGATACCAAACTTGGTCCAGAAGAAATCACGCGTGAAATCCCCAACGTCGGCGATGACACCATCCGCGACCTGGACGAGTCTGGCATCATTCGTATCGGTGCTGAAGTTGGTCCGAACGATATTTTGGTCGGAAAAATCACCCCCAAAGGTGAGAAAGAACTGACCCCTGAGGAACGCCTTTTGCGCGCAATCTTCGGTGAGAAATCGCGTGATGTCAAGGACACCTCTCTGCGCATGCCCCACGGCGAACGCGGGATTGTGGTGGACGTGAAAGTCTTCACCCGCGAAGAAAACAGCGATCTTTCTGCTGGCGTGGATAAGATGGTGCGCGTTTCTGTGGCGCAACGCCGCAAGATCACCGCTGGCGACAAAATGGCTGGGCGCCACGGTAACAAAGGCTGCGTCTCGATGGTACTGCCAGTGGAAGACATGCCCTTCCTGGAAGACGGAACCCCTGTGGACATCATCCTCAATCCCCTTGGCATTCCTGGTCGTATGAACATTGGCCAGGTGCTCGAAGCCGAACTCGGCTGGGCAGCCCGCAGTCTGGGCTTCAGGGCAATCACCCCGGTCTTTGATGGCGCTACCGAAGCTGAAATTGAAGCAGAATTGGCAAGAGCCTGGTTGATTGATGAAGCCTGGCGCGTTATCGGCGAAAAAGGCTGGGCTTGGTTGAGCACGATCGAGCACGATCCTGAAATGATCCTGGATGACCGGGAAGTGCGTTTGCTTTACCTGGAACAGATTCTTGCTGATCAGGGTCAGGACGTGTTTGCCATAAAAGAAAATGATATCCTGGCTCGCCGGGCAGCTTTGAATGAGTGGCTAAAACTTGAAGGCTATGACCCCGCCACCATCACCGCTTTCCCCGAAGACAACATCCCCGTTAAAGGCCGGGAGGCTCAGGATGACACCGCTGTAAAGACTTGCTTGCTGCTATGGAGTAAGAAAGAGGGACAACCGATTTCTGCCGAGCTTGACCGCGCCGATATTGAAAAGCAGGCGAAGCAGCTCATGCTTGAAACGGGCAACCCCATGCCCACCATTGGCAAACAACGCGTGCGCGACGGACGAACTGGTGATTTTTATGACCAACCAGTCACTATTGGTATAATGACCATGCTCAAGCTGCACCACCTGGTTGAGGATAAAGTCCATGCTCGTTCCACCGGACCCTACAGCCTGGTTACACAGCAGCCCCTGGGCGGTAAGGCTCAGTTTGGTGGTCAGCGCTTTGGTGAAATGGAAGTCTGGGCGCTGGAAGCTTATGGCGCGGCGCACACCTTACAGGAAATGTTGACGGTCAAGTCGGATGATGTGGCAGGTCGTACTGCTACCTATGAAGCGATCGTCAAGGACATTCCAATCGAGGCTCCGGGCATTCCGGCAGCTTTCAGAGTGCTGGTGAAGGAACTTCAATCCCTGAGCCTGGCTGTGGAAGCTATCATGGAAGACGGAGAAGTGATGCGGTTCGGCAAGGATGACGAACGTTCGCACAGTGCGCGCGTACCAACCGGACTGTTGGATCAAGGCAGCGACTTCTTCAAGTCATTAAAAGAAGTTGCTTGACGTATTCAAACGAGGCGTGATAAAATCATTCCTTGCCCTGCTAGGCAGGGTTTATGTTGACCCGCCTGGCGTTTGGTTGAAAACGCAAGTCCATCAATAAGAAGATGGCCTTGATTGATGAGAAGATAGAGTAATTAGTAGCACGGAGGCAAAGAAGTGCCAACAATTAACCAACTGGTTCGAAATGGTCGTCAGACCAAAAGCCGTAAAAGCAAGTCACCCGCGTTGCAGTATACGCTCAACTCCGAGAAGCAACGCCGTACCCGCCAACCGAAGGGTGCACCTCAGAAACGTGGTGTTTGCACCATCGTCCGCACGATGACCCCGAAGAAGCCGAATTCCGCTCTGCGGAAAATCGCTCGTGTGCGTCTCTCCAATGGTTTGGAAGTGACCGCGTACATTCCCGGTGAAGGTCATCAGCTCCAGGAGCACAGTGTGGTGCTCGTGCGTGGCGGCAGAGTGAAAGACTTGCCCGGTGTGCGTTATCACATCGTGCGCGGCACGCTCGACACGACTGGTGTCGCGGATCGCAAGCGCGGTCGTTCAAAATATGGCGCCAAACGCGCACAGAAGTAGTCATTTGCATATTGGGCTGTTTGCCAGCCGCCAACAGGATTGGTCGGTCAGGCAGGTCTGGATTTATTGAGGAGCAATTATGTCAAGAAGAATTAAACCCGAAAAGCGAGAAGTCACTCCGGACGTACGTTTCAACAATGTGCGCGTGCAGATGATGATCAACCGCATCATGCTCAACGGTAAGAAGAGCACTGTGACCAGATTGGTCTATAATGCCATTGATCAAATCAGCCAGAAAACCGGTAAAGATGGTATCGAAGTTTTCGAGCAGGCGCTCAAAAACGTCAGCCCGATGATGGAAGTCCGCCCCCGCCGTGTTGGTGGCGCAACTTACCAGGTGCCGATGGAAGTCGCACCAGAACGCCGTTTGACCCTGGCTATGCGATGGATTATCGCGGCCTCCAGGGCGCGCTCAGGCAAATCTTACTCTGAGAAGTTAGCCGGTGAATTGATGGATGCTGCTGAAAACCAGGGCGCATCAATCCGCCGCAAGGAAGAAGCACACAAGATGGCTGAAGCCAACCGTGCTTTCTCCCACTTCCGCATGTAAGCAGGATTTGCACCTTAACTAACCATTGGTTCAACTATGACCGAAAATCCGCTCGAACGATACCGCAATATCGGTGTTATAGCCCATATTGACGCTGGTAAAACAACTACTACCGAGCGGATTTTGTTTTATGCCGGTAAAACTTATCGCCTTGGAAATGTTGATGATGGCACCACCGTCACTGACTGGATGCCCGAGGAACGCGAACGTGGTATCACTATCGTTTCCGCCGCTGTAACAGCGGAGTGGAAAGGATACCGCATCAACCTGATCGACACCCCCGGTCACATCGATTTCANNTCGTGTTTGACTCGGTCCAGGGTGTGGAGCCGCAAAGCGAAACAGTCTGGCGCCAGGCTGATAAGTACCGAGTTCCCCGTATCTGTTTTGCCAATAAAATGGATCGCACAGGCGCTTCCTACGAACGCACTGTGCAAAGTATCCGCGAACGTTTGGGTGCCAACGCGCTTGAAATGCAGATCCCGATTGGTCTGGAATCGGACTTCATAGGTTTTGTGAACCTGCTTGAGGAAAATGCAGTCACGTTCTCTGACGAACTCGGTGTAGAGCCGATCGTTGCTGAAATCCCGCAAGAACTGCGCGAGTTGGCAGCGGCAAAACGTGCCACCCTGGTTGAACGCATCGCTGAAACAGATGACGACCTCACAATGAAGTTCCTCGAAGGCGAAACCATCAGTTTGGCCGAACTCAAGAGCGCTTTGCGAGCAGCCGTGCTGGCAAACAAGGTGACCCCTGTCTTCTGCGGCAGCAGTCTGCGCAATAAGGGCGTGCAGGCCGTGCTCGATGCGGTCATTGACTATTTGCCTTCTCCGCTCGATATCCTCCCTGTAGACGCCAAGCTGTTGCGCGACGGCAGCGATGTTCAGCGCCACGCGGATCCCTCCGAACCGCTTTCAGCACTCGTTTTCAAGATCGTCACTGATCCTTATATGGGTCGACTGGCTTACATCCGGGTTTATTCGGGCACAATCAAACAAAACAGCACCGTCTACAATTCCTCAAAGGATAAGAAAGAACGCATTGGGCGTCTGCTGCGCATGTACGCGGATCGCCGGGAGGACATTGACAAACTGGGTGCGGGAGATATTGGCGCGATCCTTGGTCTGAAATTCAGCTTCACTGGTGACACTCTGTGTGACCCCACCAATCCGGTGCTTCTGGAAACAATCAGCTTCCCCAACCCGGTCATTTCGATTGCGATTGAACCCAAAACCAAAGCCGATCAGGACAAAATGGCCGACTCGCTGATTAAGCTGGCGGAAGAAGATCCTACCTTCCAGATCCGGCAGGACGACGCAACGGGTCAGACCGTGATCTCTGGCATGGGCGAACTCCACTTGGATGTATTGGTCACTCGCCTGTTGCGCGAGTTCAAGGTGCAGGCTAATGTTGGCAAGCCTCGCGTGGCTTACCGCGAAGCGATCACCAAACCCATCAGCAAATTCAGTTATCGCTATAGCAAACAAACCGGCGGTCACGGGCAGTTTGGTCATGTCGTCTTCGACCTTGAGCCGCTGGAAAATGGCTCTGGAGTCATCTTTGAGAACAAGATTCGTGGCGGAGCAATTCCGAAAGAATACATCACGCCAATCGAAAAGGGTGTGCTGGATGCGGCCGAAAGCGGTCCTCTGGCGGGCTTCCCGATGACAGATTTTAAGGTTACCCTGATTGACGGCTCATACCACGAGGTGGATTCGAGCGAAATGGCTTTCCGCACAACAGCTTTGCTGGCAGTGCGCGAGGCTACCGAAAAAGCCGCTCCCGTCATCCTGGAACCGATCATGAAAGTCGAAATTACGGTGCCTGAAGAGTACACTGGTGACGTTATCGGTCAGGTCAATGCCCGTGTGGGCAACATTCTGGGCATGGAAGACCGTTTTGGCAACGCCAAAGCCCTGCACGCCGAAGTTCCCTTGTCGGAGATGTTTGGCTATGCCACTGAGCTGCGCTCAGCCACGCAGGGCAGGGGAGTGTTCACCATGGAGTTCAAACACTACTCCCAGGTCTCGGACGCATATATGAAGAAAATTCTCGGTCGGATAAGCGGCTGAGTCCAACACGACATTTCCAGGAGCTTGGGTTCCTGAATGAAAAATGAAAAAGGTAGAAAATGGCAAAACAAAAAATTAGAATTCGTTTGAAAGCATATGATCATCGCATCCTCGACCAATCCGCGAAGCGCATTGTCGAGACCGCTGAGCGCTCAGGTGCCAAGGTGGTAGGTCCTGTACCTCTGCCCACCCGCATTGAGAAATTCACCGTGCGCCGCTCGACCTTCATTGATAAGGACTCCCATGAACACTTTGAGATCCGCACCCACAATCGTCTGATCGACGTGCTGGAACCCGATTCAAAGACCATCGACATGCTGATGCGCCTCAGCCTCCCTGCCGGCGTGGATATCGAAATCAAGATTTAGTCTGATTTCTGCAGAACGGTTGTTTTGCGTTGTTGTGAAACAGACGCAAAAGAACCCTTACAACTTAGCCATTCCCGTCGAGCAGCCCCTGCTCGTCTGGTCTTTGTCTACCTTTCCCACGGTGGTTGCCCCGCAGCCATCGTGTTTTGTTTAAAGTGGGTAAGTCAAGATAGAAAGGAGATAAAGGCAGGTCATTTTCATCACTTTTGTCTTCTGACTAAAATTTACGATAACTCGATTTTGCACTTGTATAGCTTCAATCAGCTTTTTTGTTGTCATAGTGTATATTCATCCGCAAACCAGGAGACTCCGATGATAAAATAGAGCTCAGGAGGAAGCATGCAGGCGGTTATTTCGCTATTACCAGAGCCTTACAACACCCATGTCGAGCGCATTTGGGATTCTCTTGAAGATCACTTCGGATTGAATTACGTCCGCCTCACTCCGATCCCGCACCTAACTTGGCAGTTGGGTGAGGGTTATCAGGAAGAGGAAGTCATCTCCTGCCTGCATGAGCTCACCCTGAGGTTGGAGCCCTTCGAAGTCTGCACCCAGGGCTTAAATCACTTCAGCGGTGAATCACCCGTCCTTTTCATTGAAGTTAGCAAATCACCAAGACTGCTGGAATTACATGCAGCGCTTTGGCAGCAGTTACTTCCGCTCACTCTGGACCCCTCTCCGCTTTACTCCCCCGAAACCTGGCATCCGCACATCACCCTGACGATAAAAGACCTAAGCTGGGAAATGCTGGACGAAGTAACTACCCACCTTCAGCAAGAAAACCTGGAATGGCGTTTTGTTCTGGATAATTTAGCGGTCGCGTGTCAGCACGCCGATGGCAAGGCACAGGTGGAACACATTTTCCGCTTTGGCAAAGGATTGACAGAATCCTTTGACTGCGGGTTTCAAGCCGTATAATCTCAAACATCACCACTGATGAAATACAACCAGGGGAAAGTTATCTTCCTCGCTCTTCACCAAGCCTAAAATAGCGACTCGTGCGGGTGCTTTTCGTCCAGTTTTGCCAATCCGTAAGATGCAGCACCACCCACCAAAAAGAGTAAAGCGCATGCCAAGATGACGCCAATCTGGTTTACACCAGAAGGAATAATGGCAGCGGTTGAGCCGATCACAATGCCAATAATGACGTGGTACATCAGGGCATGGTGATTGCGGAAGAGCCAACTAACCAACCGTGCAAAAATGAAAATCACCAACACCACCCCAAGGATGAGCGGAAGGATCACTCCCAGGTCGAGGTTCTTGATGCCGTTAGCCATTGGCTGGTAGAGGCCGAGGTAAAGCAGGAAGTTCGAAGGGCTCATACCTGGCACAACCAACCCCAGCCCGGTGAGCGCGCCACTGAGTACCCAGCCCCAGAAACTGGGCTGCATGGTGACAGAGCCGATGGTTTTCATCCAGGTCATAAAGAGGTAGATCCCCACTGCAAATACGGCAAGCAGCAGCCAGTGCCAGTTTTTACGGCCCTGTTCGCCCGCAGTTTTTAGCAGAGAGGGGAGAGTGCCCACAATGAAGCCGATAAAGAGCCAGGTGAATTGAGCAGCGAAATGGCCGAAGGCATAATCAATGACAGCCGAAAAAGCGACAACGCCAATGATTCCACCAATCCCGACTGGAAGGAAGTAGCGCAGGTTGGGCAGGAATTTCTTGCGGATATCCGCCAGCCAGCGCACGAGTGGTTCGTAGATGCCAAACACAACCATGAGCACCCCACCGGATAGGCCAGGGGTAATGGCGCCGATGCCAGCGAGAATGCCTTTGACGAGGCGAATGATCCAGGCGATCGGGGTGTCGGGGCGGGTTTGAGGCTTTTGCAGGTTTTCAGTTGAGGTCATAAGATAGCAGCTTTCGGTTTAAGAGTCGGCTTCCATTCTACAACAAATGCCCGGATTGCGTGTAAACAGGAATTTTGAATGGAGTCACCTAAAAGCAAGACTGCGATAGCTTCTCCCTGTTGGCGGGCACGAGGACAAACAACGTTTGAGAAAGATTTGCTAAAAAAATCGTGAAACGATTAAGTGGAAAACCTTGGCAAACAGCGGGGAACTGCTTTCAGCCGAGCTTGATCAGCCAACCCTCCAGGTCGTCCAGCCATCGCAGGCTGGCTTCATCCCGAAACAAGCGATAAGAGTGAACGATCCAATCATCCAGCTCTGACTCTTGCTGTGGGGGTGCCTGTTCAGCAAGGCTGGTGTGCCAGCGCAGGCAAACTTCACGCTGGGCTTTTAGCAGCGTGAGCGCGCGTTCGAGGGAGTACTTGCGGGCAATGATCAGCTTCGCCAGAAATTCCTGGCGAATGTCGCGCGCCCTGGTGACGGGGGAGTCGATCCAGGCGTTAAGTGTCTCCCTGCCGGCAGCCGTAAGCCTGAAGTAGTGGCGCGATGGATTGGCTTCGGGGTGATCGGGGGCATCTTCAAGCAAACCGGCTTCCTTCAGTTTCTCCAGTTTGGCATACAGCAAACCCTGCTTTAGGCTCCAGATTTTGATGATGCCAGGCATGGAGGCGATCCGCTGATGGATTTCATAGCCGTGCATCGGTTTTTCGTCCACCAGGGAAAGTATGACGTGATCAGTAGCGATTGGGGATGCGGGGCGTGGCATTTTTATAACTCCTTGAGAAGAACATTGGTCAGAGGAGGGTGGTTACGTCTTCCCGGTTGGGCACCAGGCAGAGAAACTCGAAGGGTTCATCGGCGATGTTGACGTAATAATGGGGCAGCTCAGCGGGGATGAAGACGATATCGCCCGCGGTCACTTCGAGGATCTCTTCCCCCAGGCGCACACGGGCTCTGCCGCGCAGGACGTATTGCTCATGTTCGACCTTGTTGGTGTGCAGTGGCATGCCGCCTCCGGGCTGGATGCTGAATTTGCGCATGGCGAAGTTGGGCGCTTCTTGTGCTGAGATCAGCACCGCTTTGTTTACGCCAGTCGCATTTGGGACGGGCTCGCTGGGGATATCCTGGATGTGTTTGACGCTCATAGTCTCTCCTTGAATGCGTTAATTCTACCAGTCACTGGCGCCTAAACAAATACTATCTTGTGCGGATGGGTTTGCGCACTCCGCCAAGTAAATTAATGTCGGAGCAGGTAGGGTGGGTTGGCGTCATAAAGCATGTGCAGGAACACACCGGGTTATAGCCTACCCACCGCAGCACTCTTTTGCGCACCCCGCCAAACAAATCAATGTCGGAGTGAGCCTGCGCAAGGCTTGTGTGGGAAGATTTCATGAGGCAGTCTCATTCCGACCTACAAGCCTGCCATAAAAATTAATCGTAGGGCGAAATTGAGGGCACCGTAAACGATGTGATGTGCGAACGTATCGTGCCCTCAATTCGCCATCGACGGTGATCTGGGTGGCAAGGTTTGTTTATTCAGAGTAACCGATAGCGTATTGGCGGATTGGAAGTACACCAAGATCTCTGCATGCTGGTGTGTGCAGTACTTCCAAGCTCGCCCTACGGGCACTTCGTCCCGCCCAACAGGTACTTCGTCTAATTAATCGTAGGGCGAAATTGAGGGCACCATGAACAATGTGATGTGCGAACGTATCGTGCCCTCAATTCGCCATTGATGGTTTTGCTAGGGCGAAATGGCGCGTCCCTGCCCCGCGATTCTGTTCGCGGGGTTCGCCACTCCGCCAAAAAAAGGTTTCAAATAATGGGATGTTGCCGCCATGTTTCGTGTGATTTGAGGGGAATGTCGGAGTGAGCCCGCAAAAGTAGAATGTTTGTCTGGGGGTATAAGGCGGGCTTCTTCCGGCCTACCAAGGCAGCCGGCTCGGTCCCACAGCGAGGCTTCGCACTCGGGAGACCTTTGCCAACGAATAAAGCGGATGGAAATGATGCGGATATTGAAGGTATACTTCTACTTTGGCATCATCATGGACCCAGGTGGTACACTGGGATTGCTATGACCCCAGCACAGAAAGAAAAA
Organism: Anaerolineaceae bacterium UBA6133; assembly: GCA_002435825.1. Lineage (GTDB taxonomy): Bacteria > Chloroflexota > Anaerolineae > Anaerolineales > Anaerolineaceae > Mesolinea. The sequence continues at coordinate 12,588 of DIVL01000035.1, forward strand.
CGCTGGGGCAAGGATTTGGAGGCGTAATTGGCAAAAGAACAGCTATTGGCTATTGATGTTGGCACGCAATCAACCCGCGCGTTGATTTTTGATCTGCAAGGCAATTTACTCTTCAAAGCGCAAATCCCATTACCAACCTATCAGGCACCCAAACCGGGCTGGGCGGAGCTTGATCCTGGAATCTTTTGGGAAAGCCTATGCCAGGCGTGCCAGCAACTTTGGGCGACCCCCGGCGTGGATAAGGGACAGATCGCTGGGGTGGCCATCACCACCCAACGAAACGTGATGATCAACCTTGACCAACAAGGCAATCCACTCAGACCAGCTGTTCATTGGTCAGACCAACGGCGAACCTCTGGTTTGCCCAATGTGGGAGGGTTGTGGGGAGTGCTTTTCACCATTTCAGGAATGATGGACACAATCCGCTACCTGCAATCCGAAGCCAAAACGAACTGGATCCAAAAGTACCAACCAGAAATTTGGAGCCAAACCGCGAAGGTAGTGTTGCTTTCCGGATATCTTACTCACCGCATGACCGGCAAATTTATTGACTCAACGGGATGCCAGGTGGCGTATTTGCCCTTCGATTACAAAAAACACACTTGGGCTGGCAAGTCCGACTGGAAATGGAAGGCAGTTCCGATTGAACCTGATAAATTGGTCGACCTGGTCCCTCCGGCTGGTTTGCTCGGGGAGGTCACCAGCCAGGCTTCGGAGGAAACTGGTATTCCCGCCGGGTTGCCGCTGATTGCGGCGGCTGCCGATAAGGCTTGCGAGGTGCTTGGCACAGGAACATTGGCATCCAATATTTGCTGCCTATCCTATGGGTCGGCTGCGACGATAAACACTATCCACCAGCGGTATATCGAGGTCATTCCCCTGATCCCTCCCTATCCTGCTGCGGTACCAGGCTCATATTCCCTCGAAGTCCAGCTTTTCAGAGGTTATTGGATGGTCTCCTGGTTCTTGCGGGAATTTGGTCAAAACGAGCAGCGGCTGGCGAAAGCGAGGGGAGTGAAGCCGGAAGGCTTGTTCGATGATCTTGTAAATTCGGTGCCTGCCGGGTCCATGGGTCTGATGCTGCAGCCATACTGGGCACCTGGTTTGAGATCACCCGGTCCGGAGGCCAAAGGGGCAGTGATCGGATTCGGAGGGATACATACTCGCGCGTACTTCTATCGGGCAATGTTGGAAGGGTTGGCTTACGCAATGCGGGAGGGGGCGGAGCGTACCAGCAAGCGCAGTGGTGTGCCGATTACCGAGGTGCGCGTAGCCGGCGGAGGCTCCCAGAGCGACGCGGCCGCGCAGTTGACCGCTGACATCTTTGCCCTGCCAGTCAGCCGTCCTCATGTCTACGAAGCCAGTGGGTTGGGAGCAGCGATGGATCTGGCTGTGGGTTTGAAATTGCAGCCTTCGTTTGAAAGCGCAGTGGCAGAAATGACGCGCATCGGTCAAACCTTTGAGCCGAAACCTGAAAACAGCAAGATTTATGATGAGCTTTATAAGCGGGTATATCTGAAAATGTATGACCGGCTTGTGCCTTTATACAAGGAAATCCAGGATATCACCGGGTACCCTGCCAATGACTAAACTGCCTTGGCAGGGTTGTGCCTGATGGATGGTGATACCTTGGAACTTGCTGAAAAACAAGCTCCTCGGGTAAGATTGGGACTTATGAATCAAATACCACAGATCAGCCTGGCAGATGGCAGTTTTCTTGTTTCACCCACCCAAGACTTGGGTAATCTTCAGGTTTCTACCCGTAAACCCAAAGCAAAAAAACACGCGGCAAGTAAGGCGAAACCCGCCAAAAGGGCATGGAAGCAGATCCTAAATGACCCTGATTTTTGGAGCGGCCTCAGGGATTTTGGTCTGATCATTTTTGGCAGCTTGCTTTACGCAGCGACCATTAATTTGTTGGTTATCCCCGCAGGGCTTTACATTGGCAATCTGACGGGTATTGCAAAGATCATCCTGGAGCTGCTTCAAAGGGTGATTCCGGGGATAGGATCTTTGACTGGTGTGATCCTGTTGGGTCTAAATTTACCTCTTCTGCTGATTTCATATAAAGCTGTCAACCGAAAGTTCATGCTGAAAACGGTTGTTTCGATTGCTGTGATAACGCTCGCGCTGTCGTTCATCCCAATCCGACAATTGATTCCCGAGCTCGATGATCTGCTGACAGTCTGCCTGGTGGGGGGAGCGCTGGCAGGGTTTGGCGCTGGATTGTGCCTGAGGGCTGGGGGGTCTTCAGGTGGGGCGGATATTCTGGGGGTGTATATTAGCATGAAGCACAACAATTTCAGTGTTGGAAGAGTGGGATTAATCATCAGCCTGATCGTTTACGGCTATGCTCTCTTCGCCAATCCGCCGCTCATCATGGTCTATTCGGTGATTTTCACCCTTATTTATGCCTTTATGATGGACCGCACTCATTATCAGAATGTGAAAATCAACGTGATGGTCATCACGCGCAAGCGGGAAATTCTACCTTTTATCACGCAGGAGATTCAGCGCGGAGCTACTTATTGGGACGGGAAGGGCGCGTACACAGATACGGATTTTGTGGTCATCAACACGGTCGTCTCAAAATATGAACTGATCCGTCTACGGCGGGGCGTGCTGGATTTAGACCCGAAAGCATTTTTCATCGAGAACAACGCGGTCAATGTGACAGGTTACTTCCCCTCACATTTCTTTTAGCAGGTGCTTTATTGATTGCTTGTGTAGTGGCAGCAGGTAGGGTAGGTCGTCGTGTTTATAAATAAAAGTATCGAGCTGATCGCCACGTCGCTTTGCTCCTAGCAACGACGGAAGTTCTCGTCTTCGCGAAAATAGCGTGGCGATCTGGCTTTGGATTTCATTCGCAGGGCGAGACGAAGTGCCGGTAGGGCGAGACGAAGTGCCCGCGAAGCAGGGTATTGGAAGCACTGTGCGCTACATCACACGGAAACCTTGGTGTGCTTCCAATCCGCCATGACTCCATTGATGGTATGTAAAAAAGGATCGCGAGCCAGATCACCGCTGTTGGCGGATTGAGGGCACGAGACGCAGGCACATTAAATCGATCAAGGTGCCCTCAATCACGCCCTACGAAAAAATTTTCACGCAAAGCAGGAGAAGCGCAGGGAGGGTAGGTCATCGTGCTCGAAGAGTATGGCCTCACAAAGCACATGCAGGAGCACACCGGGTATAGCCTACCCACCGCACCACTTTATCTACTTGATCAGCGGCACAATCAGCAGGGATGCCATACCGATCAGCTTCATGAAGATCAGGGTTGAAGGTCCGGCTACATCCTTCAGGGAATCTCCGACGGTGTCTCCAATCACAGCGGCGATGTGCTCAGGGGTGCCGCGCATATTTTCCATGTCTTCGATGGTCTTCTTGGCGTTGTCAAAGGCGGTGCCGGTGTTGTTGAAGAAAGGTCCCAAAAGGGCAGAACACGCAACCGAACCAACCAACACAGCCCCCAGTGCATTCATGCCAAAAGCAAACCCAATCGCGATCGGCACCAACACGCTGATGGCGCTCGGCAGGATCATCTCCCGCAAGGCGTTGCGGGTGGCGATATCGATACAGTAAGAATAGTCCGGCTTGGAAGTACCTTTGAGAATGTCCGGGTTTCTTCTGAATTGGTCGCGGACCTCGTCCACCATCTTTTCAGCAGTTCTGGCGGTTGAACCGATAACCAGCGAGGAGATGAGGAACGGCAGACAGACCCCAATGAACAGGAAACCGAGGTTGAAAGGCGTGGTGACATCGATCGATTCGATGCCTGCGAGTCTGTAAAAGGTCAGGAAGATGACAAAGGCTGTGATGGTTCCAGAGATCATGGCATAGCCTTTGGTGATAGCCTTCATCGTATTACCGACTGAATCGAGCTTGGAGAGCTTCTCGATAACGGGCCTGTCTGCTTGTGCCATCCCGGCTATTCCTGCAGCGTTGTCTACGATCGGTCCAAAAGCATCCGCAGCCATAATGAAGGTGATCAGCAGGTCTGTTCCGATGTTAACCCCCACCAGTGCCAAAAGACTATTGCCTGAAAATGAGTAGACGCCAATCACCACACCCATAAGGACGACCACCGGCAACACAGGGCTCTGCAAGCCGTAGGCAATCCCAGTGATCAGGTTCAAAGCGGCGCCGCGTTTGGAGGCTTTGGCAATGTTTTTGACCGGTTTACCTTCCATACCCGCATAGTAACGCGTGCTCAGAGAGGCGACTGTGGTGATTACCACGCCCAAAGTAGCAGCGATAGCAATAATCCAACTGTCCAGCAATAAAAGGGACAAAATTATCGCACCAGCTATGCTAAAAATAGAACTCACAAGCAATCCGATATTGAACTGCGTGGATGGAGACATGCCAGGTTTCCACTCCCGGGTGGCGAAAATGCCGATGGCAGAGGCGAAGATACCCACACTCTGCATCAGGAACGGGAAGAAGATGCCGTTCTGTCCATAGATTGAAGCTAATGCGACCGCCACGATGGAACCTGTGACCAGGTCGTCACTGAAAGTCTGGAAGAGGTCTGCACCTCGTCCCGCGCAGTCGCCTACATTGTCCCCCACCAGATCCGCGATAACTGCTGCGTTGCGCGGATCATCCTCGGGAATGTTTTCCTCGATTTTGCCCACCAGGTCCGCGCCAATGTCCGCGGATTTCGTGAAAATCCCACCGCCGATCTGAGCAAATAGGGCTGCCAAACCGCCGCCAAACGCAAAACCGATCAGAGAATCAGGATCCTTAAAAATGCTGAATAATACGGAAAGCACGATCAGGCTCAAGCCTGTGATGCAAAAACCCATGACGGAACCGCCAAACAGGGCAATACGGAAGGGACTGCCCTTCCCCTCGTTGGCGATATCAGCGGTTTGCAGGTTTGTCCGCACGCTCACACTCATACCGATATAGGACGCCAACAAAGAGGTCAGAACACCGCAAACTGCGGTAACTGCTACTTTCCAGTCCAGGATCCAATACAACAAAGCCGCAAAGAATGGCGTCACCAGTAAAATTGTCCTGATTTGCCGCCTAAGGTAAGTGCGCGCGCCATTACGGATATCACTTGCCGGGCCAACCATAGTTTCGGACTGCACCGGGCGGAGTGTGATGCGCAAGATGAAATACCCCGCCAGCGCAATACCCATCAACCCTGCCACCATGGAGACAGCATAGAGTTGCATATCCAATGTAAGCATGAGCACAATGCTCACGATGAGTACGCCGACCCCTAAAATAAACCAGCGGTTGCGAAGAATTGAATGTGCGTGGTTCTTGGCGGAATTTGGGTGTACAGCAGGATTCGTTGATGACATGGATGACCATTGGCCTTTCTTAAATAACTCTCAATAATCAAGGTAATAAATTCAATGTCAAATTGCTACTGGTACGACAGAAACTGTCTGACCTGATTGTGTACACCAGGCTGGCAGGAAATGATTATACATCCAATAATCAACCTGTGAGAACAAAAAAGGCAGCGTGTCGGATGGCTTTGCCGGGTTGTTCAGGTCTTAAAAATAACTTCCATAAACAACCTTTTTATGGGTAATCATTGATTTGATCGGTAAAAATCGCATCAAAATTTAGGGCTCCAGCGCTCAAAAAAAAGATGCGAGACACAATAATCCTTGTTTTTCGTTTGTTAATGTGGTTTTCTTACTTTGCTGGTAGAATCGGTCAATAATTCGAATCCGTACCTCGCCAGGGAAAGCCCATCAGCATAAGCGGGAAATTTCCTGAGCACTTGAACCGATCTGGAGTTTTGACTATGCCGCCAAAACATACAACAGCGGATTTGCACTTGAAAGACCGAGTTGGATCCATTTTTGATCAATTAATGCCTATTTTTGCCACGCTGGCAGCCTTACTGGTGGGCGCAATTCTCTTACTGCTGCTGGGTGCTAATCCTCTGACGGCTTATGGCGCGTTGGCTCAAGGGGCGTTTGGCAGTTTTAATGCTTTAGCTGAGACCTTAGTGAAATCCATCCCGCTGCTGCTGGTTGGCTTGGGCACCTGTATTGCTTATCGCGGAAGTGTCACGAACATCGGCGGGGAAGGGCAGATGATCATCGGGGCGATCCTCTCCACCTGGTTTGGTCTGACTTTTACGGAGTTACCCGGTTGGCTGGCAATCATCATTGCCATGTTGCTGGGAATCTTGGGTGGGATGATCTGGGGCGGCATTCCCGGTATTCTGAAAGCTTACTTCAACGTCAATGAAATCCTGAGCACGGTGATGATGAACGCTATTGCAGTGCAGATCATGAACTTTCTGATGCGCGGACCGATGATTGACCCAGTGCAGAGGGAAGCGGCATCGCAGATCCCGCAAACGGCGCGGCTGCTCGAATCCTATCGCCTGCCGCGGCTCTCGCCGACGCGATTACACCTGGGTCTTGCTGCCTAGATCACTGTCAACGGCGGATTGAGGGCACGATAAGTTCGTCCATCACATCGCACACGGTGCCCTCAAGCTCGCCCTACGATTAATTGTGACAGCAAAGCAGAATTCTGTTATTCGTCATCGCGAGCGAAGCGTGGCGATCTGCCTTTAATATTTTGCAAAGCAGTACGCGAAGGGCGAGACAATTCGTTTTAGGGCGAGCTTGGAAGCACTGCACACCTCATTATGGTGAGATCTTGTTGTGCTTCCAATCCGCCATCACACCATTGACCCGTCGCAATAAATGGGTCTTGCTACCTAGATCACTGTCAACGGCGGATTGAGGGCACGATAAGTTCGTCCATCACATCGTTCACGGTGCCCTCAAGCTCGCCCTACGATTAACTGTGCCCGCGAAGCAGGGTATGGCAATCTGCCATTATTTCGTCCAGACCTGTGAAATTTAGACGTAGGGGCGAAGCATTTTATACAGATAGCTGGGAAATCGGATCGCATCTAAATTGGAATGCTTCGCCCCTACCGGTGAATCCCTTCGCCTATTGGGCTCCTCGCTGTGACGGGATTAAACCTCAAGCACCCCCGGCGTTATGATCAAGCTGGTTTGTGAAGGACGAGAACGACCCAATCTTCCTGGTGCAGGGTCTCGCGCAGGGTCATCCCCAGGCTGCGGGCAAGATCTGCCAGTTCCTGTGCCTGGTGGTCGAGGACACCGCCCAGAATGAGCAACCCGCCAGGGCTGACCAGGTCCGCCAGACCAGTGGAAAGCATTTTTGCCAGAATGGGTGAAAGAATATTGGCGATGACACGCGGGGCTTGATTGAGCCCATCCTCCCGATTGAGCACGTCGGTGTGCGTTCCGACTTCGAAAACAATTCTGTCACCCACTTTGTTCAGGGCGGCATTATGGATGGCGGATGGGATGGAAACCGGGTCGTAATCCACACCCAGGATGCGGTTGGCGCCAAGTTTGGCCGCTTCGATAGACAAAATGCCGCTGCCGGTGCCAATATCGATCACATCCAGTTCTTTGACGCCATATTTTTCAAGCGCGAGCATGCAAAGTTGGGTGGAAGGGTGTGTGCCTGTGCCAAACGCCATGTCGGGCGAGATGATGATTGGCAGGCGCCCTTCTGCTAATGCAGGGTCCACCCAGGCTGGCAAAACGATCAGGTTGCGACCAATCTTGAGTGGCTTGTAGTTGCTTTTCCAGGCTTCCATCCAATTTTGGTCGAGAATGAGCTGATATTCGATGGAGTCAAGCGGTGCAATCTGGGACATATGCCAGATTGCTTCCTCAAGCTGGTGCCGGATGGCTTCAGATTGTTCGTCCTGCGGAAAATAGGCCACAACCTGCATGTCACCCGTGGGAATTTCTTCGTGACCACGGGCGTCGTAACGGGTGACGCTGCTAATCACTACCCCGTTGGGAGAAAATCGTGAGAACACCTCGGCGACAGCTTCGGCTAATTCTCCACTGCAAACAATTGAGGCTTCGAGCCAGGCAAGAGGTTTATCCACTAAAGGCATCCTTTAATTTTTCGAAGAAACTGCGTTCCTGTATCTTGATATCCGTGCCCATGGTTTTGCCCAGGGTTTCGAGCAGCTCTTCCTGTTTATCAGTCAGTGTGGTTGGGATTTGAACGTTGACAGTCACCATCTGATTCCCTCGTTCGGTTCTCTGGAGGATGGGAACGCCTTTTTCTTTGAGGCGGAAGACTCGCCCAGGCTGAGTGCCTGGTGGGATGCGCATCTTTACGTCGCCGTCAAGAGTAGGGATGGTGATTTCATCGCCCAGGGCTGCCTGAGCCATGTTGATATCGATATCGAGCAAAATGTCGTAGCCATTCCGCCGGAAGTAATCGTGTGGTGTAACTTCGATTTCGATGTAAAAATTACCGTTCGGACCGCCATTGGCACCCGGCTGACCTTCGCCAATCATGCGAACCTGGTTGCCGCTGTCGATGCCGGCGGGAATGTTGACCTTTTTCCGGGTAGTCTTGCGTTCCAGTCCAGTGCCGCGGCAGTTAGGGCAGGGCTTTTCAATCATTTCTCCGCGACCACCGCAGGTGGGGCAGGTGACAACCTGCACCATCTGTCCCAGGAAGGTCTGCTGCACCTGGCGGACCTCACCAGCGCCCTTACAGGTCTGGCAGGTGACGGGGCGGGAGCCAGGTTCGGCACCAGACCCGGAGCAAACAGAGCATTTTTCGTTGCGGGTAATGTCGATTTCTTTTTCTGTGCCAAAAACTGCTTCTTCAAAGGTCAGCTTGAGGCGCGTGCTGAGGTCAGCACCACGGCGGGGAGCGTTTCGGCTGCGCCGGGAATTACCGCCAAAGCCGCCAAAGCCTCCCAAACCACCCAAACCAAAAAGATCAAATAGATCTGAGAGATCCATGGTGGAATAGTCGGGCATGCCGTTGGTGTTGACACCCTGGAAGCCGTAGCGATCATAAGCCGCGCGCTTATCGGGGTCACTAAGGACGCCATAAGCCTCGTTGATCTCTTTAAACTTTTCTTCAGCGTCTTCAGCTTTGTTGACATCCGGGTGTAACTTACGCGCCAAATTGCGGAACGCATTCTTAATGTCATCCGCGCTGGCTGAGCGAGTCACACCTAAAACTTCGTAATAATCTCGTTTATCTGTCATTCTCTATTGGACCAAATCCCTGGCAGGTTCCCCTGCCAGGGATGTATTTTATACTGTTTTAACTATTCTGCCTGATGAAATTCGCCTTCAACCACATCCCCGTCGTCTTCTTCAGGAGTTTGTCCCTGGTCGGTCTGGGTTTGGTCAGGAGCTTCGGACTGGGTCTGGCTGTAGGCAGCCTGCCCAACTTCCTGCAGGATCTTCATCAGCTCTTCCACAGAGCTGTTGATTGGATTGGGGTCGTCCTGATCGCGTACGGAGCGAACCTTTGCGATTGCGTCTTCAACGCGTGATTTCAAGTCAGCGGGCACTTTCTCGGCGAGATCTGAAAGGGTTTTTTCCGAGCTGTATATTGCGTTATCCGCAGTGTTGCGGGCTTCGATCAATTCGCGATGTTTGCGGTCTTCTTCCGCGTGAATTTCCGCGTCCTTGCGCATTTGTTCAACTTCGGTCTCGCTTAAACCGGATGAGGCGGTGATGGTGATGTTCTGCTGGCGGCTGGTGGCTTTGTCTTTGGCGGTGACTTCCAAAATACCGTTGGCGTTGATGTCGAAAGTGACTTCAATCTGCGGAACGCCGCGCGGGGCAGCAGGAATGCCATCAAGCGTGAATTTTCCGAGAGACTTATTATCCCCAGCCATCGGACGTTCGCCCTGCAGCACGTGGATCTCCACCTGGGTTTGGCTGTCGGAAGCCGTTGAAAACACCTGGCTTTCACGCGTGGGGATGGTGGTGTTGCGTTTGATCAGGGGTGTGGCAATCCCGCCCAAAGTCTCGATTGAGAGAGACAGAGGCGTGACGTCAAGCAGAAGGATATCTTTGACCTCGCCGCCGAGCACACCAGCCTGGATGGCGGCGCCGATTGCCACGACTTCGTCGGGATTGACGCCTTTGTGGGGCTCTTTGTCGAAGAATTTGCGCACAGCGTCCTGTACGGCGGGCATGCGGGTCATGCCCCCGACCATAACCACTTCGTCGATGTCGGCTGGTTTTAGGTTGGCGTCAGTCAGAGCCTGCTGCACAGGTTTCATCGAACGCTGGACGAGTTCGCCAGTCAGCTGCTCAAGTTTTGAGCGCGTCAGCGTGGTGACGAGATGCTTGGGTCCGGAAGCGTCAGCCGTGATGTAGGGCAGGTTGATTTCAGCCTGCATGGTGGTGGAGAGCTCGATTTTCGCGCGCTCTGCAGCTTCCTTGAGGCGCTGAAGCGCCTGGCGGTCTTCGCGCAGGTTGATGCCATTCTCGCGTTTGAATTCATCCGCGAGCCAGTCGATGATGTGCTGGTCAAAGTCATCGCCGCCAAGGAAAGTATCGCCAGAGGTGGATTTCACCTGGAAAACGCCGTCACCGACTTCGAGGATGGAGATATCAAAGGTACCGCCGCCAAGATCGTAAACGGCGATGGTTTCGTTCTTTTCTTTTTTGTCGAGCCCATAAGCCAGGGACGAGGCGGTGGGTTCGTTGATGATGCGCAGCACCTCGAGACCAGCAATCTTACCGGCATCCTTGGTGGCATTGCGCTGGGTGTCGTTGAAATACGCCGGCACTGTGATGACCGCCTGGGTGACAGGTTCACCGAGGTAGGCTTCAGCGTCGCGCTTAATTTTGCCCAGGATCATGGCGGAAATTTCTGGGGCAGTGTAGTCTTTACCCCCCAACATCACGCGCAGGTCGCCATTGGGCGCTTTGTTGATTTGATAAGGCACGCGGGTTTTTGCGCGCTGCACTTCGGGGTCGTCAGCCCGGCGACCCATGAAACGTTTGATCGAGAAGATCGTGTTTTCAGGGTTGATGATCGCCTGGTTGCGGGCAACGCGCCCTACCAAGCGCTCAGCGTTTTTGTTGACTGCCACCACGGACGGCACCAGGCGTTCACCTTCAGCGGAAGGAATAACGATAGGCTCGCCACCCATCATAACGGCTGCGACTGAGTTTGTAGTTCCGAGATCAATACCAATAATTTTTCCCATGATTGCTCCTATTTTGCGACTCTGACCAGGGCGGGTCGGATGACGCGATCTTTGATTTGATAACCGGTCTGGATGACTTCAATAATCTGTCCATTGGTATAAGTGTCGTTTTCTTCGTGCGTGACTGCTTCCTGCGTGTTGGGGTCAAACATGTCGCCGGGTTTTAGTTCCATAGGGCGAACGTCTTTTGCTTCAAGGGATTTGAGCAGTTTTTGCAGGATGAGCTCAATTCCCAGGATCCAGCTGGCGCACTCTGGGTCTTCCGGGCGGTGGAGGAGCGTACGCTCCAGGTCATCAGCAACCGGCAGGAAGAACTTGACATGCTCGGCGAGCAGGCGGTCAGCATAACTGGCATTATCCAGATCGATGCGGCGTTTGTAGTTGGTGAAACTGGCTCGCTCACGCTGGAGGCTGTCCAGGTAGTCTTCATTTTGCTTGCGCAGGTCTGCGTTTTCAGCTTGCAATGAAGCCAGATCGGGGGTTGCTTCTTCCGGTGTGGGAGTTTCGTTTGTGTTTTCTGTGTCTTCAGTCATTTTCTTCCTCGTAAAATATTTCAAGATTTCCTATCTTATTCAATCAAAGTATCGGTAACCAGGTCGGAGAGCAGATCCGCCACGAAACGGACCGCGCTGATGGCCTGACCGTAGGGCATTCGCATCGGACCGAGGATGCCCAGCATGCCGGAAAGCTGGTCCTGGATGCCGTAGCGGGTCAGGATGACAGAGCAATCTCTCAATTCCTGCCAAGTGCCTTCACCGCCGATCAGTACCTGCACACCACCGATGTCTTCCGTCAGCACCGTGCGGGATAACAAATCAATCAGCATGGGGCGTTCTTCCAGCAGGCGCAGCGGGGAGCGATCCTGGTTGATCGTGGCAAACTCAGGCGTCGAGAGCACGTTCGAAAGACCATCAAGGAAAAGTTCGCCTGTGACAAGCTCCTCGGTGAGGTGCATCTGGTCAATGATTGCAGCCAGGATCTGCTGAATCAGGGGATCGGCACTGGGTTCGAGAGCTTCGATTTGACCAAGCGATTTATTCTCAAGATTTTGGTTGAATTGATTTGCGGTTTGTGAGAGAGACTCCTGGCTGTAAACCTCACCAAGCGCCAGGATCTGCTGACGGATCTCACCACCAACCAGCACCAATACCATCAGCACCTGCGAACCACGGATACTGATCAATTCAATGTGCTTGAAGGCGATTTTTTCCGAGTGTGGGGCGGTGACCAGTGAGACTGCCTGGCTTTGGTTTGCGAGCACTGAAGCTGCCAGGGGCAGCCAGTGGTCCAGCCCGCGCCGCGATTGGTAAAACTGATGGCTGATCGTATTGCGGGTGGCGCTTGGAAGGGCAGTCTGCTGCACCAGGTTGCTCACGAAAAAGCGGTAGCCTTCTTCGGTTGGCACACGTCCTGCCGAGGTATGGGGTTGACGGATGAGCCCGAGCTCAGAGAGCGTGTTCATCTCGTTGCGCACCGTGGCAGAGCTGATCTGCAGACCGTAATCATCAATCAGAGTCTTGGACGCGACGGGTTGTGCCGTGCGGGTATGCTCGTGCACGATCAGGGAAAGGATAATTTTTTGTCGCGAAGTCAGATCAGTCATGTTTCTTTTCATAATTAGCACTCTCGACCTGAGAGTGCTAAAATTGCTTTTCTTAATGTTACCATGCGAGGATTATCCCCGTCAAGAAAAGGATACCTGTCCCTCGTTAATATTGCGTTAGATATTTTCTTTGGGATTTGACGGCTAAAGCAAGGAGGTTTTGAAGGAGACTACGTGGCGATCGACACCGCCAAAGCGGTACTTGTAAACCTCATCGCCGCGCATCATATCGACCTCGGTTAGTCCCTGTTCAATTGCCCAGGTGATGATCTTTGCCAGCAGGACCCATCCAGGCGAGCAGCAGCTAAAGGTGGGATCCCAGGCAGAGTTGTAAACCCAAAGCTTGTTTCCAGAGGAGAAAGAAAGATAGGCAGCCCCCTTTATTCCATCGAAGGTCAGGAAAGAAAGATGCAATTGCCCAACCTCGAGTGCCCTGGTCGCGGTTTGCGAGAGGAAGCTTTCCATTTCTGGTGTAAGAAACGCCACTTTGCTGGGGTCAGTGCGCATCATGTTGAGGAAAGCTTGCATTTCTACCTGCAGATTATGTTTGGCTGTGACAATATACCAATCGGTTTCATAGCGGGCTTCAGCGTTGCGCATTTTGCGGCGGATCTCATGGCGCTGTTTCTTGGAGATCGATGCGAGATACTCTTCCCAGCTTGACTTCATGGGAATAAACGGAGAGGGTTGCACAACCTCGCTGGTGTAAGGAACGCCTTTTTGCTCGCAGAGTTCGCGCAGGAGGGACAGGCTGGGCGAGTCGTCCTGGAAGTTAGCCAGGTCGAGACTGCGCGAAAGCAAACCGGGCTCAGTTTTGATGAAGTTAAGTAAGCCAGCGATGAAGGGTTGGAGTTCTGACTGCGGGCAGAGAAAATCGAGATAGTCAGAGACTTCTATCTGACCGATGAAGCGCAAAGCTGGCGGGGTATCGGCTTTTTCGCAGTAGAAAAGGGGTGCGGCGCCAACCAGATGACCATCCTGGCGGGCAATGATGAGCTGCAGACGGCTGGTCTCCGACGACCACTCACCCCCGCCGAGGGTCTGCCACCAGGTTCGCTGATACCAAAATTCGAGGAATGGTAATGGACTGTGTGTCTGAGCCACGAGGGCTTGCCATTCAACCTCGAGGCCTTGCCATTCGGCGGGATCGGTGATCAGTGAAAATTGCATGACCCCGATTATACCCTCTGGCACGAATTGTGTACTATTAGGTTTACGCAATATCAACGTTGATTGTAAAGGTGTGCTATGACATTTGACCTGACCACTTACTCTTTCGAGAATCACCAGAAGCGGCTGTTGTTTACGGCTTCTGCCGGGAAAGGTGCCGCGCGCGGGCGTGAAGAGGATAGCCTGATCATCAAGATTTGGCCGTCTGAAGCGGTGAGCCTGAGCGATGATGTGCTGGATCAGACCCTGGGCAAGCTGGCAGCAGCCTTCTTTAAGACGGGTGGTTCGGTCACGAATGCGATGCGCACTTTGGCTGATGGGCTGAATAAGGTCTTTCTTTCCAGCAATAGCCAGCTGCAGGATAAGGACACCTGGCAGACGACCTCTTTGCTCGTGGGAGTAATCCACCATGAGACTTTGTTCGTCGGGATCAACGGCAAGGCGGAGGCGCTGCTGGTAAAGCGGAATGGGCTTGAGCGCTTCTTTGATGCGGAGCTCGATCCGCGCGGATTGGGGCTCAGCTCCGTGGTCCGTCCAAGGTTTTTCCAGGCTGCGGTGACAGACGGAGATTTTATGCTGCTGGCTCAAGAAATCCCTGTGGATTTACTGGAATCTGAAACACTGAAGGCTGAGCTAGCCAGCCTGACTGAGTTTGTGCCGTGGTTGAGTGCGACAGACGTTATCAGGCTGACCTATGGTGAAGGTTTGAGCCTCAAAGCGCGACTGGTAGCCAGGCATGAGCCAGAGGTCCAGCAAATTGAAGAAGCTGAGGAGATACCAGCTGAGCCTGAGGTGGTTGAAGAACAGGAAATCGAATGGCCAGCGGAAGTGCTGGAAACACCTGAACTCCAGGAAGAAAACGGCTCACTGGCGGAAGACCTTTTTAGAAACGTGCCGCTTGTGAACCATCCCGAAGAGTCTGAAAGCAAGCCAAGTCCAAAGCCAGAAGAACCCGCGGCTGCGACGGCAGAATCTCCAACCATTCCAGAAGAGCCAGTAGTGGAGCCAATCACAGTCGCAGAGGAACGATCCGTTCCGATTTTTGATGTGGAACAGTTTAAAACAGATGCGTTGCAGAGCGTTGCCAAAGGGGCAAGCTTTTTGAAAGGCGTCGAGGAAAAAACCGAGGCGATCCTCCAGAAAAGCGAGGAAAAGAAACGGGAAGAGGGCAGGCCACTCACCGAGCTCTCCGCCCTGAGTAAATGGCTGATAGCCATCCTGGTGCCCTTGCTGCTGGTAGGGCTGACCACTTTCATATACCTCTCCCAGGGGCAGGGTAACGAATACAGCTACTTCCTGGCACAAGCGGAAGCTTCCGCCAACAATGCCGCGCTGATGCAGACAGATGAGCTGAAGCGCGAGGGTTGGAACCAGACCATCGAATGGCTGGATAAAGCCGCTGCTTACCAAAAATCCGATCAGGTAAACGCGTTGTATCTGAGGGCGAGGCTGGCTCTGGATGAATTGGATGGAGCAAAGCGGCTGATCTACAAGTCGGCATTCGCGCCTGGTTTATTCCCTGAAATGAGCGTCAGCAATATCATTTCTTTAAACCGCGACCTCTACCTGTTGGATCAATCCAGCGGTGAGGTCAGGCACCTGACACTCCAGTCCCAAGGCTATTCCCTGGATGAAGCCTTTAAATGTAAGCCGGGTAGTTTTGGCGGAGTAAAAGTCGGCAAATTGGTGGATATGCTGGCAATCCCGATTAACAATCCTGCCAAAGCCCCGATTTTGGCAATTGACGCAGCTGGCAACCTTCTGTATTGCGCGGTTGGCGCAAATCCTGTGGCAGCAAGTTTACTGCCCCCGGATGGCGGGTGGCAGGACTTGAAGAGCATATCCTTTGACGCCGGCAAGTTGCTCGTGCTGGACTCTGGCGCCAACGCCATCTGGATCTATCGCGGATTTAGTTCGAATTTTGACCAGGTGCCGGTTTCTTACTTTGACGATATGCCGGTGAAGCTTCAGGATGCGATCGATCTGGCTGTGAGCAATGATGAGCTCTTTCTGCTGCATGCTGATGGGCACAGTTCGCACTGTCTGGCTTCTCAAATCAGCGGTTCTGTGAGCTGCGATGACCCCTATCCATACCAGGATGTAGGCGGCGGTGGGGCAGGCGCAGACTTCGCGAGTTTGAAATTCAACCAAATGGCCTACTCACCTCCTCCTGACCCTTCGATTTACTTCCTGGAACCTGTAACGGCTGAGCTGTACCAGTTCAGTCTGCGCTTGAATCTAAACCAGGTACTGCGTTCGGGGTTAAACGATGGCAGTCTGCCAACCGGCAGGGCGACAGCCTTCGCGGTCGCCCCAAACCGGCAGGTGTTCCTCGCGTTTGGCAGCGCGGTCTATTACGCAATTTTGCCGTGATTGTTAGTTGGTGGCTGATGGGCGAGAGTCGTAGGTCAGGTTCCACTGCCTGCCCCGCGTACTTGTGCGGGGTTGAACCTGACATCACAAGTGTTTGCATACGCGAACCTAATCTTCTTCGCTTCGCAAAAATTAATCATAGTTGTAGTTCAATGTAGGGGCGAAGCATCCTTTACTGAGTTTGTTCAATGAGAAGAGGTATTCTTTTGTGATGCTTCGCCCTCACACTCGAATTGATTTGGCTATAATTAAATTATGAATACATTTGTGGTCGGAAGCACAGGATTTTTGCGCTATTTTGCGGTGCAGGAACTGCTGGCACGCGGTCACACTGTGCACAGTATTTCTCTTCATCATATAGCAGGACGTAACTTGGCTACGAAAAGGGAGGCTACGAAAAGGGAGATCTGGAAATGGCACTGGAAGACACGATGAGAGCCTGCCTTCCGAAAAGTTCCTGATAAAATAAACCCATGAAATTGAGCAAAATACTTGACCCGCGTGGTTCCAAAACCGCTTATCTTATGCTGGCGATAGCTGGCAATGTTGCCATGGCGCTGTTTTTCTTCAGCCTGGTCGACAGTCTGGTGGCGCGCTACGGCGATTTGGTCACTGGACTGGATACGACCCTGATGCTGGGCATTTTCCTTGGTTCACTGACAGTCGGTTTCCTGGTTGCCATTATCGCCAAAGACAAACGCGGCCTCACCTACGGGGTCTATGGCGGGCTGGCTGGAATGATTGTGATCGGGTTGATGACCTGGAAAAGCGGCTTGCTCTCAGCGCTGGTCAGCCTGATGGCAGTTTTTGGCGGTTTTAACGGCGGCTCGCTGGGGGAAATGTTTCAACGTACCCGCAAACCGAAATAGCTGGATCAGCTAAGCAGGCTTTGGGGTGGAGCTGGTCGGCAGCCAGGGCATTTGCGCGCCTTCAATGCCAAGGTGCTCGGCGAGCGCGGCTTGCATGGCGGTGCGGTCATCCCAAAGGTATTCCTCAGTACCAAAACACATCGATTGCTCGTGCCCCTTCCCGCAGGAGATCACCAGGTCGCCAGGCTGGGCAAGGCTGAGGGCTTTGCGCAGCGCGTCCCCGCGGTCCGGTACGCGATAAAAATTCACGCCTTCCACGCCGCCGGCTTTGATTGCCGACTGCGCCATTTCTTCCAGGATCCCGTCAAGCGGCTCGGTGCGCGGGTCTTCAGCCGTGAGAATGCTGATATCAGCGAGTTTGACCGACACAGCAGGCATCATGCGCCGCTTCTCGCGGTCGCGCAAGCCGGCTGAGCCGTAGATGGCGATCACCCGACCCTCCGTCATGGCGCGGGCAGTGACCAGGGCGTTTTCGAGCGCGTAGGGTGTGTGGGCAAAGTCTATAATGGCGGTGAAGTCTTGCCCAAGATCGATGCGCTGCATCCGCCCGGGGCTGCCCTCAAAGCTCTCTAAGTCCTTCACAGCCTGCTCAAGGTCGACTCCAAGCGATGTGACCGTGGCAAGCGCGGCGAGGATGTTGGAGACGTTGTAAAAACCGGCGATGGGGCAGTGCACCGGCATCCGCTTTGTTTCTGTGTGCAGCGTGAAGCTCAGATCGCTTATGGTGCTGGTAATTTCATCCGCCCAGAAGTGGGCTTCATTGATCCGGCTGTAGGTGAGGAATCCCGGCGGTGATGTGCGCTTTAAATAATCGTAGGAGCGATCATCTTTGTTAAGCACCGCCAGCCGAAGGTTGCCGATTCGTTTACGCGGGGTTTCCATGAGCATCTCGAACAGCCTGCTCTTGGTTTGGAGGTAATTTTCATAGCTGCCGTGATAATCAAGGTGTTCGTGGGTGACGTTGGTGATAACCGCCAGGTCGTAATCGCAGGCGATCACCCGTCCTTGCGCCAGCCCGTGCGAAGTCGTTTCGAGCACGCAATGCGTCATGCCGGCAGCCACCATCTGCGCCAGGTATGCCTGGATTTCAGGAGATTCGGGCGTTGTCACATGGAAGCCAGTATCCAGCGCCTGGTCGCCGATCAGCGCGTTGACGGTGCTGATCATGCCGGCGGGTTTGCCGGACTTGGTCAGGAGGTGGTGGATCAGCATCGAGGTGGTGGTTTTGCCGTCGGTACCTGTGACGCCGATCATGCGCAGTTTCCGCGCTGGAAAGCGCTGGAAACTCGCTGCCAGGTATGCCAGGGCGAAGCGCAGGTCCCCCTCCAGGCGAACGTATGGTACGGGAAGTCCCTCCGGAGCAGGACGATCGCTGAGGATGACGCGTGCGCCATTGGCAACGGCAGATGGGATGTAGTTGAAGCCATCGCTGCTCTCACCTTTGATTGCGACGAAGGCAAAGCCTTTCCGAACGCGGCGCGAGTCACTGCTGACGCCCGCGATCATCACTGGCGGAATGGGGTCCAGTGCGGTCAGTGGCGCGTTCGAAAAAACAGAGCGAAGTGAACGGCGTCGGATGGGTTGGTCCATTTTCGGCTACTTTCTCTTTTTTACGGGCTGCTTTTTCTTATTCAGCAAGTAGGCAGCCAGCAGGCTCAGCAGCCCGGCAGCCAGGCAGACAAAACCCCAGGTGGTCAGTTCGCCTTGGGTGGCGGCAGTAGACTCAGTTATCTCCATGCTGAAATCGATTATTTGCTGGGCAGTGATGGCATAGTTGCCGCTCAAACTGTTATCGCCGAGCCCCATCGAAATACTTGCCTCGGCAAAACCGGCGATAAAGGGTTCCACTTCCCACACGAAGGTTTTTCGTCCGCCTTCCACCGGGATCAGCATGCGCTTCTGCGGCTGGACGACGGTTTTGAGCATGTCGAGCTGCAGGTCAAAAACGACTCCTTGCGAAAGGACGCTCTCGAGCGCCTTATCCGCCTGGTATGCCACCGTGATCAGGTTTTTGCGTCCGGTTTCCAGCTTTTCGGGATAGGTCACCATCACGTTCAGATTGCCGCCGCTACCATGGAGCCAGTCAGCCAGGGCAACAGCCTGGCTTTGGGAGCTGACAGGGATCGCCCTCCGGGTGAAGAGAAAGCCGCTGACAGCCAGCAAGAGCAGACCTGCAATCAGAAAAATAGTTTGTTTCTTGATTTTCATTTAAACACCACCAGGTAAATAATGCCCAGGACCAGGATCGCGGATGTGATCCTGCCAAGAATTGTGTAATCATTTCGGAGCGCGTAAAGCAGCAGGATCGGCAGCAAGACCTCGATCACGAGGACCAGCATATTGATGCGAAATTTCTTGGTTTCTTTGCTTAAGCCCATTTCAAGCTCCACCGCTCAGCAGCCACGACCAAATCGCAGTCGCGATTGCAATCACGGTTATCGGGATTAGACCATATCCAATCAGCTTTCGCAAGACCTTGCCTTCCTGCCCACCGAGACCGACCGTGATGCAGGCGACAATCAACTTCGTGGGAGACATCACACTCCCCATCGAACCGCCTGCGTGTTGCGCTGCCAAAATCAGCGGTACATTGAGCTTGAGCAGGGCAGCCGCCTCTGCCTGGAGCGCGCCAAACAGGATGTTGCTGTTGTTGTTTGTCCCGGTCAGGAAAGCGCCCATCACCCCAACAAAGGGCACCACTGCCGGGTAGATCACCCCATTGATCGTTTCGGCGATCCCCCTCGCCAGCGTGCTCGTCATGCCGACCTGGGTCATGATGGTCGAGACCCCCGCCATAACCACTATGCCCAGGCTACCGTCAACCGTGTTGTGGGAAGTGAGGCTGAGAATGCGGCGGAGAGAGGTGTTCTTGAGCCGACCTGCACGCTTCAATACGATGGTTGAAAGAAAAACGGTCGCAAACAGCACCATGCCCGGGTGCGAAAAGGGGTGCAGGACGGGGCTGGATTCTGCCGGGGTGACAAAGCCCAACCCGGATACGATCTCAGGGTACGAAAGACTGAACGAAACCCGGTTCAGGAAAGCATTGAGCGGTCGGATCATGGCGACAGCAAAACCGATTCCCACCAGCAACATGTAGGGCGTCAGATACACCAGCAGATCCCTGGTACGCAGTTCCTGACCGCCATTCGAGATGGCATTTTTTGCGCCCTGATAGCCTGGCAGGTGGGTGAGGAGCACGAGCGTGGCGATGCCAACCAGCGAAGGTCCGATTGTGCTGAGGCTCCAGAAACCGTTTACATTGAGAATGTAGAGCGTGGCGCCCATCGTAAGGCTGACGGCGAGAATGGCGGGGAAAGCGTGGCGCACGCCCTTCCAGCCGGTGCCAAGCAGGGTGATGATCACGCCTGTCGGCACGAAGCTGAGCGCGAACAGGATGGCGGAATAGGGGGCGATGAGCAAGCCGGGCACTCCCGCAACGGCGATCAGTGACTCGAAAGCGGATCCCATCCCGCCGAAAGAAACCGCCCAGGCGTGCCCGATGGTGGTCATGACGACGGAGAGGATAGGGCTGAATCCCATCCCCACCAGGATTGGCGCGCCCACCGCCACCGCCACTCCGAAGCCGCCCATACCCTGCAGGAAAGAAGTCAGCAGCCAGGCAATCAGCAGCAGCTGGATGGAACGGTCGTTGGAGAGACGCGGAATGAAGAGAGAGATGGCGCGGACGCTGCCCGCTTCGCTGGCGAGGCTGTAAAGCAGTAGAGCGCCCCAGATGATGAGCAGCAGATTCACAGCCAGCACCAGCGCTTTCACTTGCGACCAGGCCAGGATCAGCCAGCTTCCGCCGAAAGCGATCAGGCTGACCGCTACCGCCACCAGAAAGCTCATGGCGCCAGCGCGCAAAGCTCCCCATTTGAAGAGGAGCATCAGGACGATAACGGTCAGGATAGGCAGAAAGGACAGCAGCCAGTTGCCGAGAGTCAGTTCCATAGGGATTTTATTATAAGTTATCGCGCCGAAAACGGGGCTACTCGTTGTAGTTGTAGGCCGGGTTGCGTTCCGGAGGATTAAGTAGAGGCTGACCCAAAAGGGTCAGTC
>DIVL01000068.1 GCA_002435825.1 Anaerolineaceae bacterium UBA6133
TGCGAAACTTATGTTACCTTATCCAGAAGAAATTGTTATTGAATAATACGCTCTCTGACTTGATGCAGAGCGACAATAACAGCCAAAAAGCTCTTGGAAGGCGTTATAATCTAAGCGACAACGAAAAGGAGAGTCAATGACCGAGAAAAAGATTCGCGTTTTGATTGCCAAACCCGGGTTGGATGGTCACGACCGGGGCGCTAAGGTGGTAGCGCGCGCACTTCGGGATGATGGCATGGAAGTCATCTACACCGGCTTGCGCCAGACCCCTGAAATGATCGCCGAAGCCGCCTTGCAGGAAGATGTGGATGTTGTTGGACTTTCCATTCTTTCCGGCGCCCACAACGCGCTGGTGCCGCAGGTGATCGCCGACCTCAGAGCTAATGGACAAACCGATGTGGTGCTTTTTCTGGGCGGCATCATCCCGGAAGACGACATCCAAACCCTGCTCGAACAGGGTGTCTACAAGATCTATGGACCAGGCACAGACACGCGCGAAGTCTGCAAAGACATCCGTGAGGCTGTGAAATCGAAAGCATAGGCATGACCTCAGCTTTACTCGACTCGCTAAGAAAGGGCAACAGGCTTGCCCTTTCTCGCGTTTTGAGTCAGGTTGAAAATGGAACAGAAGCTGGTTTGACCGCGCTGGATGAGCTCTTCCTTGAGACCGGCACTGCCCAGAAAATCGGAATCACAGGTCCACCAGGTTCAGGTAAAAGCACGCTGGTGAATGCCCTGGCGCGGGAGCTACGACAGCGCCAACCCGACAAGAAGGTGGCCATCATCGCCGTAGATCCTTCCAGCCCCTTCACGGGCGGCGCGCTTTTGGGCGACCGGGTGCGCATGCTCGATTTACAGGATGATAAACAGATTTTTATTCGTTCCATGGCTTCACGGGGTGCCCTGGGAGGATTGGCGGAGCAAACTGAAGCCCTGAGCCAGGTTTTTGATGCCGCCGGTTACGGTTTTATCCTGATTGAAACAGTTGGAGCGGGGCAATCCGAAGTGGATGTGGTCAACCTGGCGCATACGACCATCGTGGTCGACACTCCCGGCACAGGAGACGACATTCAATCGATCAAAGCCGGGATTTTGGAAATTGCGGACATCCTGGTGGTCAATAAAGCCGACCGCCCTGGGGCAGACCAAAGCGTCACGCACCTCAGGAACATGGTTGAAATGGGCTATGCCAGGAGTATCAACAACGGTAAACATCACCTGGAAGATTTCCAGGAAAATTCTGAGCATAAAACCACTTCAGCGCATTGGGTTCCCCCAATTCTGAAGACCGTGGCATGTGAATTTACAGGCATACAGGAACTGACCGACGCCATCCTCACCCACGCGGCTCACTTGCGCCAAAGCGGTCAGTGGCACGCTAAGGATCAGGCAGCAATCCGGGCGAATATTCGCCACCAACTGATTGCCGGTTTGCTCAGCGATTTCAATCAAAATGTACCCGTGGAGATGATCGATTCCCTGATCGAACAAGCGCAGAAACGCGCGATTTCACCGAATGAAGCAGTTCGTGTATTATTGACGTATAATCGAAATAACTCTTTGGAATCATCGGAGTAAGACCATATGGAACGAACTTACATTAAAGACCTGAAGACAAAAATCGGTCAACAGGTTACCCTCAAGGGCTGGCTGCAGACCCTGCGCGATCAAAAAAGTATGCAGTTCCTGATCCTGCGCGACAGGACCGGATTAGTGCAGATAGCCCACTGGAAAAAAGGCAATCCCGAACTGGCTGAGGCTATTTCTACCCTGGGAACGGAATCCGCTTTGACGA
Source organism: Anaerolineaceae bacterium UBA6133 (assembly GCA_002435825.1). Lineage (GTDB taxonomy): Bacteria > Chloroflexota > Anaerolineae > Anaerolineales > Anaerolineaceae > Mesolinea. Next base: position 1,796 of record DIVL01000068.1, read on the forward strand.
TCACTGGCACAGTGGTCGAAAATGAGGTCGTCAAGCTTGGCGGCATTGAAATTCAGCTTGAATCGTTGATTATCGAAAACAATGCAGAGCTCCCTCTGCCCTTTGAACCCTTTGCGGACACCCTGCCCGACCAGGACTATCGCATGGAATGGCGCTACCTGGATCTTCGCCGCGAACGTAATCGCCTGATCTTTGACATCCAGACCTGCGCAGAGCAAGCCATGCGCGAGTATTGGATTGAAAACGGTTTCATCGAAGTCCATTCCCCCAAGATCATGGGCACACCGAGCGAAAGCGGCGCGGAACTCTTCAAGGTGGAATACTTTGACCGCACTGCTTACCTGGCGCAGTCCCCCCAGTTTTACAAGCAGATGGCGCAAGCCGCTGGATTTGAACGCATTTTTGAGATCGGACCAGTCTTCCGGGCTGACCCCTCTTTTACCTCGCGCCACATGACAGAATTCACCGGTGTAGACTTTGAAATCTCCTGGATCGAAAGCCACGAAGATGTGATGGCTTTCACTGAAAAATGGCTGGCGTATGTTTATCAGGCAATAGACGCGAAATTCCACGATGCCATCAAAGAGAACTTCGACGTCGATTTTGAAGTGCCCACTGTCCCCTTCCCGCGTCTGACGATGGCGGAAGCCTATCAGATTCTCAAGGGCATGGATTACAAGCTCCCTCCTGAGCGAAAAGGCGATCTTGACCCCGGTGCGGAACGCGCACTCGGCGAATACATAAAACAAACCTTCGCTCATGATTTTGTCTTTGTCAAAGATTGGCCTATCACCGTGAGACCTTTTTATCACATGCTTCACGAAGACAACCCCAGCCTGACCAAGAGCTTCGACCTGCTGGGACGCGGTTTGGAAATCACCACCGGCGCCCAGCGTGAACATCACTACGAAAAACTGGCAAAACAAGCCCTCGACAAAGGGCTAACCCTGGAACCCATCCAGAACTATCTGAACTTTTTCCGCTACGGATGTCCGCCACACGGCGGTCTTGGGTTGGGATTGAGCCGTCTGTTGATGGTAATGCTCAACCTCCCCTCGATCCGTGACGCTGTCTATTTGTTCAGAGGACCTAACCGATTGGAACCATAGGAGGTATCAATGCCATACCTTTACGGTCATAACCTTCGCCTTCGCTCAGCTGAACGAACGGATATTCCGCAATTCCTGCGCTGGATCAACGACCCTGAAGTCGTCGAGAACCTCGAAGTCTACGCCCCCATGGGGACCGTAGAAGAAGAAGGCTGGTTCGACGCAATGAAGGCGCGCCCGATCGATCAACACGCACTGGTGATTGAAGTACACCCTGAGGGCAGCGATGAGGAGTGGGTGGTGATCGGGAACACATCTTTCTTCCCAATCGATCAAAAAGCCCGTTCAGTGGAAATCGGGATCATGATCGGTGAGAAGGATTATTGGAATAAAGGTTACGGCACTGAAGCAATGCGCACGATGTGCCGTTATGGGTTCGCAGAGCTCAACCTGAACCGCATCTGGCTGAGAGTTTACGACACCAACCCGAGAGCCCAGAAAGCTTACGAGAAAGCTGGGTTTGTGTACGAAGGAACATTCCGCCAGGCTGAATATAAACATGGACGTTACATTGATGTTCACGTGATGAGCATATTAAAATCGGATTGGATCAAAAACTGAAAGGAACGCGTAAACAGATGACCCCTGCCAAGACCCTGCACAGTTTGCTCTATGGCAATATCCGCCTTTTTGCTGGAACGGCTTCCCTTGACCTGGCCCAGGAGGTTGCTGATAACCTCGGGTTGGAGCTTTGCGGTCGTGATGTAATTGAATTCACCAACGAGAACCTTTTTGTCAAACTGCACGCCTCAGTGCGTGGGCAGGATTGCTATATCATCCAGACAACCTCCATGCCGGTTCACCGCAACCTGATGGAATTGCTGATCCTGGCTCAAACGCTCAAACTTGACTCAGCCGGACGCATCACTTTGGTATTCCCATACATGTGCTATGGGCGTTCAGACCGCAAAGACCAGCCGCGTGTTCCAATCGCTGCCAAACTGGTAGCGCAGATGATGGAAACAGCCGGCGCGGACCGCTACATCACCATGGACCTTCATGCAGGTCAAATTCAAGGCTTCTTTGACATACCTGGAGATGTACTTTCCGCCTACCATATCCTGAAACCGTACTTACTCGGGAGGCTGTCAAATCTCACCAATCCCGTCCTGCTGACAGCCGACCTTGGTTTTGCCAAGCATGGCAGGCGTTATGCGCAAGCTCTCAATATCCCGTTGGCGTTCATCGAAAAACGCCGCATTGACAACAAGGAGCAAACCCAGGCTTTGAACCTGATCGGAGATGTAAACGGGCGGGATGTTCTTTTGATCGACGATGAAATCGACACCGGTGGCTCGGTTGTGGAGGCAGTGCAGGTGGCAAAACTGAATGGCGCCAAGGATGTTTACGTGATTTTTATCCATCCCGTTCTTTCAGCAAACGCAACCGAACGCCTGGCTGCCCTCCCGGTGAAACAATTCATTACGACCAATACCATCCCAATGTCGCCCGAGAAGCAAGCGCTTTTTGGCGATAGATTGACAATTCTCAGCATCGGTCCCTTATTGGCAGAAGTCATCAAACGGGCAAATGAAGGCACGAGCGTTGGGGCAATGTTTAACGAGTAAGTAAAGTGCCTGAACTTCCGGAAGTTGAAACCATCGCCAGAAACTTAAGACGGGGCACAGGGGGTGCTCCTTCTTTGATTGGACAGACTGTCCAAAACGTTCGTCTGCTTTGGTCGCGTACACTTGCGGAACCGGATGTGGATACCTTCCAGGAACTTCTGCCCGGACAAACGGTAATTGAAATCGGACGAAGAGCCAAATTCCTGAGCATAACCCTCTCCGAATCGATCTTGGTCTTCCACCTGCGCATGAGTGGTGACCTGAGGGTGGAACCATCCGAATCTTCTCAGGCAAAGCACGACCGTCTGGTGCTCGATTTCCAATCCGGATGGCGACTCAGCTTCAACGACACCCGTAAATTTGGCAGAGTATGGCTGGTGAATGACACTCGCAGCCTATTTGCTCTCTTAGGACCGGAACCGAACGATCCCACGTTGACAGCGGAAAGGTTCCACGAAATGTTGCGGCACAGAAAGCGGGCAATAAAGCCCCTGTTACTTGACCAGCATTTTTTAGCTGGACTGGGAAATATTTATACCGACGAAGCGCTTTTTAGATCTGGTATACACCCCCTGCGATCCGGTGAAAGGCTCGACCAGCAGGATGCTGCCAGGCTATTGGAAGCCATCAGGTTCACCCTCGCACGCGGAATAGAAGCCAACGGAGCCAGCATCGACTGGGTCTACCGCGGAGGAGATTTCCAAAACCATTTTCAGGTCTATCAACAAACTGGAAACCCTTGCCCTCGCTGTGGTCAGCCGATCAGTAAGATCACTGTAGGGCAAAGAGGCACCCATTTTTGCCCGCACTGCCAGCCCTTAATAGGAGATTAGTATGTACGACAAACTCGCTTCGATCTATGACTATTTCGTAAATTGGGATAACCGCCTGGCTTACGAACTCCCCTTTTTGGAGCAGCAATTGCGCACACTCGGGGAGGATCCTTCCAAAATTCGGGTCATGGATACCGCTTGCGGCACCGGGCGTCATGCGATCGCCCTCGCAAGCCACGGTTTCCAAGTATCCGGTTCAGATCTTTTTCCAGAGATGGTCAGCCTGGCGGATGCCAACGCGAAGGCAGCCGGTGAAAAAGTGACTTTCCGAACGGCGGGTTTCGGGAATATCAGCAACAGCTTCGGGCAGCCTGGTCAGTTCGACGCGGTTTTATGCCTGGGTAATTCCCTGCCACACGTTGATTCCAATGAGGACCTGAAAAAGACCTTGCTGGACTTCAAAGTGCTCCTCCGACCAGGAGGCATGCTCATACTGCAAATGCGCAATTTTGACCTGGTGATGGGAGAAAAGAAGCGCTGGATGGAACCTCAGACCGTAAAGGACGGCTCAACAGAATGGCTTTTCCTGCGTTTTTACGATTTTGAAGCTGACGGCAAGATCCAGTTCAATATCCTGTCTCTTCATCGAAAAGCAAAAACTCCCTGGCACCCCCAACTCACTTCCACCCATCTTTTGCCAATTTTTTCAGAGGAATTGAAAGCAAATCTTGCTTTGTTAGAGTTTAGAGATATCACACTCTACGGCAACCTCGCAGCCGAGCCCTACGCGGCTGATTCCAGCAGTGACCTGGTGCTCATCGCTTACAAAGCTTAGTACCACACTCTAACAAGATCAGAGTGAACTTTTGCGCAATGAAGGCTTGATGCGCTTCCGATTCTCACGCCACCATTGGACCGTATCTGCCACCGTCTCGCGCAGCGGACGCCGGTGATAGCCTAATTCTGTTTCGGCTTTGAGGCAGGTGATGCGTGAATTGCTTTGAAGCGTCTCGATGGCGTACCTGGTGATTCGGGGACGCGTGCGGGTGATCTTGTAAAAGAGTTCAGCCAGCGGAGCAATCAGCTTCACAAACCAACCCGGGATCTTGATTTCATGCGAGCGGATGCCAGCAGCTTCCTGGACCAGGTGGCGATAGTCACTGACAGTCACCTGGGTGCCCGAAAGCAGGTAGGCTTCCCCACTCCGACCTAACGAAGCGGCAAGGATATGCCCCTCTGCTACATCCCGCACATCCACAAAATCGTAAGCGCCATCCGTCGAAATCGAAGGTGTCTCCTGCATCCACGTCAGCAGCATCTCACCCATTTCGGAGCGGCGAAAATCACTGGGACCAATTACCCCCGTTGGCAAAACAATGACCGCGTCCAACCCTTTTTTTACGGCTTCCATGACCAGTGCAGAAGCAATTGCCTTGGTCCGGTCGTAAGCGCCTGAGGGGTTTACCAGGTCGAACGCAATCGTCTCATCAACAGTGGCACTGCTCTCCGGACGACCCAGAGCATGAATGGAGCTGGTATAGACCAGGCGACGAACACCCATCTCGCGGCAGGCTTCGATCACATTGCGTGTTCCTTCCACGTTGACCTTGTACATCAGTTCATATTTGTCGGAAGTGATCGCCACCAATGCTGCCATGTGATAGACAAGGTCCACTCCCTCCATTGCCTTGCGCAGTTGCACTGGGTCAAGAATATTGCCTTCAATTCTTTCACAATCGAGTCCTTCGAGTGAAGAGACATCCTCACCAGGCAGCACAAGCACACGCACTTTCTCGTCTTTTTCAAGCAGGGTACGCACTAACACGTTCCCAAGATGCCCTGCCCCACCAGTAACCAAAATCATTCTTTACCTCCAATGCCTTCAAGAAGGAGTTTCAGACCTTCTGAAGTGATAGCAGACCAGTCGGCTTTTTCCTGATCATAAGTCGCTTCCAGCAAATATCCCATGGCAACCGCAACCAGCAATCTGGCCAGTATTTCACTTTCGACATCCTTGCGGATGGATCCATTTTGCTGACCAGTCTCGATGATTCGCATAAAGAAACCGGTAAAGTAACGGTAGGGCTCGACTGCCATCTTCCAGATTGCCGGGTCGCCCATCGCTTGCCGCCAAAAATCAACCAGTATCGGAAAGCCCTTTGGAATCGCTGTAAAAGCCACGTTGAACTGATGCGGCATCTCAATCAGAACATCTTTGATGTTACTATCCGCGGAAATGGGTTGACTCAGGACGGATTGCATCACTTTGCTGGACCAGTTTTCCATCAGGGTCATGAACAGCACCTGCTTGGTCTCAAAATAGTGGTAAAAGGACCCTTTGCTCACTTCTGCATGTTTACAGATATCGTTTACCGATGTGGCTTCGTAGCCGTTCTCCAGGAAAAGTGTTGCTGCGGACTCCAGTAACTTGTCACGGGACGAAAGCTTGTTTTGCATGAGACTCCTTCTAAAGAAAATTAAACCGACCAGTCGGTTTAATTTGAACAGATAACGACTGCGTAGTCAAGATGGACACTCTACAACTGAAAAGCTGTGCAAATACGCATTTTTGCAAAAAAACATCAGGAGTTCGGTATAATGATGACAATTCATCCAAGTGAGGTAACTATGAAAATCGCAATTGGTTCTGATCATGCAGGTTTGGCGCTAAAAGAAGCCGTCAAGGTTTATCTTGACAGCCGAATGATCCCCTATGAGGATTTTGGCACCCACACCCAGGAAAGCAGTGATTATCCGCGCATTGCTGAGATTGTCTGCAAGGCGATCCTCTCCACTGAATTCGACCGCGGTATCCTTATCTGCGGCACCGGAATCGGCATGTCCATCGCCGCCAACAAGATCCCCAACATTCGGGCTGCGGCTTGCAGCGAACCCTACTCCGCTATCCTTTCAAAGCGTCACAACAAGAGCAATGTGCTTTGCATGGGAGGCAGAGTGGTGGCAAGCGGTCTGGCAACCCTGATCACCGAGGGTTGGTTGAACGCCTCCTTCGAGGGCGAGCGGCATCAACGCCGTGTGGATATGCTGACCCGCATCGAGCAACGTTCTGCTATCCCATACGTATCTCACCCAGCCAAGGAAGAAGATACCAGTCCCCTGCCTGCCGCGGACGCACCCGCTGACGACAATTAGCATAGGCGTAAATCAGTTTTAATACTTGTGCACCGCACAAGCACATTCTTTTCTAATTATTGTTAATATATTACAATTCCTGTAATAGTGAAAGGACTATTATGAAATATAAGGTTTTTGGTGACAAATTACCCGCAGTCAGCTTGCAGTTTGAAGCTAACGAAGCCATCTATACTCAGTCAGGTGGCATGACCTGGATGACCGATAATTTCAGGATGGAAACCAACGTTCGCGGTGGTCTGATGAAAGGTCTCGGACGTATGCTATCCGGCGAGTCCCTGTTCATGGCCACCTACACCGCCCTCGCAAGCGGCGCCGAGATGACCCTTGCTTCTTCATTCCCCGGAGCCATCATCGCGCTGGAGCTGGATGGCAGCATGGAATATATTGCCCAAAAATCCGCCTTTTTATGCGCGACCCCGGGCGTTGAGCTCTCTACTTACGTTACCAAGCTCAAAGCTGGCATTTTTGGCGGTGAAGGCTTTATTATGCAGCGGCTGAGCGGGCGCGGTATCGTCTTCTTTGAGCTGGATGGAACCGTTGTCGAGAAAGATCTCGCTCCTGGTGAACGCCTCAAAGTCGACACCGGCAATCTTGCCCTGTTTGAATCCCGGATATCCTATGACGTCGAAACCGTCAAAGGTTTTACCAATGTGCTCTTCGGTGGTGAGGGATTGTTCCTGAGCAGCATTCAGGGTCCCGGAAAGGTCTGGCTGCAGTCAGTAAACGCTGCCAACTTCGCCGCGAAGATCCTGCCTTTCATACCCCACAGCAAGGGTTAGGATAAGATTAACTAAAAACCGCTGGCGTACTACACACCAGCGGTTTTTTTATTCAAGGGACTTGCGCATGTAAAGCTCGCCGAGCTCAAAACCCCTTTCGGCGTAATAAGTACGCGTGCCAACCGCAGAAATAACCGCCAAACCCTGATAATGATGTTCCCTGGCAATCCGTTCCGCCTCAAGCAGCAGCTGAGTGCCCAAACCAATGTGCTGGGCGGCACCCGCCTGCTCAGAACCTACTTCAAGCGATTGCCCATACACGTGCACCTCCCGGATGATCGCTGCCTGCTGAAGGTCAGGGATGGTTGGGTTGGTTTCAACTTTGGGGAGGGAAAGCCTTAGAAAACCAACAATTTTGTCATCCGGCGTATTGAAGGACAGAAAATGCTCTTCCGCCTGACCTGCCTGGTAGACCTGATCGGTCAATACTAGGGATTCGGCATCGACCTTGCCGTACCGGATCTCACGGCAGCGGATGCACTGGCACTGCTGCCCGCGCTGCTGCAAAAGCTGGGCGACATTCTGCCTCAGGCTGGTGTTTCGGTTCCCCTCCACCACCAGGGGCGACGGGATATCCCGAATGACGCGGTTGATGCGGCAGAAGCGGGGCACTTCCAGCTTTACGTCTGCAATCAGCGAGATCAAAGTATCTTCCGAATATGGATGATATTCGCCCGCCTGCCAATAGCGGTAGAGTTCTGCGGATTCCAACAGTTGGCAGGGATATATCTTGAGCTCATCAGGCTGCAATCCCCCATCCCGCCACAAGCGTTTGAAGTCTTCCCGGTCGCTTTCGGGGGTGGCGCCAAGCAAATTGGGCATCCAGTGCAGCAGGACTTTATAGCCGGCCGCACGCACCAGGGCGACTGCCTCTTCGGTTTCTACCGCGGTATGACCACGGCGATTTAGCTGCAGAATCTTGTCATCCATGCTTTGCACCCCGATCTGGATTTTGGTGACACCCTGCCGGCGATATTCCAGCAAACCATCCAGCGTGATCAGGTCAGGTCGGGTTTCAACCACCAACCCAACATTACGGTGGACGCCATTAACATTTCTTGCCTGCACCTCAGCCAGTGGGACAGGACCCTGGTCATCCAGTGGATTCTCCTCGTTGAGCGCCTCAAAGCAACGGCGGATGAACCACTCACGGTAGTCGGAAGGGTATGCCGACCATGAGCCTCCCAGGATGAGCAGCTCGATCTTCTCGGTCGGGTGACCCACTTCGTGGAGGGCTTTCAGCCTTGAACTGACCTGCAGGTAAGGGTCGAAGTGGTTTTCAACCCCGCGGCGCGCGCCGGGTTCATCTGATAGGTATGATTGCGGCAATCCAGCCTCGCTGGGGCAAAAAATGCATTCGCCCGGGCAGGGATGAGGTTTGGTGAGGATGGTGATGGTGGTCACGCCTGAAAGCGTGCGGATTGGCTTCATCCGGATTTTTGCCAGTAATACAGGATCATCCTCCCACTCGCCCGTCTCCACCATGCGCCGGTAAGCAGCCACCAGAGTGTGCTTGGCAAGGAACCCCCTGCCTTCTGGGAGGGGATTCGCCCGCAGAGCCTGGAGCACCTCAGCCCCTGCCCGCACGGCTTCAAGCACTTTGAGTGCGAGTTCAAGCTCCTGGGGGGAATACTGGCGCTTCTTTTGCCAACGTTCGCGTTCGGTGGAGGTAGTCATGAATTCCTATTCTACCTCAGGGCAGAAGCATTAGTTTTCTCGAAACACAAAGAGTGATCTGCTACACACTCTGAAAGCGGTTGATAGCCAAGATTTCGCTGGATGCCAGCCAATTCAGATTAGCAAACTAACTGATAAAATCAGCATATGCAACCCAAAATGGTCGAAAAGCTCCTGCGTCTGAACCAGGAATTCTACGCCACCTACGCGCAGTCTTTTGCTGCGACACGCCACAGCGTCCAACCCGGCGTGCAGCGTCTGCTTCCCCAGATAATGCGAGCCGAAGTGATGCTGGATTTGGGTTGCGGCAATGGCAACCTGGCGGAATTACTGAAAAGTGAAGGTTTTTGCGGCAATTATTTTGGCGTTGATGAAAATACCTACTTTTTGGAGCAGGCAGCAGCTGCCACACAGGACGCCGCTTTTGGAAGTTACACCTTCATGCAGGGCTCCCTGGTAAACGCTGACTGGTTGGAGTTGGTCGACGAGGCGGATGCAATTTGCTCCTTTGCCACGCTCCATCACCTGCCCGGAACTGATTTGCACCGCCAATTGTTTTCCTCAGTCAGCAGCAAACTAAGCCCCCAAGGTCGCTTTTTCTTCTCATGCTGGCAAGTGCTGGGAAATCAGCGTCTCGAAAAACACCTCGTGCCGTGGAAGCCGACCGGCCTTGAGAATGAACAAATAAAGGAAAACGATTTGTTGATGGATTGGCGGGCTGATCCGGGTAAGCCAGCAAAGCTGCGCTACATCCACCACTTCTTTCCGTCAGAATTACGCGCGTTGGGAGAATCACATGGGTTGCTACTTCAGGATGAGTTCTTTTCAGACGGCAAGGAAGGCAACCTGGGCTTATACCAGGTCTGGCAAAAACCTGGGCTCTAACCCAGGGCAACATCCAGCAGCATCATGACCGCAAACCCCAGCATAACTGCAATAGTTGGCACATCCGAGTGATTACCCGCCGAGCGTTTTGCCTCGGGAATCAATTCTTCCGCCACCACGTAGATCATTGCGCCAGCAGCAAATGCCAGGGCATACGGCAGCAGACCGCGAATGGACAAAACCGCCCATGCGCCAATAACTGCCGCGATCGGTTCCACCATGCCTGAGTATTGCCCTAGCAAAAAAGCCTTCTTGCGGCTCACGTTTTCACTGCGCAGCGGCATGGAGACCGCCATGCCTTCAGGGAAGTTTTGAATTCCGATACCCAGCGCCAGGGCGATCGCTGAGCTGAGGGTTGCGCCATCGATGCCGGCTCCCGCAGCACCAAAAGCCACACCCACCGCCAATC
>DIVL01000053.1 GCA_002435825.1 Anaerolineaceae bacterium UBA6133
GTAAAGTTACATTAATATTGAGGCAATGCGGCAGCTGTTCCATTCTCGTTGGTCCCGATATAATTGCCCTTTATCACAACACTGGCACTGTCAAGCAATAAGATACCACTTTGACCATTGCCTGAAATGATATTGCGGTCAGCAGCAGTATCACCGCCAATAACAGCCCCTATGACATTATCAAAATAAATCCCCTCCTTGGCATTACCTTCAAGAGGGTTTGGAATGGAAACACCAAACTTTCCGATACGATTACCCACGATCAACAGACCGCTGGCGTTGGTCGCTGCTATTCCTCTTTCAAAATTGCGGATGGTCAGGTTGCGAATAACACAGTTGTTCGCGTCGACCCATAAGCCGATAAAGGTGCCATCACCATCCAATGTGATACTTGCTCCCGTTCCACCAAGGTTGGGACCCTGAATGGTCAACTGATCTTTTATCAACGGCAGCGCGTACGGAACCTCAATGATACGAAAATTGAGAGGATTTTCAGGCGCGATGCTGAAAGTGATGGTATCTGCGCCAGGAAGGGCGTTGGTTTCCTGGATGGCGGCACGCAGGGTGCAAATGCCGTTTTCAGTTTCCGTCTCGCAGGTCCCGTCTCCTGGAACAGCATCCACAGCGTTTTCGGTAGAATTCACTATGAAGGTCGCGCTGAGGACAGGTTTGACTGTGATCGCGGAGAGGAAAAGCGTTGCGATGATAAGCAGATCGGCGAGAAGGGTTTTGGATTGGCGGACTGACATGAGCAACCTCCGTATATTTAATTGTTGTGCGGTGAAGGATTACGTATTGTGCATAATTATAAATTAATTTGACTCAATTGCCTGTTGACTTTCATCGCTTTCCTTTGAAAACTTTCCAAAATTGGATCGATTAGGTTGAGATTTCCAAAGTCGGAAAAGGAGGGGTGGCGGCGCGCTGCTTGGAAAAAGGGACTCCCGTCATCGCGAGCGTAGCGTGGCGATCTGGCTTTGGATGTCTGAATGGAGACCATCTGGTCAAATGCCTTTCACGGTCGTGAGACCATGAGAGAAGAAGGATTGTGCCGGGCTCTGCCCGAGCACAGCCCCTCGCCGCAGGCGTCCAACCCCAACTTGAGACCTCCATTCACCTCCCGTGCGCGGCGTGCCCACGCCTTCCTCCGGTGGCGGAGTACTTCGTAACGCTGGCACGATCAAGGTAACCCTCATCCACCGCAAGCGGTCCCCCTTCCCCCAAGGGAAGGCTTATCTACTGATCGCCGCATCGCTACACTCCTACTCTCAAAGCAAACAGTCGCAGTGGCGAATCCACCTGTCATCGCGAGGAATGAAGCGATCTAAACTGTTTACATTGAAGCACAAGATCGGTTCAAACACACTTCGTGGTTTTCGACCGTGATCCTCTTACCTCAAACGTGTTGGTCTGCCACGAGTTTAGATTGCTTCACAGAAGAGGTTCGCAATACCCTACGGGCACGATGTGACAGGAAAAACAATTAGGCTGATCATGTGCATGTTCAGCCTAATAGAGTAACAGATTTAGTTAAATTAACCCTTACCGGGTGGTGACTACTTCTTCTCCCATTCTCCCACTGGATAGCAGCAGAAGACCAGATCTTTGGCGGCTTTGAGTTCGTCCGCGCGTTTCACAGGCGTGTTATGCGGGGCGTTCTTGAGCAGCTCCGGCTGGGTGCGGGCTTCTTCGGCGATCTTTACCATCGCGTCGGCGAACTGGTCCAGCGTCTCAACGCTTTCAGTCTCGGTCGGTTCGATCATGAGCGCCTCATGCACGATCAGCGGGAAGTAGTTTGTGGGCGGATGGAAGTCGTAGTCCATGAGCCGCTTGGCGATATCCAGGGCGTGAATGTCCGGCACGTCCTTCCAGTAGCCCTCGAGCACGAATTCATGCATGCACGAGCGGTCATAGGGCAAGGTGTAGGTGCCCTTCAGCTTTGCCTGCAGGTAATTGGCATTCAGGACGGCTTTTTCAGCCACATCCCGCAAGCCTTCCTGCCCGAGCATCGCAATGTAGGTAAAGGCGCGCACGAGCATGCCGAAGTGACCGTGGAAGGTCTTGACACGCCCGATGGATTTCTCAGGGCGGGCAAAACCATAGGTGGGAGGAGTATCCTCATCACCCGGATCGGTCATGACCACATGGGGATCGGGGAGGTAATCAACCAGCTTTTCGCAGACCATGACGGGACCGCTGCCAGGACCGCCGCCGCCGTGTGGGGTGGAGAAGGTCTTGTGGAGGTTGTAGTGCATGACGTCAATACCGCACTCACCGGGCTTGAACACACCGAGAAGGGCGTTCATGTTGGCGCCGTCGCCGTAAACCAGGCCGCCGGCTTCGTGCACAATGCGGATGACCTCGGCGGTGTTTTCGTCGAACAAGCCGAGCGTGTTGGGATTGGTGAACATGATGCCGGCGAGGGTGTCGTCGCAGAGCTCAGCCAGGGCTTTGAGGTCCACATTGCCGCGCTCGTCCGAAGGCAGTTGGACGGGGTCAAATCCGAGCATAGCTGAGGAGGCAGGGTTGGTGCCGTGGGCAGAGTCGGGGATGAGGATGCGGGTGCGTTTGAGGTCGCCGCGGTCTTTGTGGTATTTGGCGATGATCATCGTGCCGACGAGCTCGCCCTGCGCTCCGGCGGCAGGCGCCAGGGTGGCATCGGCGAAGCCGCCGATCTCAGCCAGCCAGTTCTGCAGGGTGTACATCAGGTAGAGGTTACCCTGCACAGTATCTTCAGGCTGCAGAGGGTGGGCGGCGGCGAAACCGGGGTAGCGCGCGGTGACTTCGTTGATCTTGGGGTTGTACTTCATGGTACAGGAACCCAAGGGATAGAAACCAAGGTCGATGGCGTAGTTTTTCTGGGAGAGCTTGGTGAAATGGCGCACAACACCCAACTCGGAGATCTCGGGGAAGGGAAGGTTCGCGCGGGCGAATTCCTGGGGGATCTCGCTCAGGGGAACATCGGGTTCCTGGAAGGTGACACCAGTGCGTCCGGGGGAAGAAAGCTCAAAAATGGTTGGCTCACGCATGTTCCACCTCGCTTAAAACGTCGGTCAGATAGTCGATATCTTCGCGTGAATTCATCTCGGTAACTGCCATCAGGAGGCAGCCTTCGAGTTCGGGGTAGTCCTGGCTGAGGTCGTAACCACCAAGGATGTGGTGATGCTGCAGGTGTGCCAGCAGCTCGGGGACGTTCTCGTCAGCCTGGACAACGAATTCATGGAAGAACGGCGTGCTCTTGAAGGGAAGCTTGTAGCCGGGAATTTCCTGAACCGCGTTGGCGGTGTAGTGAGCGTTCTGATAGCACAGGTTCGCTACCTGCTGGAAGCCGGTTTTGCCCAAAAGGGTCATGTAGATCGTGGCGGCAAGGGTCATGAGCCCCTGGTTGGAGCAGATGTTGGAGGAGGCTTTTTCGCGCCGGATGTGCTGCTCGCGGGCAGTGAGGGTCAGGACGTAAGCCAACTCACCCTGCGTGTCCACGGTTTCACCGACGAGACGTCCGGAAATCTTGCGAAGGAGCGCGTTTTTGACCGCAAAGAATCCGAGGTAGGGACCGCCATAGGAAAGCGGAATGCCGAGCGGTTGACCTTCGCCAACCACGATGTCGGCTCCGATCTCACCCGGAGGTGTCAGGAGGGCTAAAGCGGTGGGGTTAGCCACGACCGCGACGAGGGCTCCCTGGGCATGGGCGGCTTCGATGAGGGATGCATAGTCGATGATGCGCCCGAAGAAATCGGGATATTGCACCATTACAAGGCAGGTGTCGAGGTCAATCTGGTCGATCAGGTTTTTCAAGTCTGGCTCGATGCCGGTTTCGGGGTCGTCCCCGACGATGCGGATGGCATCATTAGCCTGCATGTAGCCGCGAATGACATCGCGATACTGGGGATTGATGGCGCGAGAGAGCAGGATCTTGTCGCGTTTGCCTCTGAAGTGGTTGAATGCCAGGATCACGGCTTCGGCAGCGGCAGTTGCGCCGTCATAGTGAGAAGCGTTGCTGACGTCCATACCGGTCAGCAGGCTGATCAGGCTCTGAAACTCGAAGATCGCCTGGAGTGTGCCCTGGGAAATTTCAGGTTGGTAAGGGGTGTAAGCTGTATAGAACTCACCGCGCTGCAGAAGGTTGTCGACTGCGGCGGGGATGTAGTGTTGGTATGCGCCGGCACCCAGGAAACTAATAAAATCGCGGGTGGTGGCGTTGGCTGAGGCGATACTGTCCAATTCGGTGGCAGCTTGCATCTCGGAGAGCGGCTGCGGCAGGTTCAGATCGGGAAAGCGGTTTTGTTCGGGGACCACTTTGAAGAGGTCCTCGACTTTTTCGACCCCGATTGTTTTGAGCATCGCCTCCACATCAGCATGCGTGTGTGGAGTGAACATAAAATTACCGATCCTGGCAATAAGCGTCGTAAGCAGCCGAATCCATCAGTTTGTCGAGCTCGGACTCGTCACTGACCTGGACTTTGGCAAGCCAACCGCCAGTGTAGGGTTCGGAGTTCAGCAGCTCGGGAGTGTCGGTGAGGATCTGGTTGACTTCGAGGATTTTTCCGCTGACAGGAAAGACAACTTCAGCCGCAGCTTTGACGGATTCGATCGTCGCCAGGCTGTCTCCGGCGCTTACCTCATCATCGGGATCGACGGCGAATTCAACGAAAACAACATCGGAGAGGGAATCCTGCGCATAGTCGGTAATGCCGATGGTGGCAATACCGTTTTCAACCTTGACCCACTCGTCTGTTTTCTGATATTTCAGTTCTTCTGGTACTAACATTTTGGCTCCTTTTAAGATCGTTAATTAGACAAGAGACACTTCTTGTGCCCCTGTTATCCTTGATTTCAGAGGTTTGAGGGTTTGTTTACCTGAGAGTTTCAGCATAACCGGCTTGCCCCTTCGGTGCCTGCCAAAGCAGGACTCTTCCCATTGGACATATTTTATTTTAGCTTTTTGTGGGGATTAGTCAAGTTGGATTGTCCTTCTGACGGTTCGAAAATATCCTTCCCACGCTTCAGCCCAGATCGGAAAAACGTTCCGGGTGGGAGTAGACGTTGAAATGGGAACCTCTGGCATAGCCGATAAGCGTTATGCCCCATTCTTGTGCCAACTGGATTGTGCTGGTGTTGGGGGAGGTAAGTGAGATCACCACAGACACACCTATTCGAGCAGATTTTTGCAGCATTTCTGAGCTGATGCGACCGGTGGTGAGCAAGACGGAGGGTTTTAGTGACGGTTCCCTGAGCAGGATGAAACCCATTAGTTTGTCGAGGGTGTTGTGCCTGCCAACATCGTCAGCCAAAAGGAGAATTTTCTCGCCGTCCGAAATTGCCGAGCAGTGGACACCACGGGAGGTGGTCTGGGCGTGTTGCGTTTGCAAGAATTCATCCAGCGACCTGGCAACAGTTTCAGCGCTCAAGATGACTTCATTCAGGTTTGGCATCTCCGGCTGTTCGAGCCGCTGGGCGGTCTGCCCTCCACCACAGCCGGTGGTTTTGATCCAGGTTGTGGGTTTATTGATGGGCGGAGCTGTATCAACTTCCACAAAATCCGCCGTATCGCAGACGTGCACACGCGTGACATCCTCTGCGGTGTTGATCAACCTTTCGTTATATAGGAAACCGACTGCCAATTCGGCGATCATGTCAGGAGTACAGAGCATTTCCATCCAGGGTTTGCCATTGACGATCAGGGTGACTGCCTGCTCAAGGGGTATCTGACCTGTTTGTGGCTGCCATTTGCCGTCAGAGTGCTGCAAAAAGGATATTTCGCTGCTTTTCATACGCCTACTTTCCATCTGCCCGGATAATGCCACCGCCGAGCACTTTCTCGTCTTGGTAGAATACCGCGCTCTGCCCGGGAGTAATATCCCGCAGACGCTTCTCTGTTTCTACCAGCACGCTAGCGCCATCAATAGCGGTCAGGGTTGATCGGACAAGATTTGCACGATACCGGATCTTGACGTCGCATGATATGGGCAGCGCGGGTGCTTCTCCGGAGATCCAGTTCACTGGGCGCACAAGAAACTTGCTGTTTCCCAGTTGGCTGGCTGTACCAACAATCAGGATGTTGCTTTCAGCTTTCTTTTCGAGGACATACAGCGCTTCAGTATAGGCAGGCAGGCCTTTCCTTTGCCCGATGGTGTAAAAAGCCAAGCCCTGGTGCGTGCCCATTAGCCGCCCATCGGTGGTCCAGATCTCTCCGGGTTGGGCGGCGGCAGGGGCATAATCGCGCAGAAATTGTCGGTAATCTTCATGGTCAAGGAAACACAGATCCTGGCTGTCGGGGGTTTCTGATACGGCAAGACCCAGGCTGTGAGCGATTGCCCGCACCTCCGGTTTCGCCAGTTCGCCGACGGGAAGGATTGAGCGTTTCAGTTCCTGTTGAGTCAGATTGCTCAGCATATAGGATTGGTCTTTGGCAGGGTCACTGGCGCGCCAGAGTTCGAATTTAGCGTCAGCAGTCGCGACAATGCGCGCGTAGTGACCTGTTGCCACAAATTCAGCGCCTTGCGCATCGGCGAAGGCGATCATTTGAGCCCATTTGAGAGCTCGGTTGCACAGAACGCAGGGATTGGGGGTTTCGTTTGCCAGGTAGCTGGCGATGAAGGATTCCACAATCTCCTGCCGGAAAGTTTCACGGACATCTTCGACGTGCAAAGGGATACCCAACTGCCTGGCGACCTGCTGGGCAGCTTCGATCCCTTTTTGATCCAGATTGTTGGCATGCCATAGCTGGAGGGTTAAACCTTGCACACTGTGGCCTTGCTTGAGCAACAACGCAGCCGCTACCGCGCTATCCACGCCACCACTCATTGCTACGATGACTTTTGCCATAATTTCTCCAGTGCTAATTATAGAGGATTTCAGGGGGTGATTCTGCTGGGATTGACTTTGCCAAGGATTTGCCCGGCTTCTTCAACGTATTTGAGCGACTGGTGGCGGAAATACGTGTTGTAGAGCTCCGCATAGTGACCAGCCTGCTCCAGTAAACCCTGATGATTGCCTTCTTCGATGATCGAACCGTGGTCAAGAACGATGATGCGGTCAGCGGACCTGACGGTGGAAAGGCGATGAGCGATAAGGATGCTGGTTGAGTGCTGAAGAATCAACCCAAGTGCTTGTTGGATCTGATATTCCGTAAAGGGATCGATGCTGGCGGTGGCTTCGTCGAGAATGAAAATTGCGGGTTTGTGCGCCAGCACGCGCATCAGCGCCACCAACTGACGCTGCCCCATGGAAATATGCGCGCCGCGCTCGCCAACCTGGGTGTCGAGCCCATTCGAGAAGGTTTCAAGCCATTCACCGTTGCCAATTTGGTTCGCGAGGAGGGTGATCTCCTCCCGACTGATGTGTGGAGCGGCAAAGCGGATGTTTTGTTCGACCGTACCATCAAATAAGAAAGGCACTTGGGTGACGATGCCCATGTTCCGGCGCAAGGCAGGCAGATCGAATTTGCGGATGTCGATATCGTCAAGGAGGAGTTCACCTTCCTGGAACTCATAGAAACGGGTTATCAACCTGGCAATCGAGGATTTTCCCGCTCCGGTATGACCAACGATCGCAATATTTTCTCCGGGGGCAATGTGGAGATCAAAATTATTGAGTACGTTTCCACCTGTCGCATAGTTAAAACAGAGCTGGTTGAAATCAATTTTGCCAGTAAGACTGTCAACCTTGAGATTGTCGCTCTGGATGACGGAATGTTCTGAATCGATCAGGGCAAAAATGCGCTCTGCGGCTGAAAGACCTGTCTGAACCTGTGTCCAGTAGGAAGTGATGCTCAGAATTGGAATCAGAAAGCGGTCGCTGGCCAAAAGGATCATGTACCAGGCGCCGGCAGTGATCAGTCCCCGGGTGACGCTCAATGCGCCAATATAGACCAGGATAGCAATGCTGATGCCGCTGATGGTCCGCATAACCGGAAAGACGATTGAGAGAACCAGACCGCGCTGAACGTTGACTTTGAATGAAGTGGTATTTGAGGCGGTAAAATCGCGGTAGATTTCTTCTTCCTGGCGGAAGTTTTTGGCAACAGAGATGCCACTGATCGTTTCTTTGATGGTTGCGTTCACGTTTGCCATGGCGCGCATGCCCCTGGTGGTCACGCGGCGTGCCAGTTTACGAAATTGTGAAACTACCAGCATCACGAAAGGAATAAAAGCCATCAAGGCCAGCGCGAGCCGCCATTCGGCGTTGAAAAGGATGACCGCCGTAACGATCGATTGAACAGTGCTCCCGGCGACATCCATTGTCAGCCGAATAAGCAGCGAGAAATCGTTGGTGTCAGTGGTGATACGGGAGACTATACGCCCGGACGAAAGACCGTCATGGAAAGCAAGATCCTGTTCGATGGATGAGGCGAAAGCATCTATTGACAGATCGCGATTCATGTCTGCGGTGATGCGTGATAAAAGCCGTCGAATCAGGTAGAACAACACGAAATCCATTACCTGCAGAAAAAGAATCCCCACTACCAGGATGGCATAGGCCGTTTCGTTCGGAATGCCGGCGATGCCCTCATCAAGGACCTTCGAGATCAACAGAGGAGGCAAGGCGGCAAAAAGACCCTGCAGAATGATGCTGATAGTCATCCATGCGATGAATTTGCGATGACGTTTTGCATATGCCCAGATGCGGCTGAGCAATACTTTGTTGCTATATTGACGATCGTAGAGTTCTCCGCTGAGACCTTGATGGAAGCCCATTATTCTTTTGCCTCCGCGAAGATGTTCCGGTACGATTTCGAGATTTGCATCAATTGGTCGTGTGTGCCGATGGCAGAGATGCGCCCTTTGCGCATGACGATGATCAGGTCAGCCCAACGTATCTGGGAAAGACGATGGGTGATGATGAAGGTGGTTCTACCTTCCGATGCCAGTTTGATAGCCTGTTGAATCTCGTCCTCGGTTTTACTGTCAATGGCACTGGTTGAATCGTCCAGGATCAGGATCTTTGGGTCTGTCAGGAACGCTCTGGCAAGCGCAAGCCGCTGCCTTTGACCTCCAGAAATGGTCACCCCTCTTTCTCCGATGACCGTGTCGTAGCCTTCGGGTAATTCTTCAATGAAGCTTTTTGCCTGGGCCTTCTCTGCTGCGAGCACAACCTCTTCGTGAGTGGCGTTTGGTTTGCCAAAGGCGATATTCTCCGCGACGGATTTGGAAAAAAGGAAAATATCCTGCTCGATGATCGAGATTTGACCCCTGAGGCTGTCCAGTTTCCAATTCCGCAAATCAAGCCCATCTATCATGACACTGCCCGAAAGCGGATCATAAGTACGGTTGATAAGTCGCACCAGGCTGGTTTTACCGGAACCAGTTTGTCCGACGATTGCCACAGTCTGCCCGGGGTTGACTTCAAAATTAAGATCCTGCAGATTCAGATTTTTGCCATCATAAGCAAAGCTGACATTTTCGAAATTGACCTTGCCTTTGATAACACTGCTGTGACCCAACTCGTTTTGGTCGAGATTGTTCTCGGTGTTCATGGTGGAAAGCAGCCTGCGTGCGCCGGCAATGCCAAGCGATATTTGCGAGTAAGAGCGGATGGAGGTGTGGGTTGGAAAATGGAGCATCGAGAGCGCGCTAAAGTATGAAATCACGCTGCCCAATGGGATCAAACCCTGCCGGTGAAGAACCAGGGCGTGCAGCAAACCAAAACCCATTGCCAGAGCCAAAAGAAGGAGGGGAAGAAAGCGGGCTTCGATATCTCCTTGTTTGACGTTTGCGTCGCGAAAGGCCTTTGAGTTAACTTTGAAAAGATCGATCTCAGCTTCTTCCTGTGAAGCTGCCTTGACCGTTTCGATCCCATCGATGTCTTCTGCCAGGCGGCTGTTGAGCTTGCCGAAGGTTGCGCGAACTTCACGCGTAACAGGCTCAAGGACCTTCAGGAAGTGCATAATCGCCAAAAAATAGAAAAGTATGAATAAGACTGGGGTGAGAAGCAGGGCAGGGTGAATGGATGCGCCGATGCCAAGGGGAATAAAAAGGAAGTTGATCGAACCCAGCACCATGTTGAGACCAGGGCTGAAAATATAGTTGACCTCGCGAATGTCGTTGGTGGCACGTGCCATCAAGTCGCCGATGGACTGCAAGGAATGGAAGGTCATACTCTTTCCAAGCAGACTGGTGTAAAACTCGTCACGCACATCGCGTTCGATGCGTTGGGCAGTGACCTCAAAACCAAAATTGCGGAAAAATTGCATAAATCCGCGGATGGTTTGAGAAATTCCAACAATCACGGCTGCCCGCAAGAAAATAGAGGGCAGGGGATTGCCGCTGGTCAGGTTTTCGAAAACGATACCAAACTGAATAGGCGGGATAGAAGCCAGGGCTGCATTGCCGATTGCTCCAATAAGGGCTACCAGGAAGATAGGCCAGTGATGCAACGCATGCGACGCAACCCAACTAAACGCATTGCCGCGTTTTGTTTTGTATCGGAAAGGACTGTTAAATTCGCTAATTGTCATCTTTGACCCGATAACCTAATGTCACCAAAGGGTTATTCTACCCGATGCCTGTCAATAATGAAGGGTTTTGTAGTGTTTTCTGGTTTTGATGGAAAAAACAATTTCAGAAAGCAGTTAAATTGCGAATCTATACCTTGACCGATAAGATAGAGGCGTGTAGAATGAAAGCGATTGATTAATTATATTAATCAGATTAATATGGTCAACGAGCTCAGTCCCCTCCTTAAATATATCGCAGACGCTACCCGTCAGGATGAGCCTATTCCCAGCATTTCTGAGTTAAGTTCCCAACTTGGCATCTCCACAGCCAGTGTTCGTGAGCAGCTTGAAGTCCCAAAAGAGTTGGGTTTTGTTGATGTACGCACGAGAACGGGTATCCAAAAACATGATTTCTGCCTTACTCGTCCGCTGACACTTTCAATGACTTATGGTTTGCGGGTTGACCCGGAGCTTTTCCACGAGTATGCATCCCTTCGCCGGCAGCTTGAAATTGCATACTGGTATGAAGCCTGCGCTCTACTTGAGAAATCCCACATCCAGGAACTCCAGGAATTGCAGGAACGGGCAAATTGGAAAATAAACCAAAGTTCGGTTGAAATCCCTACACCAGAGCACCGAAGATTTCATCTGACCATTTATCGTCCTTTAAATAACCGTGTGCTCAACAGTGTGCTTGAAACTTATTGGGATCTCTATGAGGTGTCCCGTATCCAATATTATCGTAACCATGAATATCTTGAATGTGTCTGGAGTTATCATCGCCAGATGCTTGATGCAATCGCAAGCAAAGCTTACGAAAAAGGGTATGAAGCATTAGTTACCCATTTTGATTTGATGAAAACATTCAAAAAAGCAGATCTTCGACAAAGATTTGAGTAAAAGGAGAGATTTTAGTGATGCTTGAAACCACGCAAAAGTCGGTGCAAGGCAACGAGCGGATAGTCAACGAAGTCTGTGTGGCCATCTGCACGGTCAACGGATCCGGTAGTGCCACAGCCAATAGTATTCTTTACCGATCGCTGTTCCGCATGGGGATCCTGACCTCGGGAAAGAACATTTTCCCATCCAATATCAAAGGCTTACCAACCTGGTTTGTTATCCGTGCTTCAGCTCGGGGCTATACTGGGCGGGTAGCTTATGACGATGTGGTTGTGGCATTGAATGCGGCTACCATCCAGCAGGATGTCACTTATCTCCGGGAAGGTGGCGTGCTATTCTATGCTGACCACCTGGAAAAGCCCGAAATAAAGGACAAAGAGGTTATTGTCTATCCCATGCCCATCAAGACCCTGATGAAGCAGGTGGATGTGCCGCGAAATCTCCAAAGTTACATGGAGAACATGCTTTATGTCGGTATTGTGGGTCAGGTGCTAGGAATTCCTGAAGAAATTTTGAAAGCCACCGTTGATCATCATTTCCGCAGTAAACCTGCGATCGCTGAATCGAATTTCAACATCGTAAAGCTCGGTTTCCAATATGCGTTTGAGAACTTAGAGAAGAAAGATCATTTCTACCTGGAGCAGTTGCCAGAATTGAGTGATTATATTCTTACCGATGGTAACAACGCGGGGGCACTTGGTTCGCTTTATGGTGGACTGCAGTTTTGCGCCTGGTATCCGATCACCCCGGCGACGAGCCTGGTTGAATCGGCAATCGCACAAGTTGGCAAATTACGTAAAGATCCAGAGACTGGAAAGAACACTTGCGTGATTTTGCAGGTGGAAGACGAGCTTGCTGCAGCAGGCGCCACATTGGGAGCTGGCTGGGCAGGTTTGCGCGCGATGACCTCTACTTCTGGACCTGGAATAAGCCTGATGACAGAGAACATCGGCCTGGCATATTTCACTGAAACACCGATGGTCATCTGGGATGTGCAGCGAGTTGGTCCGAGCACCGGTTTGCCCACCCGTACAGCTCAGGGCGACCTCTCGATGCTTTACACCCTCGGACATGGAGACACACAACACGTCATTCTGATCCCGGGCACTGTCACGGAATGCTTTGAGTTTGGCTGGCGATCGCTTGATATCGCTGAAAAGTATCAAACTCCGATATTTGTGCTGTCTGACCTTGATCTTGGGATGAACACCTGGGTCACCAAACGGTTTGAATATCCCAATCAGCCCATTGAACGGGGCAAGATTATTAGGGAAGAAAAGCTTGAGGAATTCAAGGATTGGGGACGGTATAAGGATCTTGATGGTGATGGGATCCCTTATCGCACTGTTGTTGGCAACCTAAGCCCCAAGGCGGCTTACTTTACCCGCGGCACAGGGCATGATGAGTATGGCAATTACAGCGAAGATCCCAAAAACTGGTCTGATATGTTAGACCGAATCGGACTGAAGCTGAAGGGTGTGGTCAAGGATTTACCCAAGCCTGTAATCCGCAGGGCGAAGGCTGAAGCTGATATCGGAATAATCGGGATGGGCTCGACCCATGATGCAATGATTGAGGCTCAGGATATTCTGGCGGAAAAGGGCATCCAGGCTGATTACATGCGCGTGCGTGCACTGCCTGCTAATTCCGCGGTAAGGGAGTTTATTGCCAGCCATGCGCGAAACTATGTTGTGGAGCTTAATCGCGACGGGCAGCTGCAGCAAATCCTCTCACTTGAAATTTCCGAATATTCAGAAAAATTGATCTCAATCTCAGTCATCGGCGGTCTTCCTTTGACTGCGGCATGGACAGTTGAAAGCATCTTAGGGAAGGAGAAAAAAGGTGGAAAAACATGTTGATTTAAATCGGATCGGTCTCGCACTGACCGACTATAAAGGAAAACCTTCGACCCTGTGCCCCGGCTGCGGTCATAATGCTATTTCAAACCAGATCCAGTCAGCTATCTGGGAACTTGGACTTCCTCCGGAAAAAGTGATGAAAATCAGCGGCATTGGTTGCTCAAGCAAGAGCCCAAACTACTTCCTCGACCGCTCGTTTGGATTCAATGGTTTACATGGACGTATGCCAACGCTGGCAACTGGGGCTTGTTTTGGCGATTCTTCAATCAAAATTCTTGGAATTTCTGGCGATGGAGATACTGCCAGCATTGGAATGGGACACTTCAAACATGTCATCCGTCGCAATGTGCCAATGGTTTATATCATCGAAAACAACGGATGTTATGGTCTCACCAAGGGGCAATTCTCTGCCACTTCCGACCAGGGTCTCAGGCTCAAGCACCAGGGTGTAAATCTGCTTCCTCCGCTTGACCTCTGCATGGAGGCTCTTATCAGTGGAGCGCCTTTTGTGGCTCGCACCTTTTCTGGGGATGTGAAACAGATGAAGCAGTTGATCAAAGCTGCTCTTTCTCAGAACGGTGTTGCTGTGATCGACGTCATCAGCCCGTGTGTCACATTTAACAACCGCGATGAAGCCCTGCAATCTTACTCTTGGGGTCGGGAACATGAAGCGCCTATCCAGGGCATAGCGCACTTTCAAAGTCGTGAAGAGATTCAGCTTGAGAATTTTGAAGAAGGCACCTTTCGCGAGATCCAGCTTCAGGATGGATCTTACATGGTTTTAAAGAAGATCGACACGGATTATGATCCCACCGCTCTTCATGCCGCACTGGATCTGCTGACGGAGTCTTACAAGTATCACTACTTTGCGACTGGGTTGATCTATTTCTCGGAAGTTCCGCCCACCATCCAGGATATGTATGATCTTCCCGATGAACCGCTCAACCGCATCACAAAAGATCGCCTGCGCCCGAGCAAGGAATCACTCGAGGCGATCAACGTCTCGCTCTATTAGCAGGATTAAGTTTCATAAACCGGTCTGTGAAAGACCGGTTTTTTTTATACGTTCATGTGATTGATAAAACTTCAGAATGCCAGTTCTAACGCGCAGCATCAACCTTTAAGCGTATAGAGCATCGCAAGGTTAGGGCTGGTGAACGCGCCAACGGGGAAACCGGAGATGATCACAACCTGATCCCCGCCTTTTAGGGTGGTAGCCGCATTCAGCGCAGTCTCGACATGAGTAACCATGGTCTCGAGAGTGTCAGCGTGCGGCACGCGGAATGGTGTGATACCCCAACAAATTCCCAGCCACTGGTAGGTGCGGATTTCAGGTGTGAAGGCGAAAATTGGCACGGTTGGTTTGGTCTTACTGATCCAGAGAGCCGAAGTCCCAGAACGGGAGAAGACAACTATTGCAGATACATCTTTATCCTTGGCCATATCACGTGCGGCGTGTGAAATCACGATGGCATCGTCAGTCGAGACGTCGGCTTGCAGGATATTGTGATGCCCCCAATCGTCTGCATGGCTTTCGGACTCCAGAATGATGTCTGCCATCATGCGGATGCTCTGCACCGGGTATTTGCCGGCGGCAGATTCAGCTGAAAGCATGACGGCGTCAGTGCCGTCGAAAATTGCATTGGCAACATCAGCTGCTTCTGCGCGAGTGGGGCGGGGATTGTTGATCATTGACTCGAGCATCTGCGTAGCGGTGATCACAAATTTACCTAAGTTATTAGCCTTCTTGATAATCTCTTTTTGAACCGAAGGTACAAGAGCAGGCGATATCTCCACGCCCAGGTCGCCGCGGGCAACCATCACACCATCCGTCACTCTGACAATCTCATCCAAGTTGGTGATGGCTTCGGGGCGCTCCAATTTGGCAACAATTGGAGGTAACTGCCGATTACCCATCATGCTGCGCATAGTATCCCGAACCATTTCGATATCCGAAGCCTTTTTGACAAAGGAAATTGCCACGAGGTCGACCCCTGCATCGAGTCCAAATTTTAGATCTTCGAGGTCTTTGGCGGTGAGGACGGGAATATCGAGGTTGGAACCGGGAAGATTGACGCCTTTGTGGGATTTCAGATTGCCGCCAAGAATGACCCTGGCAAAGATGTTCTCACCATCCAGGCGCAACACTTCAAATTCGAGCTGACCATCATCCAGCAGGATATGGTTACCAGGAACAAGAACCTCATGTAGCTTGGGAACGTCAAAAGGAATGAAAACCACTCCTTCTGGCAGGTTTTGTGGGTCATCGCGGGAACTTAGAGCAACTTCTTGCCCTGACCGGAGCTTAATAACCCCATTAGGCAAAACGCCAATGCGTAATTTTGGACCCTGGAGGTCCATAAGGATTGAAACAGGTTTGCCAAGATCTTTTGAGATCTTGCGGATTAGCTTGATCTTCTCACCATGGTCTTCGTGGGACCCGTGGGAAAAATTCAAACGGCAGACATCCATACCTGCCTTCACCATCTCTACCAGCACAGCTTCATCCGAACTGCTGGGACCTAACGTGGCGACGATCTTGGCATACCGGTACATAGTTGACTTCCTTATCTTTTTAAGACATCCGCAATGATTTCGAGTGCCCAGTCAAGGGTTTCTTTCTCGATAACGAGCGGTGGGGCAAAGCGGATCACATGGTCGTGTGTTTCCTTGGCGAGGATGCCAGCATCCTGCAGCATTTCGCAGTAGCGGCGGGCGCCACCAGCTTCAGGATAGAGCTCAACACCGATCAGCAAGCCGCGTCCGCGGACTTGTTTCACGACGGGGGAGTCAATTTCGCGCAGTTTCGACATGAAATAATTGCCTAGTTCAGTTGCCCGCTCTGCCAGGTGTTCCTGGTCAAGAACTTCAAGGGCTGCCACAGCTACAGCTGCGGCGAGCGGGCTGCCGCCGAAGGTGGAACCATGTTCGCCGGGTTCGAAGAGCCCCAAAACTGCGTCGTCAGAAAGAACTGCCGAAACGGGATACATACCAGCGGAGAGAGCTTTGCCGATGACTGTAACATCCGGACGAACGCCTTCGTGCTGCGAGGCAAACCACTTACCGGTCCGGCAAAGACCAGTCTGGATTTCATCAGCAATGAATAAAACGTTGTTTTCTTTGCACAGATCTGAGACAGCTTTGAGATAGCCATCGGGAGGCAAAACCACGCCATTTTCGCCCTGAATTGGCTCGAGCATGATAGCAGCGGTATTTGGCGTGATGGCGGCTTTCATTTCTTCGATACTGCCGTACGCGACAACTTTGAAGCCGGGCGTGAAGGGTCCGAAGGCGTCTCTGTAGAAGTCTTCGGTAGAGAAAGAAACGATCGTTACCGTCCGCCCGTGGAAGTTTCCAGCAGCGACGATAATTTCGGCTTCATACTTGGGAACACCCTTGATCACATAAGCCCACTTGCGGGCGATCTTGATTGCTGACTCGACGGCTTCGGCGCCGCTATTCATGGGCAGCACGCGCTCATAACCGGTCAGGTCTACCAGTTTTTTGTAAAGCAAACCAAGTTTATCGTTGCGGAAGGCGCGTGAGGTCAAGGCAATTTTTTGAGCCTGGTCGACCATCGCCTTGACGACGTGCGGGTGGCAGTGCCCCTGGTTGACAGCAGAATAGGCACTGAGACAGTCGAGGTATTTCTTGCCTTCCACATCCCAAACCCAAACGCCTTTGCCCTCAGAAAGAACAACACTCAGCGGCTTGTAATTATGCGCGCCATATTTGTCTTCGAGTTCAATGTAGTCTTTAGTATTCATTTATTTCTCTCCTAGTAGTGTTTGCAAAATAGCTTTTTGTGCGTGCAGGCGATTGTGCGCTTGTGGGAAGAGGCGTGAGTGAGGTCCGTCAGCAACTTCGTCTGTGATCTCCTGGTTTCGGTGAGCGGGCAGACAGTGAAGCACAATCGCTTCCGGTTCGGCTTCAGCTACCAGCTGGTCATTAACCTGATAAGGGGGAAAGACCAGTTCACGTTTGGCGGTTTCTTCTTCCTGACCCATGCTTGTCCAGGTGTCGGTGTAAATCACATGAGCACCCTCGACAGCTTCGTGGGGATCGCGCAGAAAAGCTAACTTGCTACCGCTGGCAGCCGCGATCGGTTTTACAGTTTCGATTGCTTCTACCGGCATGTCGTAATCTACAGGATTTGCGATGGTGAAATTCGCGCCTAATTTGGCGGCGATCTGCATCAGCGAAACAGCCACGTTGTTGCCATCGCCGACATAAGTGATATTGACATCTTTGATCTTGCCGAATTCTTCATAAACAGTCATGATGTCTGCCATTGCCTGGCAGGGATGACTGTAATCACTGAGACCATTGATGACCGGGATGGACGACCATTTGGCAAGCTCGAGCACGTGTTGGTGCTCAAAGACGCGCGCCATGATGCCATGTACCATGCCAGAAAGTACCCGGGCGATGTCGGCAATGGACTCGCGTTTACCCAGTCCGATTTCATTTGGTGAGAGATAGAGTGCATCTCCACCGAGGTGGCGCATGCCCATGTCGAAACTGACCCGCGTGCGCAGTGAAGGCTTCTGAAAAATCAACGCCAACACTTTACCTCTCAGTGTGGGCTGATTGCCGCCTGCCTGATACTCTTTCTTCAGGTCAATGGCTAAATCGAGCAAGGCGAGCAGTTCTTCAGGGGTGTAATCGATGATGTCCAAAAAATCTTTATGCATAATAATTCTTAAGGTCTCCTTTTTTATTCAGCATATTGAATAGAATCGCACGCAAATAGAATCCGTGCGATCACCTGGTTGGATTGTACCAGAATTATCGCTTTCAGCCTGTTTTAGGATGAGAAATGCTTATCAATTAATCCACTCCCGCAAGCTTGGCGAAAGGAAATTGAGGACTTCTTTTTTGGAACGAAAGCGGAGGAGCTAAACTGGTTCGTGAATGCTTTTTTGGATTGGATTGTTGAGTTCCGCAAGGATCTCATCTTGCAAATCGGACATCTCCTGCCATTCGGAGGGCGTGCTGTGGTCCATGCCTGCCAGGTGCAATATGCCGTGCACGAGCAGCATTTCGAGCTCCGCCATCATTTCCAGTCCACGAGTCTCTGCCTGTCTTCTTGCCGTTTCGTAAGAGATCATGATATCGCCCAGGTAGGTCTCTCCACTCTCCGGATCAGTAAAGGCGTTTTCGAAAGAAAGTACATCCGTGACTTCATCAGTGTCGCGATATTGAAGGTTGAATTTTTGTATTGTGCGGTCGTCAGTTACCTGGAGCGTGATTTCCGGTGGAGTATCAAAGCCCAACAGGCTGAAGGCAGTGGAGGCGGCTCTTTGTAATCGTCTGATATCCAGTTCTTTTCGGACTGCCTGGCGTGATTTTATCGTGAGCATATTAGTTTTCAGCAGGTGTTTGGGTTTGATTTGTGACGTTAACCGGTTCAGTTTTGCCGCGCCTGGTCTCAGGGTATTGGATGCGGGGGTGGTAAGACCGCTGAAGTGTCTTGAAAAATGAATCCCGAATGGTACTGATGTCTTTGAGCGTCAGGTCGGTGTTGTCAAATTGACCTGCGTCCTTGCAGGTATTGATAATCGCGTTGATTGCATCAAGGATCTCTTCATCGCTATGGGAGTTCTGAGCACGGGATATGGCTTCGGTGCCATCAGCGAGCATCAGGATGGCTGTTTCTTTTGAGCGGGGAGCTGGACCTGGATATCTGAACATTTCCGGATCAACTTCGTCGGGATTCTCAGCTGCTGACAGAGCTTTTCCGTACTGGTAGCGGGTTAGCATCGTGCCGTGGTGTTCGCGGATGAAGTCTATCACCCTGGAAGGCAGACGATAACGTTTGGCAAGGGCAACCCCATCGGTTATGTGCTTGATGATGGTTGCTGCGGCAATTTCCGGGGAGATATCGTCATGCGAGTCAACGCTGCCGCGAGCTTGATTTTCAACGAAGAAACCCGGGTTTTCGGATTTGCCAACGTCATGATACAGAGCGCCAACTCTGACCAGCAGCCTGTCTGCTCCGATGGCTTCGGCAGCTTGTTCCGCCAGGTTGGAGACTTGCAGGCTGTGTTGGTAGGACCCGGGCATGGTCTGCAGCACTTGCTGCATCAAAGGGTGATCGGGTCTGGAAATATCCATCAATTGCAGGGCGGTGGGGATATCAAGCACGAAAGAGAAAATATATTCGAACAGAATTGTGAGCGTGCCAGATGCGAGCCCATTTAACAATGCAGAGGCGATTAGTGAAACTAAACCCAACCAATCCGTGAAAGAATCGCCAATGCGAAAAATGAGGACCAACGCTATGCCAACCAGGCTCACAACTAAACCAGCGCCAATAAACGAGCTGATCCTCCTGGCTCTCCCAATCACGAAGATGCCGGCAAAGGTTGGGAGGATGTAAAAGAGAGCCAGCTCCATGTCGCGTGGGTGACCAAAGACAATAAGAATTGCCAGCAACATGCTCATCAAGATGCCGGTTTCAACCCGCAATACGATCGCGACTGTCAGACCAAAGGCAGCCACAGGAAAGATCCAGGGAATGACAGTGCGGTCCAATACCAGGAAACGAGCCAGTGCGAGGAATACCAAGAAGAAAATCGCCAACATGACAATCGTCCTGTTTTCCATCAAGGCTTGGAATTTTCGCCGGCGATTGTAGTACGTCACACAGATCAAGCCACAGACGGCAACCAAAATTCCACTGGTGATCAATAGATTGGTTCGGTTCTCTGGTTCACCCAGTCCGAAGACATTCAGGGATTCCAGGTCAGCAAGCCCAATAATTTGACCCCGGCGAACCAATACCTCGCCTGCCATGATTTGCCTGGTGATTGGTTCCACACTATTTCTGGCAGTTTCCCTGGCTTGCTGGGTCTGTGTTTCGCTGAACAAACTGGTAGGCACGATCAGCGGTGAGACAATCATTGTAATCAACTGGGTTTGATCGCTTTTAAATCCGAAATCGATGACAGCTGGCAGATTGCTGCGTACACGACCGATCTGGTCGTTGCGTATACTGTCGCGCAGGACCAGCTCGAGCACTCGGTTTGCTTCTGTGCTGACCGCCTGCCAATCTTCGTCTGTCAGGTTCAAAATAGCTTCGTAAGCCTCATCCTTCAGAGTAAGCTTGGCAGCTGAACGCATGTCGTTGATTTTCTGCTGCCGGGTCGAAAACTTGTCGTTTCGAACGGATGTAAAGAAATAGATAGCGTTGTTCAATATTTCAAGCTGCGCTTTGGCAATGCCGGGATCTGCCGGGAGAAAAATCGGCTCAACTCCCGCTGCAGCTTCTTTGCGGGCTTCATCGGTAAAGACTTTGGACTCAAAAGTGATGGAAAACGGGGCGGTTATTTCTTGTGGGGCGACTTGTCCGATCCGGACCGCTTCGTTTTGATCACTAAGGATATCAGGCAGGACAAGACAACCAAAGGCTACAAGACACGAAATGACCAAAATGAGTGCGTTGATCACTCCCTTGGCGGTCTTTTTGCTTGATTTATTCGCGGGTGTCTTTCTTGCCATGCGTTTACCCTGTCAGAAGTTCTCGTACCACGCGGCTGGCTTCAGCATTGCTGGCTCTTCCTGCCAGTAGAGGTTGGAGAGTCTTCATCACAACGCCCATGTCCTTGATCGAGGTGGCGTTGCATTGTTCAATCACACGGCGAACCAGGTCCTGCAATTCTTCTGCATTCAGTTGTGCCGGCAGGTATGCCTTTAAGCAGGCAATTTCCGCGTCAGCTTGTGCTACCAGTTCCTCTCGATGGGCTTTCTCCGCATCGGACTTGCTTTCCTGGCGGGTTTTGATTTCCTTCTGAATGATTGCCATGATTTCGTCCTGGTCAAGTTCTTTGCCCTTGGCAACTTCTGCCAACTGGATGGCTGCTTTGATCATTTTGACTACCCACTTTTTGGTTTCATCGTGGGTTTTCATGGCGTGGACCAGGTCTGCTTGCAAGCGTTCTTTTAAACTCATGGTTTTATTATACCTTTCTCTCCCTGCTTGCTCATTCACCAAGCGTGATCAGTCCCTCGAGCTTTTCGAAAAGTGACTTACTGATCCCATCCACTCTCATCAAATCTTCCAGTGCGGTAAAAAGACCGTTTTTCTGCCTGTAATCAAGAATTGCCTGCGCCTTTACTTCACCAATGCCCGGAAGACTGTCCAGTTCCGCAAAGCTGGCAGTATTTATGTTGACCAGCGGGGATGTTGCTATACTCAATCCTCTATCGTCAGTCGTCAATGTCAGATCCTGTGCCGGTGGAATGTATAACCTCTGACCATCCACTAATACGGCCGCGAGATTAAGTGATTGGGGATCAGCCTCTTCTTGCAATCCACCTGCAGCATGGATCGCGTCTTCCA
The DNA here is from genome assembly GCA_002435825.1 of Anaerolineaceae bacterium UBA6133. GTDB lineage: Bacteria > Chloroflexota > Anaerolineae > Anaerolineales > Anaerolineaceae > Mesolinea. The sequence goes on from DIVL01000053.1 coordinate 21,539, forward strand.
TGCGCGCGGTGTCTGGCAGGGTGTAGACACCTGGAACTTTGACTTCACCAGTCACGTGGACGCGGATAAGTTTGGGCGTGGAGGTAGGGTCTGGCGTCAGGTTGGGCGTGTGAGTGACAAGCGCCATAGGCTGCCCCCTTTGAGGGGAAACCACCAGGAGGATGGTGCCCACCACAACCAATCCGAGCAAAAAACCAGCCAATGTCTGCTGCCAGGGCTTCATGCAGAGGTGCCTTCAGAGCCTTTCTGTTCTGCTTCGTACATCAGGTTGAAGGCTTTTATGGATACTTCAAGCATATCTTCCGAGGGTTCACGAGTGGTAAGCTTTTGGAGAGCAAGGTTGGGCTTGATCAGCGCGCGCACTAGGGCGGACCCGTCCATGTGCCTTGCAGCAAAACGGATATATTCATATGCCAATCCCGAAACAACAGGCAGAAGCAGGATGCGTGTCAGCAGGCGCCAATGCAGGGGTAAAGGGCCCAGTAAGCTGAAAAACAAGATCGAGATCAACACAAGCGTCAGCATAAAGGACGTCCCACAGCGCGGGTGAACAAGGGTAAACTCGCTCACATTTTTTGGGATCAGTTCAGCGCCGGCTTCAAAAGCGTTAATGGTTTTGTGTTCCGCGCCGTGATAGGAGAAGACTCGTCGAATTTCTGGCATTCTGCCAACCACAGCGAGGTAAACCACCAGCAGGGTGAGACGAATTAATCCTTCCATCAGGTTGCTGAGCCAGGTGCCAAGCGTTCCCCAACGGTCAAATCCGATAGGACCGTCCAGCCAACCCGTAACAAGCGCTGGCAGGAGGAAAAAGAGGCCGATACCCAGCCCAAGCGACAACAACACCGCAAGTACCAGGTCTTTGCCTTCGATTTGTTCGTCTTCCCCACTGACCATGTTGGAGGACTTCGTGAGGAAACGCATACCCAGGTTCAAAGAATCCCACAAACCCAAGACGCCTCTCAGAAATGGAATGCTCATCCACTTTGAGCGGTAAAGAGCGGGGAGTTTCTCCTCGTAGGTGAGGATCTGACCATCTGGTGCGCGCACAGCCATGGCAACATGCTGTTTGCCGCGCATCATGACCCCTTCCATCACGGCTTGTCCGCCATAGGAAGGGAGTCTCAATTCTTTCTGATTGCCAGTCACGCTTAAGCCTCGAAACTGGTCAGGAAATGGATGTAGGCTTTGATGCCTTTTCGCCAGGTGGGCAGGTGCAAGTGCTCATTGGGGGAGTGGATCGCATCATCGGGCAGTCCAAAGCCGGTAAGGATTGATTTGACCCCCAAAATTTCCTGCATAACCGTCGCGACGGGAATACTTCCGCCTTCGCGTTTAAAGATCACGTCTTTCTGCCAGGTTTCTTTAAACGCCTGGATCAGGTTAGGCAATCCGGGAGCGTCGTCTGCCAGGTAGGAAGGTCCGCCAGAGTGCTTGATAAAGCTGACTTTCACTGTTGGAGGAACCAGTGTCCGAATGTGCTTTTCAGCGAGTTCATATATTTCAGCATGCTGCTGATCTGGAACCAGCCGGCATGAGATTTTCGCTTTGGCGTAGGCAGGAATGATGGTTTTTGCGCCTTCGCCGATGAAACCAGCATATAGCCCATTCACGTCCAATGTCGGTCTTGCCCCCTGGCGTTCAAGAACCGAATATCCCTGCTCACCAGAAATCGCGGGCGCGCCAGTTACTTCCAGAAAATCAGCTTCGCTGGTCGGATTCATGGCGATTTTTTGGCGATCGTCATCGCTCAGGATGCGCACACGGTCATAGAAGCCAGGAATTGCCACCGAGCCATCCGGGTTGTGCAGTTGGGCGATGATCTTTGCCAGGACGTTGGCTGGGTTGGCAACATTTCCACCAAAAAGCCCGGAATGCAGATCCATCTTTGGACCGTCAATGCGCACTTCAAAGTAGACCAGTCCACGTAGTCCGTTCACAATCGTGGGACTGTCTTTGCTAATCATGCCAGCATCCGGGTTTAGGATCATGTCGCATTTCAGTAAATCAGCATTTTCCCGAATAAAGCCTTCCAGCGATGGAGATCCGATTTCCTCTTCGCCCTCCAGGATAAATTTGATGTTGATGGGCAGTTCTCCGGTCTTCAGAACGCTCTCAAGCGCGAAGACAGATGCCAGGATCTGACCTTTCATATCCGACGATCCGCGGGCATACAAGTTCTCGCCGCGGATGGTTGGTTCAAATGGCGCTGTCGTCCAGGCATCCAGCGGATCTGGCGGCTGCACATCGTAGTGACCATAGATCAGGAGGGTTTTTGCTTCTGGCAGAGTTGAGCGTTTCTTAGCAAAAACAACAGGGTGTAAGTCAGTCGGATAGATTTTTACCTCATCCATGCCGAGTTTCTCAAAATAGGATTTCAGAAATTCGGCCGCTTCATTCATGTGGGGTTTCATCTCCTGGTCGGCGGAGACTGATGGGATCCGCAAGAAGGCCTCAAAGGCGCCCATCTTTTCAAATTCTGTGTTTTCAAATTCCTGGATTGCTTGTTCGGTTCTGGACATGTTCTTCCCTCAAATTTTTTTTTGATTATATGCCATTTGGCTTAAAATCGTGATAGCATAGGCATCACGACAAGTTTTGCAGCCATACAGAGTAAAATACTGACAACATATTTTTACTAATAATATTTTTATCGAGGATATTTATAACATGCTCCTGATTAATTTCCCCATCATCAACTGGATGAACAAACCGTCAAGGCATTCAGTGTGATCGATCAGGCGCTCAAATCCACGATATGGAATTCCTGGCAGAAGAGGTAATTTGATAAATGGGTTTTATTGAACACAGGCAATTAATCATTCTGGGGGCTGGCCCCGCAGGGCTGTCTGCCGCGATTTATGCAGCCCGGGCAGAGCTGAAACCCCTGGTGATCACTGGGATGGTCCTTTATGGGCAGGCTTCTTTGACTCATACCATTGAAAACTATCCTGGTTTTCCAAAGGGAGTCGGGGGTATGGAGCTTGGTCATCTCTTTGAAGAACAAGCCAAAGCTTTTGGAGCAGAGTTCGTGGTAGACGAAGTTCAAGCCGTTGATCTTTCCAAGCATCCCTACACAGTCAGTGTGTTTGGCGGCGACTATACTGCTGATGCCTTGATCATTGCCATGGGCGGAAACAACAAAAGGCTCAACGTCCCCGGGGAAGAGGAATTCATTGGGAGAGGCGTTTCTTATTGCGGTACCTGTGATGGCTGGTTCTACAAGGACAAGGATATCCATGTCGTGGGGGGCGGCGACAGCGCGCTTGAAGAAGCCCTTTTTCTGACACGCTTTGCCCACAATGTGACAATTATTCACCGGCGGGATACACTGCGAGCCGGGGCTGTCCTGGAGAACCGCGCCCGAACAAACCCGAAGATCAGTTTTCTTTTTGATTCAGTTGTAAAAGAAATCAGGGGTACCGAGGGCGTGGAAGAACTCCTGATTGAAAATGTAAAGACAGGCGAATTAAGCTTGATACCCACTGAAGGGCTCTTCATTTTCATAGGTCACAGCCCAAACACCAAGTTTTTCGAAGGGCAACTCGAATTGGAACCTGGTGGGACGTTGAAGGTCGATATACACATGGAGACCAGTAAAAAGAGCGTCTTTGCAGCCGGCGAAATTGCCGACCCGCTTTTCCGACAGGTTGTCACTTCAGCGGGAATGGGAGCAGCCGCGGCTATCTCTGCCACGCACTGTCTTGAAACTATGTCTTGCGGACTTTAGGCTCGTCTAAGGTGATGTGGTTGGCTGTACACCGGTTCCAATCCAACTGAAAACCCTGAACGCGCTTGTCGCACCGGCTTCTTCGTAGATCGGATTGTTGTTATCCTGATTGATTTGTCGTGCAACCGTCACACTCCACTGTATGATGTGGGGATTGCCATCAGTGGGGCGGAAAGTTGAAGGCAGGATGTATTTGGTATCGGTGATGTAGGCAACCAGGATTTTTTCTTCAACTGAAGTAAGGTCCTGCACTTTTACACGATATACCTCGTCCGGGCGTAAGGCTGCCACTGCTGCCCATTGCAAGGTGACGCCTTCGTCTGTTGCGGAAAAGGCAGCACCGGAACGCGGTAAGAGCAGGTTTGGCGCGGGGTAAGGCGGCAAGGGTGTGGGGGTCAACGTTGGACCAGGAGTAGGAAGTCTGTCGCACAGGGGGATGGTGAGGGTCTGACCCTGGCGGATGGTAGTACCAGATAATTTGTTGAAATCCTGGATGTCCTTCATCGAAACGTTGTAATTCAATGCGATGCCTTGAAGTGTATCGCTGGAGGAAACAACGATCGAAACGGTATTGGTGCAGATGTCTGCTGCTACTCCGATTGCCTCAGGGGTAGCTGTTGGCACCGGAGAAGGTGTCAGGGTAGGTTGGGGGACCTTAAGCGAGCGCCCCTCGCTGATCATGCAGTCGGTGCCCAGATTGTTGGCAAGGATGATACTCTGCACCGAGATCCGGAATTGGGCAGCAATATCGGAGCAGGTTTCGTTGGCTTTCACCACGTAATCCAGGTCTGGTAAAGGCGTCCAGGTAGGTTCCGGTCGGAGCGTGGGAGTATTGGTAGGGCTGAGTGTCATCGTGGGAGTTGCCGTTTGGGTCGGTTCCTCGGTGGCTAAAGCTGCCGGAGTGCCAGCACGATTCTGGTTAATTACCATAAGAATCACTACTCCAACTAAAGCCAGTATCAAAACCCCCAATCCAATCAACGCCCCCAGGCTCATCTTGACCTCAGGGATGCGCTTTGAATCGATCGGGCTTTCCTTCTTGGGGCTGGCGGTTCCATCGAGTGCTGTTCCGCAGACCAGGCAGCGGGTAGCGGATTCGGAAATGCGAGTGCCACAAACCGGGCAGTTTTGACTTCCACGGTTAATTTTTTCAGTTTGGATTTTTTTCATAAGCTTCTAATAACCGAGCCAAAGGATCTTGGTAAAATTGGCTCAATGTTTGGTATATATCTCCATATTCCCTTCTGTCGCAGAAGGTGTAAGTATTGTGATTTTATCACGTATGCCGGTAAAGACGAATTAATGCCGGGCTATTATGCCGCCTTAATATCTGAATTGCGCCATCAAGCAAACACCCTTCAGGATCTGCCTTCCCAGGTGGACACAGTCTTTTTTGGAGGTGGTACTCCATCTCTATTCAAAGCGGAGTGGATTAAAGACCTGATCGATAACATCCACAAGGAATATGGTTTGGCGAAGGATGTTGAAATTTCGTTGGAGGCAAACCCAGGAACGCTCGCGCCTGGTTTTTCTGCCAGCTTACTTAAAGCTGGAGTGAACAGGCTCAGCATCGGTGTCCAATCCTTTATTGATCGTGATCTTGCCCTTCTTGGCAGGATCCACAGCCCCTCCCAGGCAGTCGATGCCATCCATTCTGCGCGCCGGGCAGGATTTTCCAACATCAGCCTTGATCTGATGTTTGGCATCCCGGGGCAGAGCCTGGCCGACTGGCAGACAAATTTGCGGCAGGCGGTTGCTCTGCAGCCTGATCATCTCTCACTTTACTCACTGATACTTGAACCGGGCACGCAGCTTTTCGACGATGTTGAGAGAGGGACCATCCAACCTGTCTCAGAAGACCTGAGCGCTGACATGTACGAGATGGCACTGGACTCGCTGGTTGAGGAAGGGTTCTCTCAGTATGAGATTTCAAACTGGTCCAGGGGAGAAGCCTTTGAAGCCCGGCATAACAAAATCTATTGGAAGAACCAACCTTATCTTGGATTGGGTGCGGGGGCACACAGCAGCATCAATGGGCTGCGCGTAGCCAACACAACTTCTATAGAAGAATACATCCGGAGGGTAGATGATCTGCAGTCCAGTCCAAAGGATGCTTTTCCAGCTGCGGAGGAAACACTCAGGCTGGATCCTTATACCATGCAGCAGGAGACGATGATGTTGGGAATGCGCCTTACCAGGGAGGGCGTTTCGAAGCTCGAATTCAGGAATCGCTTTGGCAAGGCTATAGAGGATGTTTTCTCGAGGGAACTGGAACGCATCATTGCCAGGAAACTGGTGGAATGGCGCACCTTCCCCGATGGACCGCACCTGGTGCTCACGAGGGGTGGAATATTGCTTGGCAACCAGGTTTTTCAGGAATTCGTGTAATTACTTGTGGACTCTGATGAAGGTTCCCCAACCGTGCTTTACCCATTCTTCAGGTTCGGCTTGCGGTAAAGTCCAGCGATAGACCCACTTTGCATCCTCATTTGACATATTGATGCATCCGGCACTCATCGGCGTGCCGAAATTTGAGTGCCAGAAGGTGCCATGTGTTGCCAGCCCAATTTCCATTTCAAAGAAACAGGTCCAGGGTACCCCCATCCAGATTCTTTCTCGGACGTTACTGGTCAGGACGGCATTACCCATGTGTTTGGACGGCATTTTGGTCTTGATTGCGTATAGACCTTCACCTGTAGGGAAGCCTGTGGAGACCTTGAATTCTTTTACCACGTTATCGCCTTCAAAAGCTTGCAGGCGCTGTAAGGGGATTGAAACGTCAATCGACTTCTCGCTGCCAGGTACTTCCGGAGAAATTGGCGCAAATTCCTCATCTTCGATGAAACGCATATGCTCAGCCCGCACGATCGTTTCTGTTCGCCCAAGCTCGTCCTGAAGTTTGTACCAGGCTTGTTTGTCAGGTCCCTGCAAAACATCCACTACCCAATGCGCAGAACGGTAAAAGTACATCCATAATGGAACCCAGCTATTGTTTCTCTCCCGGTAGAGTGAGCGCGTGTAGGGGACTGTGATTTCAGCCAATTGCCCAGTGCTGCGTTTTGGTTTTGAAGGCTGGTTTAGCTCGTACTTGACTTCATATAAGAGTCCGCTAAAGACAAATCCACCCCAACAGCGGTACCAGATTGGGTTCCAGGCTGGTCCGTTAGGACCGATCACCTCTTCATAGACATTGATAATGTCCATGTATTGTCGTTGATAAAGGATGACACTCGACTCGTCAGGTTCTTTGTAGATACTCACACCGGATTTTTCGCCAACCAGCATGAAACGCGGTTTGCTCCAACTGCCGGCAGCACTCGTGTTCGGTAAAATTGCTGCAGCGCCTAAACTCATTGCACCGAATTTGAGGAAATCACGTCGTGAAAGATCCATCAGTCCAGATCCTCCATTTTGATGGCTCCAATTGAGGTATAGACAAATTTCGGGCGGTAGGGGAAATCGGAGATATCGCTTTCTTTCGTCATGCCGGTCAGCACGAGCACAGTATCCATGCCTGCTGAAATGCCTGCCAGGATGTCGGTGCGCATGTTGTCTCCGATCATATAACTGTCTTCGGAGTGCACGCCAAGATAATTGAGAGCTGAACGCATCATCAGGGGGTTTGGCTTGCCGATGTAGAGAGGTTTTTTGCCTGTGGCAGCTTCGATCAAAGCAGCCATTGCGCCTGTGGCTGGCACAACGCCTTGTTCGCTTGGTCCGGTCAGATCAGGGTTGGTGGCAATAAACCTTGCGCCGTCATTGATCAGGCGGATGGCGATGGTGATCTGATCAAAACTGTAACTAATTGTATCGCCTAAAACCACATAGTCCGGGTTCACCGGAGTTTGCACATAGCCTATGCGGTGGATGGCTTCGGTCAAACCGACCTCCCCAATCACAAAGGCTTTCCCCTGGGGTAGTTGGTCATCCAAAAATTGGGCGGTGGCTACTGCTGAGGTGTAAATGTTATCTTCAGGGATATCCAGCCCAGCTATCTGCAGACGGTGTGCCAAATCACGGGTGGTGTAAAGCGCATTATTGGTTACAACCAGAAACTTGCGATCTTCTGCCAAGAGGGACTGAACAAAATTCTTGGATCCTGGAATCGGTTTAGATCCATGTAGGAGGACACCATCCATGTCAATTAAGAAACTCTTTTTAACAACGCTCATGCTACTGCTCCTTTTTTAATCATCAAAGCCACTGCTGATTTTACCAACAGTGGCTTGATATTACGAATTGTGTTGAAGGTTTACTTCTTGGTCAGAATGATACGGGCATCCACAATCGCTGCGCCCTGTCCTTCTTCGTATACGATGACAGGGTTGGCGTCGGATTCGGCGATTTCATCCCGCAGGTCATAGACCATGTAGGAATAGTGGGCCAGAACGTCGGCAAGCGCTTTTTGGTCGCGAGGATCCTCACCGCGAGCACCCTGCAGAATCTTGGAGCTTTTGATCTCTGATTGCATTTCAAGAGCAGTGGCTTCGTCGATCGGAGCAACTTTGAAGGTCACATCCTTCATGACCTCAACAAAGATACCGCCCAGGCCAAACATCAGAGTTGGACCAAAGGTGGCATCGTTGACGGAGCCGACGATAACCTCGGTTGCCCAGGGAGCCATTTCCTGGATGGCGACACCGTCGATTTCGGCGTCAGCTTTGTAGTTCAGGGAGTTCTCCATGATCAATTTCCAGGCATCGCGCACACCCTGCTCATTCTTGATGCCCACCTTGACAGCGCCGGCATCAGATTTGTGGAGGATATCAGGGGAAACGATCTTCATAACAATCGGGAAACCGATTTCATTAGCCATGCGGATTGCGTCTTCTTCGGTCTTAGCGAGGTCGGTGGAGGTCACTGGCAGACCGTAGGCCTTGAAGACGTGCTTGGCTTCAACTTCGGTGAGGGCGTCACGGCCCTTTGCCCGGGCAGCGGCGATGATCTGAAGAGCTTTTTCCTTATCAACATTGGTGGGTTTGTACATGCTGTTGTGAGCAGTTTTCAGCATTTCGTTCTGTTTGCGCAAGGATGCCAGGGCTTTGACTGCCAGGTCGGGGGCATCATAAGTGGGAATGTCATGTTCGATCAGCCATTCCTTCGCTCTCTCGCAGCGCTCGCCGCCAATGAAGGATACAGTTATAGGTTTGCCGCTTGCACCAGATTCCTTAATGGCATTGTAAATCGCTTCAGCGATTTCCTGCGGGTCAGTAATGGAAGTTTCGCAGTAAAGTACCGCCATGCCATCGACCCAGGGGTGTGCGTACGAGTACTTGACGCCTTCGTAATAGCCTTCAAGCCCAGCGCTGCCAGTGATGTCGACTGGATTCTTGGCGGAGCCGAAGGAAGGCATGTGCTTGCGTAACTCAGCCTGGACGTCTTCGGGAGCGAAGTGAAGGGGCAGACCGTATTTCTCGGCTGCATCGGTGGCAAGAACGCCTACACCGCCACCATTGGTAACGATCAGGAGGTTGTCGCCTTTCATGGTAGGTTGCAGGGAGAGCGCCAGGGTGGTGTCGAACATGTCGTTGAGGTCTTCAGCCTGGGCAACGCCGGCCTGCTCAAATGCGGCTTCATAAACCTTGGCACTACCAGCCAGCGACCCGGTGTGGGATGCAGCAGCGGCTGCACCGTGGGCAGAAGTGCCGGCTTTGAGAGCTATGATTGGCTTGGTACACTTGCGGGCTGCTTCCATGAACTTTGGTCCGTCTTTAATGCCTTCGATGTAAAGCGTAAGACAGGAGGTGCTTTCGTCTTCATTCAGGTAAGAGACCAGGTCAGCAAAATCGAGGTCAGCCTGGTTGCCAATCGAGATCATCTTGTCGAAACCGACCCGCCGGGTGTAGGTGGCGGCAGCCATTGCGATCAAAAGCGCGCCACTTTGAGAAACAAGCGCAGCCTTGCCTTCGTATGGCAGGTAGTTGTAGAAAGAAGCGTTCATCTTGTCGCTATTTGAGAGCACACCGATGATGTTCGGACCAATGATACGCATACCATATTCATGGGCGATCCGAACGATTTCCTCCTCGAGGGCATGGTCACCGACTTCACTGAAACCGGAGGAGATGATGCTCAATCCCTTCACGCCTTTTTCGCCAGATTCCCGGACGACCTTTGATACGATCTTTGCCGGCACGGTGATGACCGCAGTGTCGATCACAAAAGGCACATCCATGACGCTTGGATAGCACTTGTAGCCTAGGATTTCTTCGGCGTCGGGGTTGATCGGATAAACTGCGCCCTGATAGCCACAGTTTTTAAGGTTTTCGACGACTTTGAAACCGATCTTGGCGGGGTTGGTTGATGCACCGATGACGGCGATGCTCTTGGGTTTTAGAACAGCATTGATAATTGGATCCACTTTTTCCTCCGGTAGTATTTTTGTTTGATAATCCAACTGAATAGTATACTGCAAATAGTCTCTCCTGCGTGATCAGAAATAACAAAAGTGTGTCAGAGCAAAGTGATAATGTCCTAAAAGAGCAAAATAGAAATGTCCTATTTTGGCTAAATAGAAATGTCCTATTTGATCACAGCAGTAGGCTTGCCATTCAGTTTCTTTCCATAGGTTCTCCAAGGGTGGTTGACAGGGGGAGATAAAGGAGTACAGGAGGGGGCTTTTATTGCGCTAAATGAGTACAGTTTGGATGTTCCCAGTTATGCTGCCGCAAACAGGGTGAAATTATGAACAAAAAAAGGCTGATCCGGTGAGGATCAGCCTTTTCAGATGTTACTTTAGTAAGACTAAAGAATGGTTACATCCTGGGCCTGGGGGCCTTTGGGGCCAGCAGTGACCGTGAATTCCACGGACTNNTTTCCTGCAAGCTTTTGTAACCTGCAGCGGTGATGGCGCTGTAATGCACGAAGACATCTTTTGCACCCGACTCTGGGGTAATGAAACCAAAACCCTTTTCACTATTGAACCATTTGACGGTTCCGACTTGACGTTCTGACATAATATATTTGATCCTCTCTGAATCGTTTAAAAAATTTTGTTCGGTTTACTGGGGGTTTGGATCCGGATGACAAGCATTTTGAAAAACAAACTTCCAATTACAACCTATTAACTATAGCACATATTGAGCAGTTGTCAAGCCCTGTAAAAGGACACCCTGTAAAAGGATAAAGGGGTTAATTTGGCACATATTGTGGTTTTCTCAAAGAAAACCCTTGCTTTTTCTGTGCAAATCTGATCCAAATGCCCTATCATGGCGGTGTGGCAGCCCTTTTCCCAGACAATTCTCGATAAGAATTTTTAGTCAACTTAGCCAAAGGACTCAAGATTGCCTCGAAAAGGCGAGCTTCATAGATGGTCGATTATCGCTTTGTGCCATCATAATAAATTGTCGGGGTCAAACCTTTCATTCTCCTGATTCTTACCCACAAACTGGCTATAATTACCCCTAAGGAGTACGCTACGCTATGACAAAGATGAGAGTTGGTTACATTGGTCTTGGAACCATGGGCGCGCCCATGGCAATGAACATCCTCAAAGCAGGTTTCCCGCTAACAGTCTTTAACCGCACACCCTCAAAAGCTGCTGACCTCATCGCGGCCGGCGCGCAATGGGCGGAAACTCCAGCAGATGTCGCCAGCCGCACCGAAGTCGTCTTTACCAATCTCTCGGATACTCCTGATGTTCTGCAAATTCTTTTGGGGGAGAATGGCGTCATTGATGGCGCTCATCCGGGAATGATCCTGGTGGATAACTCAACCATCAAACCCTCCGCCAGCCGCGAGATTTATCAGCGTTTCCAAGAGGTTGGGGTGAGCACGCTGGATGCACCTGTGAGCGGCGGTGATATTGGCGCAAAAAACGGGACGCTTGCCATCATGGTTGGTGGCGAAGCTGAAGCGCTCGAGAAAGTGATGCCAGTTTTTGAAGCGATTGGCAAGAGGATCACGCATGTGGGTGATGCCGGCGCGGGGCAAGTGGCAAAGGCGGCTAATCAGATCATGGTAGCAGCCCAAATGGTGGCAGAGGCTGAACTGATGCTCTTTGCACAGAAATCTGGCGTAGACGTCGCCAAGGTAATTGAAGCCATCAAAGGTGGTGCGGCGCAGTGCTGGACGCTGGATGTCAAACCACAGCGGCTGCTGGCTGGCAACCGGACCCCGGGATTTAAATCGAGCTTGCAGGCAAAGGACCTGAATATCGTCATTGAAACCGCGCGTGATTACCAGGCTGTTCTGCCCGGAACTGCGCTTAACAGCCAGCTTTTCAACGGCATGGTGGCACTCGGGGAAGGCGATCTGGATAATTCCGCGGTTATCCGCATGTTGGAGCTGCTAAACGATTCAGACCTAAAGATAATTGACTAAAACTAAGCGGACCTCACCCGATAAGTATTATTTTTATGCAGGTTGGTCCGATAAAACTGAAAACAAACCGGAGGAAGATAACATGGATTTCGAATTTATCAAACCACTTTTGAAAGAAGACGCGAAAGGCAAGATTGTGATGCTCGTCATGGACGGGCTTGGTGGTCTGCCCCTCACACCTGAAGGTAAGACGGAGCTCGAAACTGCCCAAATCCCAAATATGGATTTGCTGGCGGCAAAATCCTCCCTTGGTCTTCATCATTCAGTTCCATACGGAATTACTCCCGGCAGTGGACAGGCACACCTGGGGCTTTTCGGCTATGATCCGGTGAAATATGAGATTGGACGCGGTGTTTTGAGCGCGCTGGGTGTGGACTTCGACCTGGGTCCCAACGATGTGGCGGCCCGTGGAAACTTCTGCACCGTTGACGAAAACGGTGTTATCACTGATCGCCGGGCGGGACGCATCCCAACTGAGGCAGGCGAGCGGCTATGTAATTTGCTGAAGGAAAAAGTTCGTTTGCCCGGTGTTGAGCTGTTCCTGACACCTGAGAAGGAATATCGTTTCGTCTTTGTCTTGCGTGCTGAAGGACTCAGCGGTGATGTCTCGGACACTGACCCACAGGCAGTCGGCAAGCAAGCTCACATTGCTACCGCAACCAGCCCTGCTGGGGAACACACAGCTGAGCTGATCCGCGAATTTGTGCGCCAGGGAAATGAGATCCTGAAGAATGAATACCCGGCCAACAGCTTCGTGCTGCGCGGTTTTGCCGGCATGCCAGCCTGGCCAAAATTCCCAGATGTGTGGGGCACGAAATCGCTCGCGATTGCGATGTACCCGATGTATCGCGGCGTTTCGAAGGTGGTTGGCATGACCGTGATGCCGCCGGCCGAATCGATGTCACATGAAATCAGCATGCTTGAGGAGAACTGGAACGATTACGATTTCTTCTTTGTGCACATCAAGAAAACGGATTCCTATGGTGAGGACGGCAATTTTGACGCAAAAGTGCACATCATTGAAGAAGTGGATGCTCTCCTTCCACGCATCCTGGCTTTGGACCCGGATGTGTTGATCATCACTGGTGACCATTCCACGCCTGCCAAACTGAAAGCGCATTCCTGGCATCCCATCCCAACATTGTTGTACGCAAAGGATGCCCGCCCGGATGGCATAACCAGTTTTGGAGAACGTGCCTGCCTCCAGGGCAGCCTGGGCTCGCGTTTTGACGCGAACGAGCTGATGCCACTCGCACTGGCACTTGCCGGAAGGCTTGAAAAGTACGGCGCATAGAACTAATATTACCTGGTCTGCTAAGGCAGACCAGGTTTCTTTATTCTGGAGATTGTTATGTCAGACCACCCCGCGCTGTTAGCAAGCCAATTGGAAGACGGGAAAGTCCGTTGTGAACTCTGCGCGCACAGGTGCTTGATCCGCCCGGGGCAAAAGGGTCTCTGCAGAGTGCGGGAAAACCGCGGGGGAGAACTTTTTAGCCTGAGCTATGGACGACTGATCGCCTCCCACGTGGACCCGATCGAGAAAAAACCGCTTTATCACTTCAAGCCTGGAAGTTTGAGCTTTTCGATTGCTTCTCCGGGGTGTAACTTTCGCTGCCAGTGGTGTCAGAATGCGGACATATCCCAGATCTCCTCCACCAATGAACCTGGCAGGCCGCGCTTTGTGGCGCCTGAGCGCGTGGTGGAGGCGGCGCTTGCTTCTAAAAGCCAAAGCATTTCCTACACATACACCGAGCCTACCCTGTCTGTTGAGTACAACCTTTCGGTCAGCCAGATGGCGCGGGACGCCGGGCTGAAAAACGTTTATGTAACCAACGGTTACATGACTCCAGAGATGCTTGAGCTTTCGATACCGACGCTGGACGCAGCCAATGTAGACATCAAAGCCTTCGATGAAGCGGTTCACCGGCGCTACACCGGAGCGCATTTGCAGCCTGTCCTGGATTCCTGCATGGCGCTGCTGAAGGCAGGAGTCTGGCTGGAAGTGACCACACTGATGATACCCGGGATTAATGATGATGAGACACAGCTGCAGGGCGTGGCAGAGTTTATTGCCACCGAGCTCAGCCTGGATGTGCCCTGGCATGTCAGCCGCTACTTTCCCCAACCGCAATTCAGGCAAATTCCTGCCACGCCCCCAGAGAGGATCTTTTACGCCATGGATGTTGGGCGAAAGGCAGGATTGCGATATGTGTATGGAGGGAATCTGCTGACATCCACCGACACCGACTGCCCAAACTGCGGTGAGCGCGTCGTTCGGCGCATTGGATATGCGGATGCGATTGTAAATTTAAAAGAGAGCGCCTGCCCTAAATGTGGTTTCAGGATTGCAGGCGTCTGGTAATTTCAATTATTTGAGTCGGTCAAATCTTAAAATTCTATAAAATACAAAACCTGCCTTGTTTGACCATTTCAGCGACCGCATCCATGCCGGGCTTAAAATAGGAGTCCTGTTTGAAGAAAGGCACCACTTGGCGAATGGCATGATAAGCCTTCAATGTGCCCTGACCCATGCTCATGCCAGGGTTGTCCTGCAGTCTGAAATCGATCGCCTGGGCGGCGCTCATCAACTCGATAGCGATGACTGTGCGCACGTTTTCGACGATCTGCTGGCAATGTAGGGCGGCGTTGGCACCCATACTGACATGATCTTCCACGTTGCCTGAAGAGGGGATGGAATCCACGCTGTCGGGGTGCGCGAGCGTTTTGTTTTCTGAGCACAAAGCTGCGGCTGTGTATTGCAGGAGCATGAAACCTGAATTCAGCCCGCCCTGGGCAGCCAGGAAGGAGGGGTAATGCTCGGGGTGATTGTCGATTAGTTTTGCAATGCGCCGCTCGGATATGTTGCCGAGGTCAGTCATTGCGATCGAAAGGAAATCAAGCGCGAGCGCTAAAGGTTCACCGTGGAAGTTGCCGCCGGAAAGAATCGTGACCTCATCTTCTTCGTCAAAGAAGAGCAAAGGGTTATCAGTGACCGAGTTAAGCTCAATTTCGATCACCTTTTGCGCGTAGTTGATAACGCTGTGCACCGCGCCGTGCACTTGCGGCACGCAGCGCAGGGTATAAGCATCCTGGACATTTTTGGAGTTGTCCGGGCGGGTAAGTTCGCTGCCGATCAGTAATTCAAGCAGGTTGGCTGCTGTTTCGGCTTGCATCGCCTGCGGACGGCTGGCGTGGATCTGGGGGGAATAGGCACGTAAAGTGCCATTTTGGGCTTCAAGCGAGAGTGCTGCCGCGCAGTTGGCAGATTTCAAAACGACATGAGCATCATAAACCTGCAGGGCTCCGATGGCTGTCATAAGGGTGGTGCCGTTGGTCAGGGCAAGCCCTTCCTTTGCGCTCAACTTGATGGGTTTCAGGCCATTTTCCTGCAGGACCTCGGAGGAAGGTCTGGCCTTACCCTGAAAACGCACTTCACCTTGCCCGATCAGTGGGAGCGCCATGTGGGCAAGCGGAGCCAGGTCGCCGCTGGCGCCCAGGGAGCCCTTCGAGGGGATGATTGGCAGAATGTTTTTGTTGAGCAGGGCGAGCATCAGCTGGAGGGTCTCAAGACGAATGCCGGAGTGCCCCTTGGCAAGAGTGTTGGCACGGATGATCATCATCGCGCGCACGACTTCCGCTGGCAATTCGGGACCTGTTCCCACGGCGTGGCTGAGGATGATGTTCTCCTGCAGCTTTTCCACGTCCTCAGGCGGGATCAGGCGATCCTTGAAAGCGCCAAAGCCGGTGGTGATGCCGTAGGCAATGCGCCCTTCACTGACGAATTTGGCGACAGCATCTGCCGCACGCTGGATGCCGGGAATGGCTTCGGGAGCGAGAGTGACCTGAGTGTTGGGATCTCTTGCGGCTTGAACAAGGTCTTCGAGGGTGAGTGAGCAACCGTTAAGCGCCAGATTTGCCATGGATTCTCTCCTTTTGACTACGGAATCAGGCTTCGATTATATCGATGGTGTGCAGTTTCACAGCAGGCGAACCAATGCGCATCGGGTCGCGTTCGGGGATGGCGAAGAGGACGTCCAGACCGTTGGTGACCTCGCCAAAAATGGCATGTTTGCCATCCAGCCAGGGAGTGGGGATATGGGTGATGAAGAACTGCGAACCGTTGGTATTGGGACCGGCGTTTGCCATGGAGAGGATGCCGGGTTTGCTGTGTTTCAGCCCAGCGCCGAATTCGTCACGGAACGAATAGCCAGGTCCGCCCCGACCGGTGCCAGTAGGGTCCCCAGCCTGAGCCATAAAATCTTTGATAACACGATGGAAGATGGTGTTGTCGTAGAAGCCTTCACGCGCCAGGAAGACGAAGCTGTTGACGGTGTTGGGAGCTTTATCGGCAAAGAGGCTGACTTCAATATCGCCAAGGTCGGTTTTGAGGATGGCGGAGTATTTTTTGTGCAGGTCGAGCTTAAATTCCGGGGTTTTTGTCCATTGTTTTTGTGTCATTTCATTCTCCTTGGTTGAATTCTATCAGAGGTTGTGGGTAAAAGACCATGAGTACTGCCTGTCATTATTTATACAGCCCTCTTTGATTTTTTTATACTTTGTTTTCAAGGCGAAATACGAAAACCGCGAAATTACCTACACGATCAGTTTTGACCAGGAAATGAAGTTAGCGGGTTTGTATTTAAAGTAAATTGCGTAGGAGGTAATATTTATAACAAGGCTTGTTCACCAGAACGAGCCTTGTATATTTATAGTGATCTCAATTAAGCAGGTAGAGCGGAATGCGCTTCGTTTGCGCACTCCGCCGAGTTAATTTATGTCAGAGTGAACCTGCGAGAGGTGACTATTAGGCAAAGGGTCTGTAGCGGTCTCATTCCGGCCAACGAAAAACCACAAAAATTTAGTCCGACCAGTTTTCCAGGGTCTTCTTCACATCTGCCAGGAAGTTGTCTCCGCTTTCGCCGTCGATCGCGCGATGGTCAAAAACCAAAGATAAGTAAACCATCGGGCGGATGGCGATCGCATCGTTGCCTTCTTCATCGGTGATCACGACCGCGCGCTTTTGCATCGCACCTGTGCCCAGGATGCCGAGTTGAGGCTGGTTGATGATGGGCATCGCAAACAGCGAGCCTGCCGTGCCGTGATTGGTCAGCGTAAAGGTGCCTCCACGGACATCAACTGGAGAGAGCTTTTTGTTGCGGGCTCGTTCTGCCAGGTCGTTAACCTGGGAGGCAATGCCTTTCAAAGACAAGTTCTGGACTTGCTTGATGACCGGCACGATCAGCCCGCCCTCACCCAGCGCTACAGCCATGCCAATATTGACGTCGCTGTACGCGAAGATGCCTTCATCTGTCCAGGTAGCATTGACGATTTTGTGCTCACTCAGCGCTTTGGCCATTGCCGCAATAAAATAGGCTGTCAAAGTCAGATTGACTCCATCGGCGGCAAATTTGGCTTTGTTTGCCTTGCGATGAGCCAAAACTCGGCTCATGTCCACTTCCATCACAGTCAAAACGTGTGGGGAGGTTAGAACCGAATCGACCATACGGGCAGCAATCTGCCTGCGCGTGGAGGTATGGGGGATGAGGACGCCGGGAATGTCCGTGGGGACTGGTGCTGCCTTGGCAGGCTGCACCGGCTTTTCCTTCACCTCAGTTTTGGATTCGGGTGCACTGGGAGATTCTTTCTTCGGCCCGGCCAGGTATGCCTCGACATCCTGCTTTGTGATCCTACCCCCTGCACCTGTGCCCTGGATCTGGTCTGGGTCAAGCTGGTGCTCGTCGAGCATTTTCCTGACCAACGGGGAAAGGAAGCTTGCTTTGGCTGCAGGTTTTTCTGCAATCACCGGTTGTTCCTGTTCAACTACTTCAGCCGGAGCTTCTTCTGCTTGCGGAACTTGTGCGGGTTTTTTAGTCTCTTCGTCCAAGGACTCTCCTGGTTCGCCGATCAGCCCCATAGTCTCGCCAACCTGTACAGTATCCCCAGCGACTACGTCGATGCGCAGCAGGGTGCCCGACACCGGGCTGGGGAATTCGGTCACGACTTTGTCGGTTTCGAGTTCCACGACAGATTCAAATTCTTCCACTTGGTCGCCGACTTGTTTGAGCCAGGTAACCACTGTGAGTTCTTCCACACCTTCGCCCGGTCTTGGGGCGATTAATTTCGTAGCCATTGATCCTCCTAAAGAATGGCAGGAAAGCGATTGGGGTCGCTCTCCCGCATGATTTCGTATGCCGCGTTAAAAATACTCTCCGCGTTGGGTTTGCTGTAATAATCGCCGTCGGTACCGTATGCCGGGCGGTGGTTGGCAGCGCTGAGCGTGTGCGGAGCAGAATCCAGCCACTGGTAGCCGCCTTGCTTCTCCAGAACCTCCTGCATCATGTAGGCAGTGGTACCGCCGGGCATGTCCTCATCCACGAAAAGAACCCGTGAGGTCTTCTTGAGCGAGTCGACGATCATGTGATTTATGTCAAAAGGTAATAAGGTCTGAACGTCGATCAGCTCAACCTCAATGCCAACCTGGGCAAGTCTTTCCACTGCTTGCTGGGCGATGCGCACGGTGGCTCCGTAAGTCACCAGGGTTAGATCCTTTCCCTCTCTGAGAACTTCAGGCACACCAAGGGGAAGTTTGAATTCGGCAATATTGTCCGGCAGGCGTTCCTTGAGGCGGTAGCCATTCAGCACCTCGACGACCAGGGCAGGATCATCGCCTTCAATGAGCGTGTTGTAGAAACCTGCCGCCTGGGTCATGTTGCGTGGGACTGCCACGTGGATGCCCCGAATAAGGTTGATAATGCCAGCCATCGGCGAACCGGAGTGAAAGACGCCCTCAAGACGATGACCGCGTGTGCGGATGATCACGGGAGCTTGTTGGCGACCAACCGTGCGCCAGCGCAAGTTGGAAAGGTCATCTGCCATTATTTGGAGCGCGTAAAGCAGATAATCGAGATATTGAATTTCAGCGATCGGGCGGAAACCGCGCAGGGCGAGACCTATTGCCTGACCAAGAATAGTGGC
Source organism: Anaerolineaceae bacterium UBA6133 (assembly GCA_002435825.1). Lineage (GTDB taxonomy): Bacteria > Chloroflexota > Anaerolineae > Anaerolineales > Anaerolineaceae > Mesolinea. The sequence continues at coordinate 40,566 of DIVL01000053.1, forward strand.
TTCGCGGATGCCAGTGTCAGACACGCGCAATGGACCATACTTCTCCTGCAGCCCGCGGAACGCCTGGTTGACATCGCCCAGGTTGCCAACATCTTCACCGAAGGCCACCATCAGGGGCTGGCGGGCAAGTATCTCGTCAAAGGTTTTGTTGAGCACTTCAAAGCCCATCAGGGTTGGGGAGTTTTCGCTGAATCTAGCCTCAATTGGTTTCACTTTTAGCGGTGATTTGGCAGAGTCCGAGAACAGGAACTTGTTATAGTAAGCCTGTTTTTCAGTTTCCAGGCTGGTCGAGAGATCCACCAGTGCTTTGCGCGGTTCGGTGGGGTGGTCTTTTGTTAGCACAAGCGCCTGGTGAATGGCGGAGGCGGCATCACTGAAGATGGGGTCTTGAACGCTGACAAGACGATTGTTGATGGCTTCAATTTCCTGTTTTTGGGCGGACGAGCCGGTAGCTAAATCGGCAAGTTTTTGTGAAGTTGTCTTGACAAACCCCTTGATGGGACCCTGGAAACTCTCCCATGCTCGCTTGCGGGCTTGTTCGACAGTCTTCTTGTCTTCAACCTCAAACTCGCTGAGCTGCTCGTCGTTGGCGACATTGTTATCGATTAGATACTGGCGGAATCGGCGCAGGCAGTCATTATCGTACTCCCACTCGAGGCGTTCTTTGGATTTGTAGCGTTCATGGGAACCGGAGGTGGAGTGACCCTGGGGTTGCGTGGCGTCTGTGACGTGAACCAGGGCGGGAATGTGATACTTGCGGGCTGTTTCAGCTGCTTCCTGGTAAGTCTGCAGCAGCGCAGGGTAATCCCATGCCTGAACCTGGTAGAGGTCGTAGCCTCGGTCACACTGCTCGGCTGGGCAGGGAATACGTTGAAAACCTTCAAGAATGGCGTAAATATTTTCTTTCACCATCTGGAATTCATTGGGTACCGAGATGCCATAGCCGTCATCGTAGACGCTAAGAATAGCCGGGGCGTGCAGCACGCCGATGGCATTGACCGTTTCCCAAAAGAGACCCTCAGAAGTTGAGGCATTGCCGATGCTGGTCCAGGTGATTTCGTTGCCATTGTGGCTGAAGTTATCGAATTCCTTAAGCTCCGCGTTTTTTCTATAGAGCACTGATGCCTGAGCCAGACCGACAGCCCGGGGCATCTGGGCAGCGGTGGGTGCGATATCTGCGGATGAGTTGTAGCGATCGGTCTGCTTGAGCCAATTGCCTTCCGCATCGATCAACTGGGTGGAGAAATGCCCGTTCATGTTACGTCCGCCACTATTAGGGTCGAAATTCGGGTCAGCATGCGCGTAGAGTTGCGCGAAAAATTCCTCAAGCGTGAGCAAGTCAAGCGCCATCATCCAGGTTTGATCGCGATAATAGCCCGAACGCCAATCCCCTTTTCCAAAAGTGCGGGCGATTGCCAGTTGGGGGAGTTCCTTGCCGTCGCCAAAAATACCGAACTTGGCTTTGCCGGTCAGAACCTCACGGCGACCGATGATGGAAGCTTGTCTTGAGCGATAACCGAGACGGTAGTCTGCGATCAGTTCCTCAGGTGATAAAGGTAGGTTTTGTTTTGAATTTTCCATAGCTTCCTATCCACGTTTTAATTCAATTATAGGGAGCGAACGAGCGCATGGCAAAAAAATGTACAGGGAATGTAAAGGGAGTTTATGGTGAGGCTGCTGTTTTTCGGAAAGGTAACTTTCTGAGTCAAGGTGATCAGCCTTTCACTGCGCCGCCGAGCATTCCCCGGATGAAGAAGCGTTGGAAGAGGATGTAAATCAGGATTGTCGGTAAGGCGACGATGATTGCCCCAGCTGCCATCAAGGGAATGTTTGCCGTGTACTTTCCCTGGAAGAACGCCAGACCCACTGGCAAGGTGCGCAGGGCTTCGTTTTGCACAAGGACGAGGGCGAGCAGAAACTCATTCCAGGTCCACATGAAAATAAGAACAACCAGCGTGGTTACGGCAGGTTTTGCGATTGGCCAGAGGATGTACCAAAGCGTCTGCCACCTGGAACAGCCATCAATGGTGGCTGCGTCAGTTAATTCCCTGGGAGTGTTCTCAAAAAAGGAGGACATCCACATCGTGCCAAAAGACACACTCAATCCAACCTGGGGCAGGATCAGCGCCCAGAGTGTGTCGGTAATTCCGATGGTGTCCATGAGATTGTAAAGAGGGATGATAACGGCTTCAAAGGGTACCATGTAACCGATGAGCATGAGAGGATAGAGCCAATTCTTTCCCGGCAGGGGCAGAGCGCCAAAGGCGTAACCACTCAGCGTGGATAGAAATACACTGGAAATCACGACTGCAGTAGCGACGATGACACTGTTTTTGAAAAAGACATTGAAACGTCCCACCCGCCATGCCTGTTCAAAATTCTCGAGGCTCCAATCGCTTGGAAGCGAGAAAGGTCCCTCCATCACTTCGGTGCTGGTTTTGAAAGCACTGGTGAACATACCCCAGATAGGGACGAGCACCACGAGCATGAACACCACCAGGATGAGGTAACGGGGCAGGAGTTTCTTCCAGGGATATTTCACGCGCTCTCCTCAATCCCCTGTTGCTGAAAGCGGCGAATGAACAGCGAAATAATGAGAATGATCAGGGTCAGGACTGTTGCAATGGCAGCGGCATAGCCGATCCGATTATTGGTGAAGGCGGCACGATAGATAAGGAATCCGGTAACCATGGTCGACTCGCCAGGTCCACCTCGCGTGGTAGTGTAGACCAGGTCAAAAACGCGCAAGGCAGCAATGATGGTGGTCACCAGGGCGACAGCTATCTCGGAACGTAGTCCGGGAACGGTGATATGGATGAACTGGCGAAAAGCATTTGCACCGTCCAGGCTGGCGGCTTCGTAATACTCATCCTGGATATGCTGCATCCCTGCCAGGAAAAGGACCATGCAGAAGCCGTATTGCACCCATGTGCCGATGCCGCCCACGGCAGGCAAAGCCCAGGTGAAATCGCCCAGCCAACTGATCGCGAAAACATCCAAGCCAATCTGACGGAGAAAGGTGTTGATGGGTCCGAAGGTTGGGTTGAACATCCAGCGCCAGATGACACCGACAACCACCATGCTGATTACCTGGGGCAGAAATAGCGCGGTGCGGAAGAAGGCAAAGCCCGGAATAGGACGGCGACTCAACAGGGAAGCCAAAAAGAGTCCGATCATGATCGGGATGATGCTGTAGAAAATGACGAAGATTAAGTTGTTGCCCAGGGCATTGTGAAATTTGGGGTCGGAGAAAAGCTCAACATAGTTGGCAATTCCGATCCATGTTTTGTTCTGGCTGAAGCCGTCCCACTGGTAGAAACTGCTGCGAATGGTTTCGAGAATTGGTAAGAAAGTAAAGAGGAGATATACCAACAAAGCCGGAAGGAGGTACCACCAACCCTTCCAGCGCGATTCTCCAGGGTACTTGTTCGTCACATTCGCCATAGATAAATGAAAAAGACCGGCACTTTTCGCACCGGTCTTTGGACTTTAGATTATTCGGATTTGGACTGCAGGTAAGCTCCGTAATCGGCTTCGACTGCTTCGGTGAAATTGGCTGGGGTTGAGATGCCGCCCAGCAGTTTCTGCAGTTCGGCAACCAGGATGTCGTAGAAGGTTGGGGTTGCCCAGTCGATGTAATGACCGACGGCATTGCCCTGGTTGATGGTGTTCCAGGCGTTGAGCGTGTCGCCGAAGAGATTCTTGGTGTCTATATTGCTGCCTTCGGGAAGCGCCATGGCCGGGAGCATACCAGCTTCAGCCCAGAGCTCCGCTGCACGGGGGCTGATCATCCAGTTGAGGTATTCGGCAGCGATATCATGCTTTTCGGAGGTTTTACGAATGGCGAAGGGGATACCCACCCCACCGATAGCCATACCGGTTTTTCCCTCGTATGGGGGTAATAGGAAGAAACCGAATTCCTGGTCAGTGTCGACCATCAGTTCAGGAGCGAGCCAGGAACCAGTAATGGTCATCGCGCCATTTCCGGCTTTGAAGAGATTGTTGCTGTCATCGTAACCGATGCCAGGGAAACCATCGCTGAAATAGCCCGCGTTTGTCCAGTCCTGAAGGATCTGAGCAGCCTGGCGATTCTCGGGGATGTCAAAGCTGACGTTGTTGACGCCATAGGTGAGGTTGTTGATGTAATCCAGCGAGACCAGCAGGTGCTGGATGGCGCTGAATTCGTGAATGGCATTCCACCCATCCAGGGATCCAAAGGAGATAGGGGTAATATCTGCGGCTCTAATTTCGGCGAGCAAGGTTTCAAAACCTTCAAAGGTGGTGGGAATATCCCAGCCATTTTTCTTGAAAAGATCTTTGTTATAGAAAACACCAACTACTTCAGCGGTCGGGCTGACACCGTAAAGATTGCCTGTGCCGAAGGTTTTGCCGTCTTCAGTAAAGCTGTTGCGACTGGCAACGCTGGTAGAAAAGACCGTGCCCCAGTCATATTTTTCAAGATAGGAATTGAGCGGAAGCAGAAGCCCGGCTTCCACCAGTGCGCCCATATCGTTGCGCCCCTGATTTACCTGGGCTACGTCAGGACCATCGGCATTGGCGAGGGCAAGCTTGACCGTGGTCTGGAGATCGGCCAGCACTTTGACTTCACGCTGGATGCGAACGCCGGGGTGGGCAGCTTCGAACTCAGCGTTGAGGGTTTCGATGACCTTGCTCTCCTCATCCCGGTAGAACTGATCCCAAACCAACAGGACTTGTTCATCTGTACCAGCGACAGGGGCTTGATCGGTTGGTGAGGCGGGTTTAGCGCAAGCTGAAAGAAGGATCATTAGTGCAAGACTGATTGACAAAAAAATACTGCGTTTCTTCATAGTTTTCTCCTAAAGTAAACAAAGGAATATCCTTATATAGAAAAATTATAACCCAGTTGAGAATGGTCTGCTCGCGCTGTCGAACCGGTTAGTAAAAAGTAGCGATGAGGGTCAAAGCAGGCTGGGTATAATAAAGGAATATTGTGAATCCCTGGTTCAAAAAGGAGAGAAATGACCATCGAAAAAACTATGACGGAACTAAAACACATCTACAAAAGTTTATCCTGGCAATTACTGGAAGTTACAGAAAATGCTGCAATCGCTGCCGCCCGGGCCGCAGGTCAGGGCGATAAGAACCTGGCAGATGCAGCGGCGGTGGATGCCATGCGGACAGCACTCAATCGTATCCCGGGTGTATCCTGCAACATAAAAATCGGCGAGGGCGAACGCGATGACGCCCCGATGTTGTTTATCGGTGAGAAACTTGGAGATGGGGATATCGGGATTGACATTGCAGTGGATCCGCTTGAAAACACTAACGCTACCGCCAATTTGAATTCAGGGGCGGTTTGTGTTTTGGCAGCCGCGCCATCGGGAGGATTAACCCAGGCTTCAGACACCTACATGGATAAACTATGTGTGGGGAGGGATGCGGCTGATTACGTGGATATTCGCCTGGCACCAGAAGAGAACGTCAGGCGTTTGGCGAAGGCCTTGAAACGGCGCGACAACCGTGAACTCACCATCACGGTACTCGACCGTCCAAGAAACGAAGAATTGATCCAGAGGTTGCGATCTACTGGAGCAAGAGTGCGGTTGATCATGGACGGAGATTTGATGCCAAGCGTTTTCACCTGCTTTAAGGGAGCGGGGGTGCATGCGGTGATGGGTATTGGCGCGGCACCGGAAGGCGTTATTTCCGCAGCCGCAATTAAGCTATTGGGCGGCAAGATGCAAGCAATATGGAAACCAAAAAATGAAGCGGATAAAACGCGGTTAAAGGAAATGGGTATCAGACTGGGAGAAGTTTACACACAGGATGATCTGGCCTCAGGGAATAATCTGATTTTCTGCGCGACCGCAGTAACGCCAATCATGACAACCTCCAAAGCGGTTTTGGAAGGGGTCAGCTTCTTCCCGGGTGGGGCAAAGACAAGCAGCCTGGTGATCACAAGAGGTTTTATGAATTTTGTGCCAACCACCCACGTGCTGGATCCGCTGGTGTTTGAGGAAGAGAAAAGTGAGTTTCGTTTATACTAATCGCAGCTGCGGTATACTAACCGTTCAAAATTAGATCGAGGTAGCACATGAAGAAAGCAATCATTACCGGCATCACCGGGCAGGATGGATCTTACCTGGCAGAACTACTGTTGACCAAGGGCTATGAAGTCCACGGTATCATCCGCAGGGCGAGTACGTTCAACACGAAACGCATCGACCACCTTTACAAGGACCCTCACATTGTGGATGGCAGTGCAAGGCTGTTTTTGCATTATGGTGATATGGGTGCAACCGGAAGCCTGGGCGATGTAATTTACGATACCAAGCCAGAAGAAATCTATCACCTGGCAGCGCAAAGCCATGTGCGCGTATCGTTCGACATGCCAGAATATACGGCTGATGTGACGGGTTTGGGCACCACACGGATGCTCGAGGCAGTACGCCGCCTTGGCAAAGGCACGCGCTTTTACCAGGCGTCAACCAGCGAATTGTTTGGTTCCGCCACGCCCCCTCAGTCTGAGGCAACTCCATTCCATCCCCAAAGCCCATACGCGGCCGCAAAGCTGTACGCTTATTGGATGGTTGAGAATTATCGGGATGGTTATGGCATGTACACCGTCAATGGGATCCTGTTTAACCACGAGTCTCCCAGGCGCGGCGAAACTTTTGTCACCCGCAAAATTACGCGGGCATTGGCTGCGATCATTGCCGGCAGGCAGGATAAGCTCTTCCTGGGAAACCTGGACGCCAAACGCGACTGGGGCTACGCGCCTGAGTTTGTTGAGGCGATGCACATGTTGCTGCAACAGGACCAACCGGATGATTACGTGATCGGAACGGGTGAATCGCATTCTGTCAGGGACTTCCTGGATGAAGCTTTTGGCTATGCGGATTTGGACTGGACGAGATACGTGGAAATCGATCCGCGCTACTTCCGCCCAACCGAAGTGGATTACCTGCTTGCTGATCCAACCAAAGCCAAAGAGAAGATCGGATGGTCGCCGAAAGTCAAGTTTTATGAACTTGTACGTATCATGGTGGACGCGGATCTTGAACTGATGGGCTTGCCGCATCCGGGTGAAGGCAAGAAGATCATCAAGGAACGTTTTGAAGGTTGGCACCGCTGGGAAGACCAGGTGAAAACGATGGATAAATGATCCATCGAGAATAAAATATGTTAGAATAAAAAAACGGAGTAGTAATCCCGGACTGCACTGACAGAGAAAGGCATACGTGTTGAGAATGCCAGCAGCAAGCAGAGGGGCGAAGTCGCCGCGAGAGAATGGCTGAAGAAACCTGAAAAGGGATTAGACCAGCCCGGGAGAGCCCGTTAGCGCTCAACCCAAGCGCGATCCAAACGGATCGAATTGAGGTGGTACCACGGAAGATAACTTTCGTCCTCAACGGGCGAAAGTTTTTATTTAAGCAACGAGAGGTGTTGGATGACTGAACTACCGAAAACGTATGACTTTAGAGAGTATGAAGAAAAAATCTACCAGGAATGGGAAGAGAAGGGCTATTTTAAGCCGACAAATGACCCCAACCTGCCGGGGCATGATCCGAACGTTGAGCCGTTTGTAATCGTTATCCCGCCCCCAAACGTTACGGGCGCTTTGCACCTGGGGCACCCCTTGTTTGTGGCCACACAGGACATCATGATCCGCTACCACCGCATGAAGGGTGAACCGACCCTTTGGGTGCCGGGCACTGACCACGCCGGGATTGCAACCCAGCTGCAGGTGGAAAACCTGCTTCGCAAGGAAGGGACTTCTCGCGAAGAATTGGGACGTGAAGCATTTGAAGAACGCGTCTGGCAATGGAAGGAAAAGTATGGGGGTGAGATCATCAACCAGCTCAGGAGACTTGGCGCTTCCTGCGATTGGGATCGGGAACGTTTTACGCTGGACGAGGGTTTATCCCGGGCTGTAAGGGAAGCCTTCGTGCAGTTGTATGAAAAAGGACTCATCTACCAGGGTCCGCGCATGATCAACTGGTCTCCTGGGCTGCAAACGGCTGTCTCTGACTTGGAAGTGGAATATTCAGAGGAACAGGGCAAGCTCTATCACTTCAAATACATGCTGGCAGATGGCAGTGGGGACTACATCCCAGTGGCTACCACCCGTCCGGAGACTATTCCTGGTGATACAGCTGTGGCAGTGCATCCCGAGGATAAACGCTACGCACGGTTTGTTGGGAAAAAGGTGATCGTTCCAATCCTGGGCAGGGAAATCCCAGTGGTAGCCGATGATTATGTGGAGAAGGATTTCGGGACTGGCGCGCTCAAGATCACCCCGGGGCATGACCCGCACGACTATGAAATCGGTGAACGTCACAACCTGGCATTGATCAACATCATGAACAAAAATGCCACGTTGAACGAGAATGCAGGCAAATACGCAGGCATGGAGCGCTTTAAAGCCCGCAAAGCAATCTGGGAAGATATGACAGAGGCAGGTTTGGTGCTGAAAGAAGAGCCTTACCTGATGAATGTTCCACGCTCTCAAAGGGGTGGAGAGATTGTGGAACCCCTGGTGTCGACCCAGTGGTTCGTGAAGATGGACAGCCTGGCTGAGATGTCAGCAGAATCGGTGCGCAACGGAGAAATCCAGTTTGTGCCAGACCGTTTCACCAAGGTCTTCCTGAATTGGATGGATAACATCCAGGACTGGTGCATAAGCCGGCAGTTGTGGTGGGGGCACCGCATCCCAGTCTGGTATTGCCAGGAATGCCGTGAAGTGATTGTCGCGCGTGAAGACCCCAGCGTGTGTCCAAAATGTGGCTCGCATAACCTGAAGCAGGATCCGGACGTTTTGGATACCTGGTTTTCTTCAGGTCTTTGGCCTTTCTCGGTGTTTGGATGGCCGGACGCGACACCGGATTTCAACTACTTTTACCCGACCAGTGTGATGGAAACCGGTTATGACATCATTTTCTTCTGGGTGGCGCGCATGGTCATGGACGGACTATTCTTCACAGGCAAAGCACCTTTCCACACGGTTTATCTGCACGGCATGGTGCGTGATGATAAGGGTCAGAAGATGAGCAAGACCAAGAACAACGTCATCGACCCGCTGGTTTTGATGAACGAATACGGCACGGATGCGCTTCGATTTTCGCTGGTGGTGGGATCCAGCCCGGGCAATGACCAGAATGTGGGCACGAAAAAGGTTGAGGGGAACCGGAACTTTGCCAACAAGGTCTGGAATATCGGTCGGTTTGTGATCAATGCAGTCAATAACATTGAGGAATGGACGAAAGCTGAGCCGCAGTGGACACTGGCGGATTCCTGGATCTGGGCACGCACCAGGCAGACCGTCAACAGTGTCAATAACCTGTTTGAGACCTACCAGTTTGGCGAAGCCGGGCGGCAGGTGTATGAATTTTTGTGGAATGATTTTGCTGACTGGTACCTGGAAGCATCCAAAAGGCAGTTGGCGGATGGCGGCGACCAGGCTGCCTACACGGCGATCGTTTTGGCAGATGTGCTCGGTCTGATGCTGCGCCTGCTGCATCCTTTCACGCCCTTCGTGACCGAAGCACTGTATGGATATCTGAAAGAAGCCTGCGAGACAAATCAATACATCTACAATCCTGAGCGGGATTGGGAGGAACACCTGATCATAGCCCATTGGCCGGAACGCATGCCTCACGAGGATTGGGAAGACGCTGCGGTTAAAGACTTCGAGTTGGTGCAGGAAATGGTACGTACCATCCGAAACCTGCGTTCGGAATTCAAGATCGAACCGAGTAAAACCATCGACGCAATCCTGGTCAATGAGAGTAAAGCTGATTTTCTACGGCAGAACCAGCATTTGTTGGTCGATTTAGCCGGTCTAAACGAGGATGTGCTGAAAATCCTCACAATCAAACCTGAAACTGAGGGTTTGACCGTGGTCGTCGTTGAGGATATCGAGATTTACCTTGATTTGAGTGCTGGCGGGGACAACCAGCTTGACCGCGAGCGTCTCGAGAGGGAACTGGCGGAAGCGGAAAGCCAGATAGAACGCCTCGAGAAGCTGCTTGCTTCGCCGTTTGCGAAGAAGGCGCCCGAGAAGGTGGTACAGGCTGAAAGGGAAAAACTTGAGGGATATCAAGCCAGCGCGGTGAAACTACGCGAGAGATTGATGTAGAAAAGAGCCTCCCCGGGAATAAACCGGGGAGGTTTTTTATTGCAGACGGAGTTTCTCAAGCAAGATAATGCGTTTGAGAATCGCGACGGATACCGCGTAGGTTGAATCCATACCAAAGTAAGATAACCCGCCAGCGCCGAGGTTCTTCCCCTTGGAGTAGGGAGTGTCCGACACGTAGTGCAGGATGCCCAGGTCGAAGGGCACACCGTGCAAGTTGACAATCTCGTTGACAGGGTGCCTTTGCGGGCGGAAAAGCTCGTAAATGGCGGAAAGATAAGGTCCGGCTTCCATTTCGACGTCGGTGTACCCTTCACGATAGACAACATCGAGCACGTTGCGGTTTTGCAGGAAGGTGCCCATGACCGAGACTGCTTTTTGGTTGTCCAGAACCGTGCCGAAGTTGAGATTCGGGGCGATATCCGCGGCTGTGAAGTTATTGTTGAAGAGGTAGGTATTGCGCGAATGCTCGTCGTAAACAACGTTGGGCAGGACTACATCCCCGCGGACACCATTCAGACTGGCAGCTTTTCCCATGATGTAGATTCCAAGTATTTTGGTGCTGTTTTCAGCAATTTTTGTCAGCAGGTTATAGGCAGCAAAACCAAGAGGATAGTCAATGTTCAGGATGATTGCGTCACTATCCTGAAGAAATGCGAGATGGGAGGTATCACCTTCAGGAATCAAGCGGGGATCAATCGTGTTGGGGTTTAGCTTATGAAGCTCCATCACATTGGCTTCCACGTCAAAACTATGGACGCTGCTAAGGCGGCTGATGCCGCGATCCTCTTCAAAGGCGAGCTGTTCGGCTGCCAGAGAACTTTCGGGATGGGCGGAAAGGTAGCTGCGCATAGCGTAATAGAAGAAATTTTCCTGGCTGGCTTTATTAGCTTCCTGCTGAATTTCTTCCCATTCAGCGCGTAAAGACGGATCGTCCTGCTCGATAAAGTTCAGCAGTTCGGTGCGTTTAGTCAATGAAAAGCCGGAAAGCAGGTTGGCAAGGCTGTGGGTGTTGGAGGACACAAAGTAGATCGGACGCCTGGTAACCGAAGGCAACTGGGTTTCAATATTTGTCCACCAGCTCTCAGTTGCTTTGCGGTAGTCGTTGAGGGAACCACTGACCAGTTGGACCGTGAGGTCGCTCGTCTGGGAGGCAATGTGGGACATATAGTTATAGAAGTTGTCGCCCATCAGGGTGTAAAGGCGCGCCAGGTCTTCCTCTCTGATCTGAAGATGCCTGGCGAGTTGGTGGAAGTTCTGCGGGTTATCAGGATTAGCAGAGGCAAGCAGCCCTTCGGGGAGGGTATTCAGCAGGAAGTGAAGTTTGTTCCACTCGATCTGGAGAGTGGTCAGGGCAGGAATGACATCGTCAATATCGGACCGGGAGGCGATGTAACATGCCAGGATTTGATCTCCGTCGTAAAAACAACGCCGGCGGCGGGCTTTCGCGCTGACTTCCTGCCAGGTTTCAACATCGCCGTAACCGTAACTGGCGAGGTTTTCTGCGGATTGACCGAGAATCACTTTCTTCACCGAGATGATAATTTCGGGCAAGCGTAATAAGGCATAAAGCAGAGCGGAAATATCCGGTGAGTCCTCACGGGACTTTGTGTGGAGGGAGGAATTCATCCCTGCGTGCACCTCTTCGAGGGTGCGTATGTGGACCTCGTTGGAGGAGCGCAGCAAAGAGTAGATGGTGCGCAGGTAGAGGTCTATTTCTTCGGATGATCGGACTGGAACGGTTCTTTCCATAGCTTGTTTACCTTTTTTGTTATAACGATTTGATTGGATTTTATCACGGTGATTACTACAGGCAACCTCCCTTATAATACACACAACAAATTGCCGCACAACTTTATGCTGGAAGTGAGATTTTATGCTCTACCTTGTTGCTACACCCATTGGAAATTTAGGAGATGTCACCTACCGCGCGGTAGAGGTCTTGAAAAATGTGGACCTGATCGCTTCGGAAGACAGCCGCAAGTCGAGCATCTTGTTGAATCACTACGGCATCAGCAAGCCTCAGACTGCGTTGAATAATTTCAATGAACGCAAAGTAGTCCCGAAACTGGTCGAGCGGCTGGAACGGGGAGAGACCATCGCCCTGATCACCAGCGCGGGCACACCCGGGATCTCAGATCCGGGGTACCTTTTGGTGCATGCAGCGTTGGAAGCGAAAATTGCGGTGGAAGTGATCCCTGGACCCTCGGCGGTTATTACGGCACTCACGCTGGCGGATTTGCCCCTTCATAGTTTCACGTTCAAGGGCTTTCCTCCCAACAAAGAAGGTCCGCGGAAGCGATTTATCGCTTTGGACCAACAAAATCCACACACGCTTGTTTTCTACGAAAGCCCATACCGCCTGGTAGCTTTTCTGAAGAATGCTTTGGAAGTCCTGGGCGACAGGCGGGCAGTCGTGGCTAACGACTTAACCAAGAAATTTGAGCGTATTTCCAGAGGGAAACTTTCAGAGATCATCCCGATGATTGAAAACGCACCCATTAAGGGCGAGTTTGTCGTCTGCATTGCTGGTTTTGAGGAGCAAAAGGCTAAAAGCCTATCGGACTGAGATCAGACAAATCTGAGTAGATATCAACCCCTTCAGCCTGCTTGAGCTTGTTGACAATTTTATAAGTGGCTGGGGTGAAAAGGATCTCAACCAGGACCTTGAAGATGTAATTGGTCAGAGTCAGCGACCAGAACAATTCGCGTGGGAAGACCCCAGTGAGCGTTGCAACTGCTACAAAGATGAGACTGTCGAAGAATTCGCCAATGATGGTGCTTGAGATTGTGCGAACCCAGAGAAATTTTCCCTTCGTCATAGATTTCACCAATGCCATCACAACGGCATTCGAAAAACTACCGAAAAGGTACCCCAAAATACTGGAGAGGACGATGCCGCCAAAACTAACGCCGCCCAGGATGGAATCAAACGCAGGTTGACCGACGGTTTGCTGCCAGCTAGCTTCGCCGGGCAGCAGGCGGATCAGCAGGAACATCAGGAAGCTGAACACCAGGGCACCAAAGCCAAGCCAAATTACGCGCCTGGAGCGGGAATAGCCATAAACTTCCGTCAGGACGTCTCCGAAAATGTAGGCAAAAGGAAAAAAAACCGTTCCAGCATCAAATGCCATGCGGACTTTTCCAAGCGAGAATCCCCAGTCAATAATTTTTGCCGATGACGCAAAGTTCGATAAGATCAGAATCACCGCAAAACTGACTGTGACAATGTCCAAATATTTGAAATTGTAGCGTTGTTCTTTTTGTTCCAAGATCTTTCTCCGATGAGGTTACCACGGGTTATACTACAAAACAACAAAACTCGCCGTGTTGTTAGAATTATCGCACGAAATGGAGGTTTGATGAGCCTGGTATTAGGTTTGGACGTGGGGGGAAGCACCACCAAGGTGGTAGGGTTTAAAGATGGCAAGATGCTGGAAAGCGTGATCGTAAAAGCCAGCGATCCGCTTGCCTCGGCATATGCCGGGCTTGGACGATATCTCGAAACCTCCGGAAGAGAATTGTCTCAGATCGAGAAGATCGTGGCAACTGGTGTTGGAGCCTCTTATTTAACCGGTGACCTGCTCGACAGAAAAACGATCATCGTAAATGAATTTACGTCCGTTGGGATTGGGGGTATTTTCCTGGCGGGTATTCGTGAGGCTGTTGTGGTGAGCATGGGAACGGGCACGTCGCTGGTTGAAGCCAGGGGGTCAACGGTTCGGCATCTCATCGGTTCAGGCGTTGGCGGTGGCACATTGCTGGGCTTGGCTGACAGGCTGATAAATGTGACTGATTTTGAGAAAATTGATCAACTTTCAAAGACAGGACAGCTTGAAAAGGTCGACCTGACTGTTGGAGATTTGACCCAAAAGGAAATCCCAGGCCTGACCCCCACTACCACGGCATCTAATTTTGGAAAGCTGGTGGGGCTTAGCGAGCCGGAGGACGTTGCCGCGGGAATTGTGAACCTGGTGTTCCAGTCTGTTGGTACAGCGGCGGTTCTCGCCGCAAGACTGTGCCAGTTGAACACAATTGTGGTTACAGGCAATCTGACGCGCATGAGTCTTGGCAGGCAGATCCTTGATACTTTTTCCCAATTGTACGGTGTCAACTTCCTGATCCCTGATCGGGCGGAGTATGCCACAGCCACAGGCGCAGCCTTGCAGGGTTGCAAATAAACCGGATATTGAAAATACGCTAAAATAGAGACCATGCAACACTTTTTCCTTGAACCAGAATCCATACAGGACGGGGTGGTGACCTTCCCGGAAGCCATCTCGCGTCAGATCAAGAACGTCTTGCGGCTTAAGCTCAAGACTGATGCTGTGATTGTGCTGGACAACTCGGGGTGGGAGTACCTGGTGCAGCTCACAGGAAACAAGGGGCAAACCGTGATCGGTGAGATCACAGGCAAACAGCTCGGCAGACCAGAGCCGGCAACGGGGTTGCGCCTGTGCTACAGCCTCACCCGGCGTGAAAAAATGGAGACGATCCTGCAAAAGGCAACTGAGATTGGGGCAACCAGTTTTCAGCCGTACATCTCCTCCCGCAGCCTGGTACAGGACAGCCGGCAGAACAGCGCGCGCCAGGAACGCCTGGCTGCGATCATGCGCGAAGCTGCTGAGCAGTCCATGCGGTCCAAGCTTCCGGTCTTGAAGTCCGTGCTGAACTACGAAGAAATGCTGGCAGCCGCAGAAGATTGCGCGGTAAAACTGATTGCCTGGGAAAGCACGGCGATCGTCCGCCAGGTGTGCGCTGACATGCTCGGCGTGGGGAACAGCAAAAAACCTGAAATTGCCCTGTTGATTGGACCTGAGGGCGGCTTTAGTTCAGAGGAAGTTGCATTGGCAGAAAGGCACGGTTTTGAGCAGATTTCCCTGGGCACGAATATCCTGCGCATGGAAACAGCCTGCATCGCCGGCTGCGCCATCATCCGGCATCTGTGCCGATAGTTCCCATTTACCTGAGTAAATTACGGTTTGGCAGGAGATTCCTCAGTCGATTGGCTGAAAGTTTTCCCGCGCCCAGGTTTCGTCCGAGTTCATCCCGAATCACAACGACTGACCCCAATCTCAACCCTTGAAAGTCCATATTCCGCAGGTCCTGCCCTGAAAGCCATTGCGTAACTTTTTCAGAGGAGATTATCCAGATATTTGAATTGAAGAGATTCCCAAAACGGTTGATCAGGTCCACGGATAGCGCAAGCTCTCCATGGTAAATCTTGCCAAATGGCATCCCGAGGCTGTGGAACGGCAGCGATGCGAAGTTTTCCAGATAGGCTTTGGGGACCAGGTGCAGGCTATCGCCCCGTTGGTGAAGTATTAATCCGCTTTGAGCGAGTTGGGGGATCAAGCTGACGCTGTAAAGCTCCTCAATTTGAGCATGCAAGACGGCTGATTGTTTTGGACTGAGCGGCACAAAACCTGTCGCGGAAAATGGACGGGCAGGCGGTTGGGCGGCGTCAGAGGAAAAATCAGCCACTTTGGTTAACCGGACTGCAAAGAAACCGTTTGTTTCAAAAATGTGAGGCCAAACCCGCCAGCTATTTTCCAGGGTTGGGTGGAAGGTTTGATCGTCAAAACTCTTCAATCCTGATGCCTCTGGAACACCGAGAGGGATCTTGTCAATTTGGAAAGCATTCGGGGCGAGATCCAGCAGGGCATTTACCACAGCTTCGTCTTCCTCGGGCGCGAGTGTGCAGGTGGAGTAGACCAATTCTCCACCAGGCTTGAGGGCTTTGGCAGCTGATATCAGAAGCGCAAGCTGCCTTGAAGCAAGGCGACCGCGTTCGTCAGCAGTGATTGGTCGGGGGGGATGAGAGGCAGAGACCCGCAGGCTTTCCATGCTGCAAGGGGCATCCAGCAAAATGCGATCGAAAATTTGAGGAAACCAGTCCCCAAGGCGTTCGCCGGCAAAGTTTGAGATCATTTGATTGGCTGAGCCCCATACCTGAAGCACTGTGCGCAAGGCGGAAAGGCGTGAGGTTGAGGAATCGTTGGCGATGATGAAATCATGGTCGAGGTTGTGATCAACCAGTTGTGTTGTTTTACCGCCAGGTGAGGCAGCCATGTCCAATACGAGCTTGGGGGTGGGGGAAGTAGAGAAGAGTGAGACGGGCAGGATGGAGGCTGCATCCTGGACGTAGTAATATCCAAGGCGGTGTTCGAGCGTCTGCCCAGGAGGAGTTACGCTGGAGAGAACCTGCCTGGAAGCGACGGAGAACGGGATTGGTGATGTTTGCCAGCCATAACGATCCGACCAGTCTGCGAGATCTTGAGTGGGATCGGATGATTTCAGCAGGTTGACACGTACCGCTGATGGCGCAGCCTGGTTTGCGGAAACGAGCAGTTGCTTGTAATCCGCGGGCGAGAGATAAGGGCGGTAGCGTTCGATTGCTGCCAGGATTTCGGGTGGGAGAAGGGCGTTGGATTCAGTCATGTTTTTGGATAAAAAATATGAGCTCATCGCCAACCATATCGGTCGTGAGATGCCAGGGTAGACCTTCGATGGACCTTTTTACCAGGCTCGTGTGATAGGTTTCAAGAGAATGGTGCCCTGCAAGGTCGCGGCTCGGCAGGCTGACGACCAGCCACCTGACGTTCAGACCAGCAAAAAGCTCGCGGTTACTGCCAGGACGACGTTTTTCAAGGCGATGGGCTTCCTTGAAAAAGAAAGCACAGTCCACCTTTTGTGCAGGAATATCAGTCAGAATGTCCTGGTGGATTGCCTGGGCTTGTGGATAGAAAAGTTGAAAGAATGTCTGCAGGAACGCGAGGCGGGGTTGGTGAATGTCGTAGGCAAAAAAACTGGTGGTCGGAGGCAGGTTCATCCATGGCAGACCGAGTGGATCGAGGGCGCAGGCTAGATCGAGGATTGACCCTGGCGTGCCGGTCACAGCGAATATTTTCTGGTAGAAGGCATCGAGATAGGGCAGGCGTTCGCGGCTGGAGGCATGCAAGCGCATTCTGTCCTGGCACCAGGCTTTCAAGGTTCCTTGAGATGGATCCTGGTCGTGCAGTTCTTTAAGAGCCGCAGTTTCAGCTGGATAATTTATCTCTTCCAGATAAGGTGCCATGACGTTGTGCAGGGATTTGCGGAAGTTTGCTTCAAGCTCCTTGCGTGAGTTGCTGTGCTGGCTTTCATAGGCAAGAATATCCATCAAGGTGGCTTGCGGGATCTGGAGGTCGCGGTACTTTCGGGAGGTTTCGACTGCCTGGATGAGCGAGTCGAGAAACGCCTGTTCGAAAATCATTTTGTCACCAGGTAAGCGACTTCGTTGGGAAAGCGAAATTCCTGGATTTTCCAGTCACGACCAGCTACAAGCTGATCGAATTGCGCATGATAGGTTTCCTCCATCCCCTTTTTGCGTCCACCCAGGCTGCGGAGGGGGTAAGTGACCAGGATGTGTTCAGCGTTGAGATTTTCAAGGATCTTTTGCGACAGCCCGTGTTCGATTTGCTCCATCAATGGAAGCGTCTTCATCAGGAGGGCGAGCTGCACAGGCTGGCTGGGGATCGAAAAGGAGAGATCCAGGATCGATGCTTCGCCGTTGTATCCGAACAACTCAAAATAAACTCCCAGAAAATGGATCAACGGACTGACCACGTCACTGGCAATGTAGGTGAAGCTGTCTGCAAGCGGCATCCAGGGGATGGACAGGGGGTTCAACCCGCAAGCGAGATCCAGAACGGACTTGACCGGACTGATGGACGCCAGCAACGTCTGAAAAAAAGTAGGCAAAACCTCGATACGCTCACAGGTGGAAGCATGCAGGCGCATCATGCTGAGACTGGTGGCTTTCAGCGTCAGTTGATCATTTAGATCCAAGGATTGAAATTTATACAGCCACTGCGCATAGTCTATCTTAGGGGCAAGGTACGCGCTTGTAAGTTGGTGCAAACGGGTGCGCGCGGAGCGAATGATTTCCTGCTTATTCTTATATTTTTGTGCTTCTTCTTTGGTGACACGGGAGACGAGCGTATCGGCCAGTTGGGCATATTTCGCTGAACGACTTACCTGATCGATCAGATCCAGGTCGGTTTCTTTTTCAGGCATCTGCAAGTTGCAATCTTTCGATCAGATGTGTCATGAAACGCAAGTTGTGCTTGGTGGCAAGGCGCATATACGAAGTGTCGCGCATGCGATAGAGATGGAAAAGATAGCCCATGGAGTAATCCTGGCAGCATTCACAATCGCAATCCGGAGAGATCGGACCTGCGTCGTGGAAATTCTCTTCGGTGTTGATGTAGCGGAATTTGAGCCAGCTACCATCCTGGGTGAGAGCAGGATCAGCTTCAGACCAGGTATAGAGCCGCCCATGCCGCGCGTCCCGGGTGGGCAGGGCACAGTCAAACATCTCGTAACCCAGTCTGAAACTAGTGACGATCCCAACTGGATGACCGATGCCAAGGGCATGGATGGGATATTCGCTCGGAATGAGAGAGCGTGTGTATTCAAGAATGTCGGTGATCAGGTTGGAGTTTTCATCCAGCGGCCAGCCGCCGAAG
Source organism: Anaerolineaceae bacterium UBA6133 (assembly GCA_002435825.1). Taxonomy (GTDB): domain Bacteria; phylum Chloroflexota; class Anaerolineae; order Anaerolineales; family Anaerolineaceae; genus Mesolinea. The sequence goes on from DIVL01000053.1 coordinate 59,193, forward strand.
CCAAAGCCGTCGAAACCAATCTCAAGCAAACCATCAGCACAATGGCGGCGCAAATCCAGTTCTGCGCCACCCTGGATGACCGCAAAAAGCAGCGGGCGTTCTTCGTCGGACCACTTTCGGGAATTGAGCTGCGCCTGGTAGCTTTCTTTAGCCCTGGCAGCCCAGGCAAGTGTGCGGCTGACGGAAGCCTCTTGTTCTGCGCGGCTGGCAGTAACATGGGTGCAATCGTCCAAACAGACGAGAATGTCCGAGCCGTAGCCCATCTGAAGTTGAATACTTTTTTCAGGAGTCAGCAAAAGTTTTCTGGAGGAGCCTTCCGGGTAGAACACGATGCCTTTTTCGGTCAGGCTTCCAAATTTCGCGTTTTGGCGGATGAGAGAGTAGGCCTGAAATCCGCCTGAGTCGGTCATAATCAGACCGTTCCAGGCTGCCATTTGGTGTAGCCCTCCAAGAGTTGAAATCAGGGAGGAACCAGGTTTTTGCATCAGATGAAAGGCATTCATCATAAGGATCGGCAAACCGACTTCACGCAGATCAGAGGAGGTCAGGCTGCGCACGTAGCCGTAGGTTGCATCCGGCATGAATACTGGTAATTCCAGCGATTGCCCGCGGACGTGGAGTGACCTTGGGGAGTTCAAAACCTCCTCCTTTGGGGGCGATCAATGATCAGGATAAATTCCGCTTTTCTGGCCTGGACCCGCGCTGCAACATCCTGAACAGTCCCAAGGTAGGTAGCTTCAGCGGGTAAGGTCAGGTCGAGAGCCAGAAAAATCTGCTGTTGGCGACCAAAAGTTTGGCTAACCTCGTCGAGTAGTTTCGCCAAGCGATACGGGGTGTCCATCAGGATGATCGGAAAACTCGAAATTTTGTGTTTTTGCAGAACTGCCAAACGCTGTTCGGTCTTTGGCGGCAGGAATCCGAGAAAGGTGAAGGTTTCCATGTCGAATGGGCAGAGGGAAAGCGCAGCCATGAGAGAGGATGCACCCGGGATTGGCACCACTTGGATGCGCATTTCAGCCATCAGTTTGAGCAGCTGCTTGCCGGGATCAGAAAAAACTGGCGTGCCGCAATCTGAGATCAGCGCCATATCCTTACCGTTCATTAGATCGATCAGGACTTGTTGGATCATATCGTTCTCGTTGTGTTCATTGAGTTCGATTAATGGCTTACCCGTGATTTCCAACTGCTTCAACAATCGCGAACCGTCTTTGCGTTCCTCGCAAATGACAGCATCCACAGTCCTGAGAGTTTCAATCGCTCTCAGCGTTATATCCTGTGCGTTGCCGATTGGCGTAGCGACGATAAATAATTTACCGTATTGTTTTGGATCTGTCATAGTCCTTCTCTTATCCGTCCTAAGATTATAAAGCATAGGAAATGTAAGCTGATAAGTGGCTTTCAAATGACACTATGCATCTATATTTTAGTGCGCCACTCATTTCCGTGTTCTAATACCCAAAATCAGGGGTTGGACGGTTGACTATCAGCGGAAAATAGCTGACACGAGTTGTGGCATAATTGGGGGGATTAACCTGGAGCGATATGAAAAAACTAAGCAAGTTATCGAAAGTATCCTTATTACTCGCGGTTCTTTTTGGGATCGACAAAATCCTGGGTGTAGCACGGCAAATGATCATCTCGCGGCAATTTGGGCTTTCAGCCGAGTTGGACGTGTTCAATGCCGCAAACAACCTGCCTGATATGCTTTTCATGCTGATCTCAGGCGGAGCACTGGCGATTGCCTTCATCCCTGTGTTGACCGAAGTGCTTACCAAAGAGGGACGTAGCAAAGCCTGGGACCTCTTCTCGAATATCCTAAACATTGCTTTCTTCTTTACGGCAATCGCGGCAATTGTTATTGCAATCTTTGCCCGCCAATTGGTAACCAACAAACTTGGCATCGCACCCGGTTTCACAGAAGCTCAAACTGTGGATACCATCCGGCTTTTGCGGTTGAATTTGATCTCGACCCTGATTTTCTCGTTGAGTGGTCTGGCAATGGCGGGTTTACAAGCCAACCAGCACTTCCTGCTGCCGGCATTGGCTCCGATTTTGTACGATGTTGGGCAAATATTTGGGGCTCTGGTGCTGGCACCGGCGGAACCTCTGAAACTCGGACCAATCAGCCTGCCAGCCATGGGTTTTGGCGTGGATGGGCTGGTTTATGGTGTGATCATTGGAGCACTGCTTCATTTGCTGATCCAGGTTCCGGGGCTCATAAGGTACCAGTTCCGCTGGCGACCCCGGGTGGATTTCAAGGACCCCAATACACGCAAAGTTTTACGCCTGATGGGTCCCCGCCTGTTAAGTATGCTATTCATTCAGCTGATATTCCTGGCACAGGACAATCTTGGATCGAATCTGCCTGAAGGCTCAATTTCAGCTTTAACTTACGGCTGGTGGATCATGCAAGTGCCCCAAACTCTGATTGGCACATCGATTGCGACCGCGATACTTCCGACACTTTCGGAGATGTTTGGTAACAAGCAATTTGATGACATGAAACTGAAAATTGAAAGAGCGGCGAGAGTAATGCTGACGCTGACTGTACCGATCGCAGTCATCGCGGGCTTGGTCCTGCTGCCTTTGATCCGCTTCTTCCTCGGTCTGGAAGAAACAGCCACGATGCGGGTGGTGAACGCCAGCCAGGTATTCCTGCTGGGGATCGTTGGACACTCGCTGGTGGAGTTGTTTGTGCGCTCGTTCTACTCGCTGCAGAAACCCATCGTACCCCTGCTCGGTTCTGCATTCACCCTGGTGGTTTTTATCCTGTTGGGGAATGCGCTCTCGCCCGCGCTTGACGCTGTGGGCATCGCTTCAGCCAACACAGTAGCTTACACTCTGCAGGCTATTCTGCTGCTGGTGTTGCTAAATAAGGTTCTGCACGCTCCGCTTAAACTCGGCGGCGCTTCGTTAAAAAGCATTTTGGCTGCAGCTCTCGGAGGAGCGGCGGCTTACGCAGTAATCAACTGGATGCCAGGCCTGGCGGGAACATTGGTCGGAGCGGTTGCGGCATTTGGGGTTGGGGTGGTTCTGGCAGCCCTGGTTTTACGGAAGGATCTGAGCGAAATTGCAGAGCTTTGATAAAAGGTATAATCTGAACCTATGAACGATAATGAATTTGACAAAAATGAGTTCTCTGAGCAGAAACTGGCTGAAGAGATGCCTACAACTGAGATAACTGAAGATGAAACAACCGACTTGAAACCGGATTCGGCTAACCAGCAGTCTGAGACCACTGAAGGCAAGCCGCGCAAAAAGCGGCGCAGTAAGTGGGTCTGGCTGGGAATTTTGGTTTTTGTGCTTTTTATCGCGCTTGGAGTGTTTTTTGGCTACCGCAACGGGGTTCAACGGCGCTTGGCGAATGAAAAAGCGATCCTGATGGAGCAAATTGCGCTGCAACTGGAATGGACTTATAAGGACATGGATGCCGGGCGATACGAGAATGCCAAGGCACGCCTGGAATACATCATCGAAAAATATCCGGAATTTCCAGGGATCGAAGATCTAATGACTCAGGTCATCGGGAAAATGAACGAACCTACTCCCACCGCGACCCAAGTTGTGATCGCTACCATTGAACCCGGGGTGACAACAACGCCGGATTTCCGCGGCGCGGAAGAGAAGTTTGCCCAGCTTACGCAGCACATTGCCAACCAGGAATGGGATCTGGCAGTGCAAACGGTACAGTCATTGAAAGAAAGTAACTTCGATTACCGAACCGTAGAAGTCGACGGGCTTTATTTTATTGCTTTGCGCAACCGCGGCATTCAAAGAATTTGGGCTGGTGAGTTGGAACAGGGCATGTACGACCTGTCCATTGCAGCGGAGCTTGGCGTACTGGACTCACAGGCTGCGGGAGCCAAAAGCTGGGCAACGACCTATCTGACCGGCGCCAGCTATTGGGACGTCAATTGGCCTGGAGCTGTCGATATTTTTGGGCAACTCTATGCCCAAATGCCCTATTTTGCTGACTCAACTGGCACGACGGTCGCTGAACGCTACCGGGTGGCACTCTATCGGCTGGGAGATTTGTTCGCCACACAGGGCGATTACTGCACCGCCAGTTCCTATTACAGCCAATCGCTGGCTGTTGGGGGGAACCTGGATATCCAGGTGACGGCGACCGCGTACGCTGAAGTTTGCGCCAATCCCGTCACCACGCCTGAACCGCCACAGGATGTAACACCAACGCCACCTGAGGCGACAGAAAATCCTCAGCCAACAGAAGCCCCGACGGTTACCCCATAGAAAATGACCTCCAGAAATGGAGGTTATTCTTTTACTTGCTCACCAATGATGTCATATTCCGTGGTATTTGTGACGTGGATAGCCACCAGGTCGCCTTCCTCAGCGAAACCAGCAGCAATAGCTAGCCCATCAATTTCAGGCGCATCCCGATATGTGCGCCCAACCAACAGTCTTTCTTCAGGATTGACGCCTTCCACTAACATGTCCAGAGTCTTTCCCTGCAGGTTTTTTAGCCTGGTGAGAGAGATGCCTGCCTGGAGTTCCATCAGCTCTGCCTTGCGCGCCTCCTTGACCTCAAGGGGGATAGAGTCATCAAGATGGTACGATGTCGTATCCATTTCAGGCGAGTAGGTGAAGACTCCCAGGTGATCGAATTCTGTCTGCCGGATGAAATCCCGCAAGATCTCAAAACTTTTCTCGCTTTCGTTAGGATAACCAACGATCATCGTGGTGCGAACTACCAGGTTGGGGATCAGGCGGCGCATTTTGGCAATGGTTTCGGTGACCCATTCCACATTGGAAGGACGGGACATAGCCTTGAGGACGGTTGGATCGGCATGCTGGAGGGGCATGTCGAGATAAGGCAGGAGTTGGTTACTGCCTGCCATCAGATCGATCAGTCGTTCGGTGACCATCCCTGGATAGGTGTAGAGCAAACGTACCCAAGGAACGTCCGGGATTAGTGGCAGCAAATCGGTGAGAAGGTTCGCAAGCGCGTCACTTTCACCTCTGTCAACGCCGTAAGCCGTCACATCCTGGGCAATCAGGTTGATCTCTTTGACCCCTGCATTTTGTAACTCGAGGGCATCGCGGATCACAGATTCCCTTGGGCGGCTTACCAGCGTTCCTTTGATAAGCGGTATGGCGCAAAAAGCGCAGGTGCGATGGCAGCCATCCGCGATCTTTAAGTAGCTGCTGCCTCCCTGGATGATGGTGTTCGAGATATTTGCGTCCACCATAAGTTTTGAATACGCTGGTAAAGTGTTGTGTTTTGTTTTGCCAGGTTTTGAAAGATTTTCCAGGAGTGCTAATGTATCCTGGAGGTTCCTGGTGCCGACCAGACCATCCAGGGAAGGGAATTGTTTGTACAATCCGGCATTCATGCGCTGGGAAAGGCAGCCACTGGCTATGACAAACTGACCTTTGCGGCGGTTTTTGAGCACCTCGGAAATGGCTTCATGGGATTCAACCCGCGCGTCATGAATGAAGCCACATGTGTTGATGATCACAAAATTGGCTTCGCGCATGGAGCGAGCGTGTTTGTAGCCTGCTGAGGTGAGGATCTGGCTGATGACACTAGCATCGACCAGATTTTTGGCGCAGCCAAGATTGACAATAAAGACGCTGTTAGTCTGGATTGGAGTCAAGGGAGTGTTTTCCGATCATGGTGTTGGGGTAGGTTGGAGGTCAGGGGAAATTACCGGGAGTACCTGGACGCCGTCGATGGTGAAAATGATGCGGGCAGCCGTTCCCAGTCGGTCGCTGAGGGGCTCCAGCCTGGTTTGATTGTGCACGATCTCCAGCGCGATAATATTGCCGGTTTCAAGTTCCAGTGAATCCTCTGCGGTGAAAGAGCGTACATCGCCATCTGTCATCCTGCCCTCGAAGGTAATATCGCCGTCGCTTGTGATTCTGAGCCAGACGTTCTGGCGCGCCAGCAAGACAACTTCTATGGGCTCGTCTGAAACGATACCTGTGAAGAATGGTGTCACAGTTGGAAGAATCGTTGTATCTTGTTCCGAGGTTGGCTCAATGGCGGTCGGGGTGGGTTCGGTCGGTTCGGATAGCAAAATTTCAACGACTGCTGGAATTGTTCCAGTCGCCTGTGGGGCTTGGGTGGCATCTGACATGCGCGCAATGCCCCAGATCAGGAAACCAAGGATCCCAAGAATTAACAAGGTACCGAAAAAGAGATCCAAGGTGAAAAAGCGTTTCAGAGATACCAGGAAAGGGGGCGATACTTTGCCAGGTTTTCGCAAGCGGCGTTTGGTGGTGTTAGATTCAACCCGACGAAATTGAAGCGCGTCTGCATAGCGGATCATGATCGATTCAACATCCAGGTTCAGGAACCGGGCATAGGTTTGAAGCAGACCTTTATATTGCATTGGATTGGTCATGGAGTTGAGATCACCGCGTTCAAGAGTCTGGATTTGGGTTTTGGGGATATGGATCTGCTCCTGGATCACATCCCAGCCAATGTTCAAATAGCGACGCCTGGCAGAGAGTTCACGGCCAATTTTCTCGAGGATCTTGGTAGATTCCAAAGAAACTGAAGCGGCACCTTCAGGTTCCTCTTGGGGTTCAGGCGGGACTACGACCTTTTTTATCGTTTCAGGAGCTGGTTGAGGGGCTGGAAAGCTGTTTGCTTCTGGCTGTGCCGGGCTCGCTGGCATCTGTTGAACAGGCTCGGGTAAAGACGCGGGTATTATCACTGGCTCTTTTTTATCCACACCCAGGTATTGAGCATAAAGCCTGAGAAAACCTGTAGTTTGTGTGGAAGAACTCAATTCAGAGTAAGCATCGTCCTCGAGGTCTTGCAGAATGGACAGGCGGATGCGGGTATCGCTGGCAACTTGTTCCAGTGGGATGTTCCGTTCCTCGCGAATCTTTCTTAACTCTGAACCTTTGTAATCTTGCATGTGGTGATTGTAACAAAAAACCGACCTGCCAGAAGAAGCAGGTCGGTACCCTTGTTTAACAATAATTCTGCCTAAGCTTCTGCAGTTTCTTCATCCATTTCTGGGAGGTCCTCAGCAACAGGGATTTCCTCTTCGACTGGGATTTCCGTAGCAACGGTTTCGAGCACTGGTTCAGGTACGACTACTCTTCGTACTTCACCTTCACGGTGGACGATCACTTTGATCTCGGGAACGAGGTCAAGCGTGAGGTTTACGGGAATATCGTACTCACCGAGGTTGCGGATGGGTTCCATGACCACTTGGTGTCGTAAGACCTCAATGTCTTTCATCTCTTTGAGTTTGTCAATGATCATCTGAGCAGAGACAGAACCGTAGAGTTTGCCTGTTTCACCCGCTTTAACCGGGAAGCGAATTTCAATACTCTGGAGGATATCGGCAACACCCTTGAGCTCGTTGTTGAGCACTGCGCGGCGTTCGGAAGCTTTATTGCCGATGGATTCGGCCATTTTGATGGAATTGGGAGTGGCGGGGATGGCAAAACCCTGAGGGATCAGGTAGTTGCGTCCGTAACCATTGGCGACCTTTTTGACATCGCCAGCACGACCTAATTTGTAGACGTCTTTGAGAAGTAATACTTTCATGTTCAAGCCCTTTCTGACTTAGTATAGTTAATTTCGGATGAAGGGTACAACACCCGAGCCGAAGAATATTACCACGTTTCTACAATTTGTGAAGAGCAATTTTGTCTGATTTTTTATGTAATCCTTGCTTTGCAGAGTGCGCTTTCGTCAATTTTGGAAGCCAATAGATTATACTTAGCCCGTTGGTCACATTCCTAAAAAATGAGGAGAGACATGACGGAGCAAAACCATTTCGAGAACTGGCAGGAAAAGGTCTATAAACCTGCCACCAACAAATTCCCCGAAAGAAAAGCAGAATTCACTACCGACTCAGGCATCACCTTGAAAGCAGTCATCCCACCGTCTGAGATTCCTGTAGATCGCGAAGCCAGCCTGGGATATCCGGGTGAGTATCCCTACACCCGCGGCGTTCAGCCAACGATGTACCGGGGGAGGCTTTGGACTATGCGGCAGTACGCTGGCTATTCCAGCGCGACAGAATCGAACAGGCGCTATCGTTTTTTGCTCGAACAGGGTCAGACCGGGCTATCGGTAGCTTTTGATCTGCCTACCCAAATTGGCTACGATGCGGATGATCCAATTGCGCTGGGTGAGGTGGGTAAGGTAGGCGTGTCAATCTCTTCAATAGAAGATATGGAAACTCTATTCACTGAAATCCCGCTGGATAAAGTTTCTACCAGTATGACCATCAATGCGCCGGCAGCAGTGCTGCTTGCCATGTATATCGCGGTAGCCAAGAAACAAGGCGTGCCCCCCACGGCTCTACGCGGGACCATCCAGAACGACATTCTGAAGGAATACATCGCACGCGGCACGTACATCTTCCCGCCGACCCCAAGCATGCGCCTGATCACGGACATCTTCCAGTATTGTCAGACCGAAGTGCCAAATTGGAACACCATCAGCATTTCCGGATATCACATCCGTGAAGCTGGTTCGACCGCGGTTCAGGAAGTGGCATTCACACTGGCGAACGCGATTGCCTATATCGAAGCAGCTATCAAGACCGGTATGGATGTGGACAAATTTGCCTCCCAGCTTTCCTTCTTCTTTAATTCCCACAATAATTTCCTGGAAGAAGTCGCAAAATTCCGGGCGGCGCGAAGACTTTACGCGAAAATCATGAAGGAGCGCTTTGGCTCCAAGCTTGCCAATTCGCAAAAACTACGTTTTCACACCCAAACTGCCGGGTCGACTTTAACCGCGAAACAGCCAGAGAACAACGTGGTGCGGGTGACGCTGCAGGCATTGGCAGCAGTTTTGGGTGGGACGCAGTCGCTGCACACCAACAGTATGGACGAAGCTCTATGGCTGCCTACGGAAAAATCGGTGCAGGTGGCCTTACGTACTCAGCAGATCATCGGTTACGAGTCTGGGGTGGCGGATACGGTCGACCCATTGGCAGGATCCTACATGGTCGAGTACCTGACGGATGAGATCGAGAAAAAGGCTGTGGAATACCTGCAGAAAATTGATGAAATGGGTGGTGCGCTAAAGGCGATCGAAAACGGCTTTATCCAGGGTGAGATCCAGAATGCTGCGTTTTCAGCCCAGCGCCGACTTGAAAACCACGAAGATGTTGTGGTTGGTGTCAATAAGTTCACTGTTGATGAAAAGATCGAACTTGAGTCCCTCAAGCTCGACCCAAAAATCGAGTCCGAACAACGTGAACGCCTGGCTGCCTTAAGAGCAGGAAGAGATTCTTTCCTGGTGGAAGCACTACTGGAAAGGCTTGAGAAGGCAGCCCTGGGTGATGAAAACATGATGCCAATCATCGTCGAATGCGTCGAAAACAAAGTGACTTTAGGCGAGATTTGCGGCAGATTACGAAAAGTCTGGGGCGAGTATCGCGCGCCAACCTTCATTTAAGGAGAATCGATGAGCCAAATCAAGAAAATCAATCATGTCGCCATCGTCGTAAGGGATATCGAGGAGTCGCTCCAGTTCTGGGAATCCGCCCTGGGACTCGAGCTGCACCACGTGGAGGAAGTTCCTTCACAGGCGTCCAAGGTGGCGTTCATTCCAGTTGGCGATAGTGAGATTGAGCTGGTGCAACCCACCACAGAAGACTCGGGCATGGCTGCTTACCTGGAAAAACGGGGTGAAGGCATGCACCACCTGTGTATCGAGGTGGATGATATAGAAGCAAAGATGCAGGAGCTCAAGGATGCTGGTGTGCGCATGATCAACGACGCGCCGCAAGTGCTGCCCGGTCGAAAAATGGCTTTTATTCATCCAAAAGCTGCCAGCGGCGTGTTGGTGGAGCTTTATGAGATCACTGGTGAGGAGTAATTTCTGCTGACTGAGGTGTTTTCTCCCTCAACCGAGAAAAAGGAGCAACAATGATCATTACGAACGGAAAAATTGTGACCTGGGGAGACCCAAACGCGATTTTGGAGGACAAAGCGCTCCTTATCCAGGATGGTCTCATCCAGGAGATTGCGAATGAAGCTGAACTGAAGACTGCTCATCCAGGGGAAGAAGTCCTGGACGCACAGGGGCAGATAGTGATGCCAGGCTTAATCTGCGCCCACACGCATTTTTACGGAGCGTTTTCACGCGGCCTGGCTGTGCCGGGAGAACCGTCACGTAATTTCCAGGAAATTCTGGCGAATTTGTGGTGGAAGCTCGACAAAGGGCTTGATGAAGAAGGCGTGAAGTATTCCGCGCTGGCACTGTTAACAGACGCCACCAGGTATGGCTGCACAACTCTTTTTGATCACCACGCCTCGCCAAATTGCATCGAGGGATCCCTGGATATCGAAGCTGACGCTGTAATGGAGTCCGGCTTACGAGCGTCACTTTGCTACGAGGTCACTGATCGCGATGGTGAAGAGAAAGCCCTGGCTGGGATACGTGAGAACGGTCGGTTTATCAGTGGGGTGGAGGCTGGTAAATACAGCCCGATGCTGAAAGCGCATTTTGGTTTGCATGCCAGCCTGACAGTCAGCGATGAGACGCTTGAAAAATGCCTTGCAGAAAACAATGGTCGGGTTGGATTTCACAGCCACGCGGCTGAAGGGATCGTTGACCAGGAAGATTCTCTGACCAAGTATGGCAAACGGGTGATCGAGCGATTTGCAGACGCTGGTGTTTTGGGCGAAGACACGATCCTGGCACATGGCGTGCATGTCACTCCTCACGAGATCGACCTCCTGGCGCAGAGCGGCACCTGGCTTTCGCACCAACCGCGGTCCAACATGAACAATGCCGTGGGGGTTGCACCGATTGAGGAGATGCTGAAACAGGGTGTGAAGGTTTGCCTTGGCAATGACGGCTTTTCGAATGCCATGTGGCAGGAATGGTTTTTTGCTTACCTGATCCAAAAGGATCAACAGGCAGACCCAAGGGCGATGAATGGATACGACGTGATCAAGATCGCCGTTGAAAATAATTCAAGGCTTGCCAGCCAAACCTGGGGAGGACTGCGCATAGGTAAGATAGAAAAGGGCGCAGCAGCGGATTTGATTTTGGTAGATTATCATCCGATCACACCAATGCATGCTGGCAACTTACCCTGGCACATCTTGTTTGGCTTCCGGGATGGAATGGTGACCAGCACCATAGCCGGCGGCAGACTCTTGATGAAAGATCGCAAGCTGCTGTTGCTGGATGAGGCCGAAATTGCTGCAAAAGCTCAGGAAGCTGCTATTCGATCCTGGGATCGCGTGAAAACATACTAGAGGAGAGACAGATGGCTTACACAATTGGGATTATAGGAGGAACCGGACGCGAAGGTCGTGGACTGGGATATCGCTGGGCAAAAGCCGGGCACAAGATCATTATTGGGTCACGGAGCGAAGAAAAAGCCCTCTCAGCGGTGGAAGTATTGAGGGAAAAGCTGCAAGGTGAAGGCGACGTCAGCGGTACCACTAACGATGAAGCTGTTTTGGCATGCGATATTGCTGTTCTGACAGTTCCTTTTTCAGCGCATCGCTCCACCCTGGAGGGTTTGAAGGAGGAGCTGCAAGGCAGGATCCTGATTGACGTTACGGTGCCTCTTATGCCACCCAAGGTCACGCGTGTGCAAATGCCCGAGGAAGGCAGCGCTGCTCAACAAGCCCAGGCGATCCTGGGTGACGGTGTAAAAGTGGTGGCAGCATTCCAGACAATTGCTTTTGAACATTTGCTCTCTGATGAAGAGATCGAATGCGATGTTCTGGTGGCTGGCGGCGATAAAGCAACGCGCGAGATTGTGATTGCCTTGGCGGAAGATATTGGTCTCAAAGCCTGGGATGCTGGTGTCATCCAAAATGCGGTCGTTGTGGAAGGGTTGACCTCCATCCTGATTGGCTTGAACATCAAGTATAAAGTCCCTTCTTCCGGTATACGCATCACAGGCATCAATGACCAGACCTAAACAGCTGACATACTTCGCACTGCAGGGAATACCCCACATTCGACCGGGAGCCAACCTGGCTGAGATCATCTACGCAGCCATCAAGGATAATGGGCTCTTCCTGCAGGATGGAGATATCCTGATCCTTGCGCAAAAAATTGTCTCAAAGTCAGAAGGCAGGCTGGTGAATCTTACGACCGTTCAGCCATCTGCCAAGGCGATTGAACTGGCAGAGTATCTTGGTAAACGACCCGAATTAGTTGAACTGATCCTTCAGGAAAGCAACGAAGTCGTCCGCACCCGACCGGGAACCATCATCGTGGAGCACAAATCCGGATTTATTTGTGCCAATGCCGGCATTGATCACTCCAATGTAAAAGGCAGTTGGGGGAAGGACGAGGATTGGGTGTTGCTCCTGCCGGAGGATTCCGATCTTTCAGCCGCAATGATCCGCGCGGAACTGGAAGTATTGAGTGGAGCAAGATTGGGTGTGATCATCATCGATTCACACGGGCGAGCCTGGCGCAATGGTGTGCTTGGCACGACAATCGGCGCGTCTGGCTTGCCCGCGCTGCTCGACATGCGCGGTGAAGAAGATATGTATCGCTACAAACTTCGGGTTACCACCATTGCTACAGCTGATGAATTGGCGGCAGGAGGTTCGCTGATGATGGGACAGGCGGGTGAAGGCACGCCGGTGGTTCTGGCGAGGGGTTTCCCATATCCGCTCAGGGAGGGCAACGCCCAGGAATTGATAAGAAAGAAGGAGAACGACCTCTTCCGATGATTCCTAAGTTCAAGGAAGCATATAAACATCTCAAGGTGACAACATTGGCAGGCGGTGTGGGTGGGGCCAAGCTGCTGATTGGGCTGGATAAAGTGCTGGAACCCGGTCAGCTGACTGCGATCGTAAACACAGGCGATGATTTTTTGCATTTTGGACTGCACATTTCTCCTGATCTTGATTCCGTTTGTTATGCGTTGGCAGGGTTGGCAGATCAGTTGCATGGATGGGGGCGCAAGGACGAAAGTTGGCAGGTGTTGGAGGAATTACGCAGGATTGGTGCTCCGGACTGGTTTGCCCTGGGTGACAGGGATCTGGCGTGGAACCTTGAGCGCACGCGTTTGTTGAGTGAGGGGAACACGCTTACCGAGGTGATAGCTCATTTTTGTGAAGTTTTCGGGATCCATACCCGGGTATTACCCATGTGCAACGAACCAGCGCCGACCCTAATAAAGACCAAAGAGGGAGAGTGGCTGGGTTTCCAGGATTACTTTGTGCGATTGAAATGCCAGCCAGAAATCGCTGAAATTGCCCTACTCGGAAACAGGGAGGTTGCTGAAAGTGAGTTGGTCATCCAGGCACTGCAAGAGGCAGACTTGATCATTTTAGCACCCTCGAACCCCTGGGTAAGCATTGATCCGATTCTGGCCTTGAAAGGTGTGCGAAACCTCCTGCAGGAAAAGCCAGTTGTGGCGGTGTCACCAATCATCCAGGGCAACGCCCTGAAAGGACCGGCAGCCAAAATGTTCAGCGACCTTGGAATTCATCCTTCTTCAGAGGCTGTACGGCAGCATTATGAGGGTATTTTGGATGGGTTTATTTTTGACGATCTCGACTTACAAGATGCGGCAAACTGGCAACCCTCGGCTATAATTAACGAATCTAGTCAAACGATTATGAAGACAGACGAGGAAAAAATTGCTTTGGCAAAAGCTGTCATCTCACTTGGGGCGAGGATCCTTCAAGGCAGATGATACCATGGGCAATCTTACCTGTAAAAAGGTATTCTGTAGGCAAGTCAAGGCTGCGGCACCTGTTTTCTGACGCTGAATTGGCTGAACTAAACCAACAACTGTTTGAGAGCACCTTTACAAAACTACAAGAATTACCAGGGATTGACAGGATAATGGTCGTCTCCAGGGAGGAACATGCCCTCGAGTGGTGCAAGTTCCACGGAGGTGAAGCGTTACTTGAAGATGAAACCAGTAGTCTCAATTTGGCGATCTCAAAAGCTCAGAAGCACATTCGCCAGGCGGGTGGAGGTCGGGTGCTGGTCCTTCCAAGCGATTTGCCATTAATGACCACGAGTGACTTGATCAAACTTACCTGCCTGGCAGAAGGCGGTCGAAAGCTGGTCATCGTACCTGATCACTACCAATCAGGCACGAATGCATTAATTATGAGTGATCCGGATTTGATCAGACCCAGATTTGGTTCTGGTTCTTTCCGCAAACACACAAGACAAGCGATGGAGAAAAACGCAGAACTTGTTGTCTACCTGAATGAAAACATCCAGTGGGATCTTGATACTTCTCTGGAGTTATATCGTATTATTAAGACACAATCCGAACTTACAATATTGAGCCAATTACGAAAGGAAACCTCACTATGACTCAAAAATACGCTCTTTACCTGCAGGACGCACACGACTTGCGTGATGGACTGGACATTGTCCGTTACGCCGAAGAAAAAGGGATTGACGGCATTTGGCAAGCCGAGAGCCGCCTCGTGCGCGATGCAATCGTGCCAATGGCTGCTTACGCGGCTGTAACGGAGCGCATCAAGATAGGCTCGGCTGTCATTAATAACTGGACTCGCAACATTGGATTGTTGGCATCGACCTTTCTGACCCTGGATGACCTGGCTCCGAATCGCATCATTTGCGGCATTGGAGCTTGGTGGGATCCGTTGGCGAAAAATGTTGGCATCAATCGCACAAAGCCCCTCAAGGCGATGGAAGAAACTGTCACCATCTTACGCCGTCTGCTCAATATGGAACGGGTCAGTTTTGAAGGCGAATTCCACCAGGTACACGAGATTGAACTGGATGTGGTGCACGGAAGACGTGAGCCCCGCAACGTTCCGATCTACATTGGAGCAACCGGTGGAAAAATGATCGAAATGACCGGTCGGATTGCGGATGGAATTGTCATGAATTACTGCGTTCCGGTCGAATACAACGATGAAGCAATCGAACACCTTGAAAAGGGCCTGAAAGCTTCAGGACGCAAGCTGGAAGATTTTGATCGTCCTCAGTTGATTGTCTGCTCGGTGGACGAAGATCATGATGTCGCAATTGACAGCACCCGTGAACTGCTAACCCAATATCTGGCACAACAACCTCACATTGCCAAGGCATCAGGTGTCTCGATGGAAGTCGTTGAGAAAATCCAGGCAATTCTGGGCTGGCCTGCCACCCACGAACAAATCCAGGCAGCCAAGCATTTGGTGCCAGAGGATCTGATCCATCGCATCACCGCCAGCGGCACGCCGTCTGAGGCGAAGGCGAAGGTGCAGGAATATATTGATCACGGCTGCACCACCCCGATTTTGTATGGCGTTGGCGGCAACACCAAGTTGCTGATTGATACCTTTGCACCTGGAGCTTAATGCGGCAACTACCAAGCAGTCGGACTTGCTACGTTTGTGGTCGGGATAACCCGATGTCGCTGCGTATGACCTTTTACCTGCAAGACAACGGGATAGTTACCTCCGAAATTGTGGTCCCGGAGGAGTATGCTGGTTACCCCGGGATGGTGCATGGCGGTAATATAGTAGCGATGATGGATGAAGCTGCAGGTCGGGCTGTAACGGGAGATGAGCCTGATCGCTTTGCAGTAACGAGCCAGTTAACCGTCAATTACAGGCTTCCGGTGCCCACGAATCAACCATTGAAAGTCACCGGCAAGCTGCTGAAAAAGCGCGGAAAAGTCGCCCAGGCATACGGCGAAATCCGCAACCAGGAAGGAGAACTCCTGGCAGAAGCAAACGCAATTTTTGTTGAGATTGCCGAAGATTTTACCGAAGGAATAGACCCGGCTCTAATGGGTTGGAAGGTGTATGAAAATGACTAAAGCCGAACTGACTTATGCCCGTCCTGTCACTTGGGACGAGCTCGAAGGTCTGCAACAAGAATTTCAGGGTCAGATCATGTATCTGGCTGGTGGAGATTATCACCCAAAGGCAAACGATCCTGTTTCAATTCTGATTGATCTGCAAGAGCTTGATCTTGACCAGGTAGGATTTGCGGAGGATGTAATTATGCTTGGGGGCTTGATCAATCTGCAGCAACTTGGTGATGCTCTGGAATCTAAAGATCTCCAGGAGGCAATATCGATTGAAGCAGGTGCCAATCTGCGGAACAGTCTGAGCCTGACCAATTATGTTAAATCTAGCAATGGTCGTTCTGTGGTGCAGATCTGCCTCAACGCGATGGAGGCTGAGTATCTGCTTGCGGGAGAGGAAACTGCTCAAGCTCACTCAGCGGCTCTCAAATCCAAACTTACCAATGATTTCATCGAAGAAATTCGGATCTCCACTCCCATTTCGCTAGCATTCGCTTCAGTGGGGCGAAGCCCAAAGGACCAGCCAGTGGTGGCTGTGGCAGTCTCAAGACGATCAGCTGACCGTATTCACGTTGCTTGTGGGGGAGCGGAGGAAATGTGGGCTGAGTTTGACCTGCATCCCAGCGATGATGACGGTGAAACTATGATACGTGAGTTGTTCAAAGTTATCAACGATCCTTGGGCAGGGGCAAAATACCGGCAGGATATTGCCGCTGTCTTACTTTCACGGTGCCTGCAGAAGCTTGTGCAAGACTCTAACTTGAAGGAGGAATCATGAAACTCACCCTCCTGATCAATGACAGGACTTATGAAACTGAATGCCGGCCAACTGAAAGCCTGCTGGAAGTTTTGAGACGTTTGGGTCTATTAAGCGTGAAATCCGGCGGATGTATCCGCGGGGAATGCGGAGCATGTACAGTCCTTATGGACGGAGAACCTGTAAATTCCTGCATGTTTCTGGCAGTACAGGCTCAGGGGCACAGCCTCGAGACGCTTGAGCGATTTGGTCAGCATCCTGAGCAAGGATGGAAGAAAACCGAAGGTTATGACCCAATTCAGAAGGCCTTCATCGAAAGCGGCTCGATACAATGCGGCTACTGCACTCCAGCCATGATCCTGGCTGCCAGGGCTTTATTGCGGCAGAATTCGGATCCAAGCGATGCCCAGGTGAGGGAAGCGTTATCCGGTGTGTTGTGCCGCTGTACAGCATACGTGAAGCCAGTCCAGGCGGTTCTGAATGCTGCTGCAGAAATCAGGCAAAGTGAACTTAGCTCGTCCGAAGATGAGTCGGAAAAGCAGGTTTACGAACCGGAAATCTTTGCAATTGATGAAATCCCTGCAACCGAAACGATTGGTAAATCAGAGGTCAAAGTGGATGCAGCCAAGCTTGCGCAGGGAAAACCGGCATTTACCGCAGATTTACAGCTACCAGGCACATTGATTGCGAAAGTACTCAGGTCGCCTTATGCCCACGCGAGGATCATCAGCATTGACGCTTCCAAGGCAAAAGCTTTGCCGGGTGTGGCGGCTGTAATGACCTGGGAAGATCTGCCGCGTGTGGCGTATTCCACTGCCGGCCAGTCTGACCCAATTCCCGGTCCGCTGGACATGTTCTCGCTGGACAATAAAGTTCGGTTTGTTGGGGACAGGCTGGCATTTGTGGCGGCGGAAACGGCAGAGATTGCTGAGAAGGCTCTCTCGTTGATTGACGTGACTTATGAACCCTTGCCAGTAATCGTTGACCCAAGGGACGCCATGAAAGAAGGCGCAATCCGTATTCACGACGAAGAGGATTACGTCAATTTTGCCGAGTCAGACCCTTCTATCAATCTTGCAGCCAAAATCCGAATTGACATCGGGGACGTCGAAAAAGGCTTTGCTGAAGCTGATCGAATTTTTGAGCAGGAATATGTGGTTCCCAAAGTACAGCACGCACATATTGAACCGCATGTTACCTTGACCTATTGGGATGAAGATGACCGTTTGGTGATCCGCACCAGCACCCAGGTGCCCTTCCATGTCAGGCGTCAGATGGCGCCTGTGCTGGGGCTGCCGGTAAAACGCATCCGCGTCATCAAACCGCGCATTGGCGGCGGATTCGGCAACAAGCAGGAAGTGCTGATTGAGGATATCGCTGCCCACCTGACGATCGCGACAGGAAAACCTGTGCTCTATGAAATGAACCGGGAAGAAGAATTCATTGCTTCACGCTCAAGGCATCCGATGCGTGTTCGGATGAAAACCGGCGTCAAGTTGGACGGCACAATGACAGCTAACGAGATGGTAGCTCTTTCGGACACAGGCGCCTATGGCTGTCATGCTCTGACAGTTACCGGAAACACCGGCCAGAAGACTATGGGTTTATACGTTGGGGATGGAGAATATCGAAAGCATCCAAATATTCGTTTCTATGCGGATATCGTATACACAAACACATCTCCGGCAGGTGCATACCGCGGTTACGGCGTGCCGCAGGGATATTGGCCGCTCGACCGCCATCTGGAAAATATCGCACGTGCGCTTGGATTGGATCCAATCGCCTTTCGTCTGAAGAACGCGCTGCGACCAGGTGAGGTTCAGCCTTTCAGCACCGCGTGGAATGAAGGTCGTGAACCGGTACCAGAAGTTATACACACAGTTGGTCTTGAACAGGCAGTTGCAGAAGGACGCAAGGCAATCGGTTGGGACGAAAAATTTGGAAATGAATCCTGGCATACCGTTCCGGGTAAACCCCACCTCAGGCGCGGTATTGGCGTTGCGACGGTCATGCAAGGTACGGCAATTCCCAACTTGGATATGGGCGGCGCCAGTATAAAGATCAACGATGATGGCAGTTTCAACCTATTGGTTGGCGCAACGGACCTCGGAACTGGAAGTGACACAGTTTTAGGACAGATCGCGGCAGAGACGCTGGGCGTGGACCTGGACGACATTATTGTGACTTCCTCCGACACTGACATGACCCCATTTGATGTCGGCGCGTATGCTTCCTCGACAACCTACATATCCGGTACGGCAGTTCTAAAAGCCGCCAAGGATGTTGCGCAGAGAATTAGACAACGCGCGGCTCAGCTTTTTGAAGAAAAAGGAGAGGTTGTAGAGCCGGCAGATGTGATTTTGAAAGACAAGCATGCAGTTTCTCCATCAGGCTCTCAGATCAGTATGGCAGAGATTGCTCTGGACTCACTGCACTGGCGAAACCAGGAACAGATTATGGCGACTGCGTCTTACGTTTCGCCCAACTCCCCGCCGCCCTTCGCCGCGCAATTTGCGACCGTTCTGGTGGATATCGAGACCGGACAGGTCAGGGTGGAAGAGTTGATCATGGCTGTGGATTCGGGGGTCATTATCAACCCGATTGCAGCGTCTGGTCAGATCGAAGGTGGCATAGCACAAGCTCTGGGCTACGGTGTCAGTGAGGAAATGCGCTATGACACACAAGGCCAGCCGCGTGAGCGAGACCTGGTGGATTATCATGTTTTCCGGGCAGATGAAATGCCCAGCATCCGCTCAATTTTTGTCCAGACCTATGAAGAGACCGGACCTTATGGAGCCAAAGCTGTTGCTGAAATACCCCTGGACGGAGCCGCGCCAGCAATCGGAAATGCAGTGCTCGATGCCTGTGGTGCCAGCGTGTTTGAGAATCCGCTAACTCCAGAACGAATCTGGCAAGCATTAAAACTTAACTCAGAAAGCAGAACCGATGGATAAGAACAGCATTTTTGGGCGAAAATCCGATACGATCTACGTGACAGGACACATCAACCCTGATACTGATTCGATTGCTGCTGCAACGGGATATGCCTGGCTTTTAAGTGAAAGGGATGGCGTGAACGCGGTAGCAAGCAGAGCGGGCTCCATAAACCCTCAGACTGCTTATATTCTGAAATGGCTCGAGATTGATCCACCCTTACTGGTAACGGACGCCTCACCGCGATTCGAATCCGTGATGCGCCGACTGGACGCGGTCTCGCCTGACCGTTCGCTGAACGAGGCATGGACGATCCTCTCGCGCACCGGTGGGATAGCCCCGGTTGTCAATCTGGATGGGACTCCTTACGGAATGGTGACCGGAAAAAGCATGTTTGACTTCTTGCGGAGACTCATTGGTCCTCATGCGAAATTACGAGAAATGACGATCGCTCATTTGATGGATATTCCGTGTAGGGAAGCAGCTAATACGGACATTCCCAGATTCCTGCCGCAAACACGCATCAAAGATGTGATCAATCGCATGCTAAGGCAAGAGGCTAATGAATATTGGGTCGTGGATGAGAATAAGCGCTACCTGGGTGTGGTTCGGCAGCAGGATCTGCTTAGCCCCCCCAGGATCAAGGTCGTGTTGGTGGATCATAACGAACCACAACAGTCCATCGCGAATCTGGAAGAAAGTGAATTACTCGAGATCCTCGACCATCACCGACTCGGAAACCAATCAACACACAATCCGATCAAATTCACGGTTGACATCGTTGGCAGTACCTCCACATTGGTAACTGAGCAAATCACGGAGGTAGGCTTGAGCGCTCCACCGAGAATTGCTGGCTTGTTGTTGGCAGGGCTGCTTTCGGATACTTTGATTTTCAGCTCACCGACTACGACTCCGCGCGACAAGGTTGCCGCGGATGTGCTTGTGAGGTGGGCTTTTGTGCCTGGTTCCCCTCTTGAGGACGAGACTCTTCATAGCTATGGAGAAAAGATCATCCATGCTGGCTCGGGTCTGTTAACGCAGGAACCGGAAGTGGTCGTAAAGACAGATATGAAGATGTATGAGGCAGCTGGACTCAAGTTTGCGATCGCGCAGGCTGAGACGACAGATGTGTATGAAATAGGGGATTACATGGGCAAGCTTAAAGTTGCCCTGGGTGAGCTAAAAACACAAAATGAATTGGATTTTGCGGGTTTGATGATCACAGATGTCGTCAAAGGCTCCAGTCGGGTGATTTTTGTGGATGCGCCAATGACATTGGACGAATTGCCCTATACACCGCTTGGGGATGGGAGTTTGTTGGCTGAGGGAGTGGTTTCTCGTAAAAAGCAATTGCTGCCAATCATTCTCTCTTTGTTAGAGGTTTAGAATGGATTTTCTGGACAGATTGGTTGAAGCTAAAAAAGATGGCAAAGCAGTCGCGTTGTGTGTCGTGATTGATACAAAAGGCGCAGTTCCGCGTCATGCAGGCAGTAAGATGCTGGTCTACACTGACGGACATACAGAGGGCAGCGTTGGAGGGGGAGAATTGGAATCAAGGACGGTGAACGCTGCGCTTGAATCCTTAAAGGATGGACGATCAAAGCTCGTGGAGCATTCACTTTCAGCCGAAGACCCGACTTCGGCAGGTGTGTGTGGCGGAGAGGTGAAAGTGTACATCGAACCACAGGTCATGCAACCTATCCTGCTGATCTTAGGAGCAGGTCACGTTGGGCAGGCTGTTGCGCGAATTGGACAATTATTGGATTTTCGTGTGATTGTCTCTGATGACCGCACAGAGTTGTGCAGTTCAGATGTTATGCCGGGTAAGCTTGAGTTTTTGCCCATGCCTATGGCTGAAATACCTAAGCACCTAGAAATTGATGAGCGGGTTTATATAGTTGGAGTAACGCGCGGCAGCTCGGTGGACGTCGAAGGGTTGGGACCTATTCTGGAAGGGTCGCCAGCATATATTGGATTGCTGGGCTCAAAAAACCGTTGGGCTGCCACGAAGCAGGGTTTGATCGAGCGCGGTGTCAGCCCCGAGAAAATCGCAAAGATCAAGTCGCCAATCGGAATTTATATCAAGGCTGAGACCCCCGACGAGATTGCCATCAGTATATTGGCTGAGGTTATTGAAAGATTAAAGAGTTAACACCCAAATTTGGAGCAAATATGTGGAAACAGTACTTAATGCCTGAGAGTGTCGAAGCCCTAACGGCAGCTTTGGAAGCCGCGCAAGGAGAGACCAGGATTATTGCCGGTGGTACAGACCTGATGGTTGAGATCAGGAATGGCAAATGGCCTGAACTGGATACGGTCGTTGATATCTCGCGCTTGCCTGGTCTGGATCAGATCAGGAAGGATAATCAGGATGTTATCCATATTGGAGCCTTGGTCACGCACAGCGATGTATTGCAGTCTCCAATCCTGAGGGAATTTGCAGCTCCCCTGCTTCAAGCCTGTTATCGGGTGGCATCACCGCAGTTGCGCAATCGTGCGACCGTGGTCGGTAATCTCGTGACCGCTTCGCCTGCCAACGACACGATCACACCGCTGATGGCGATGGATGCTGAACTTGTGCTGGTTTCAAGCCATGGGGAACGCACGGTTGCACTAAAGGATTTCTATCTTGGAGTGCGCAAAACCGTGTTGGCTCCGAATGAATTTGTCAAAGAAGTCAATTTTCCTGCACTGAAACCCAGTCAGCATGGCAGCTTCATGAAACAGGCTCTGCGCCGCACGCAGGCAATTGCAGTATTAAACTGCTGCGTTCTGTTGGATATGGAAGATGAACTCATCCAAAAAGCAGTGATCACCATGGGATCGGTGGCGCCGACAATCATTCACGCAGTTGAAGCGGAAGCTTTTCTGGAAGGGAAAACACTTGACGACGAAGTGATAAGAGAAGCGGGTCGACTCGCAGCAGAAGCGACGAGACCCATCAGTGATGTTCGAGCGTCAGACGACTATCGCCTGTACATGATGCAAGTTTTGGTTGAAGACGGCTTAAATGAGCTAAAAAATGGCGCACAAGCAGGGAAAGTACCCCCAAAGCCAGTTGCTTTGGACACCAAAGGTGGATACCGCAGTCTTGTTGCAGGTGAGTGGGATGGAGAAACAATCCAAACGACCATTAACGGTCAAATGTATATGATTGACGGTGCGTCAGACATGACATTGTTAAATATGGTGCGAGAGCGCATAGGTTTCACGGGCACAAAGGTGGGATGCGAAGAAGGGGAGTGCGGCGCGTGTACTTTGTTCCTGGATGGTAAGGCAGTGGTAAGCTGCTTGGTGCCTGCGCCGCGCGCACATATGGCCGATATCACCACCATCGAAGGGATCGCTGAGGGTGAAGAGCTCCATCCAATCCAGCAAGCCTTTGTGGATCATGGAGCAGTGCAGTGTGGGTATTGCACACCCGGATTTGTGATGGCTGCAGTGAAGTTGCTCCAGGAAAACCCCCATCCAGACCGCGAGATGGTGAAGGAAGGCATTTCGGGTAACTTGTGCCGTTGTACAGGCTATTACAAGATTGTTGAATCAATTGAAGCAGCCTGTGGGAAGATGAGGAGCTAAGATGAACACAATCGGAAAGTCAGTCCCTCGCATTGATGCGGTTGAGAAAGTCACTGGAAAAGCCAAGTATCCGGGTGATTTTCAGTTTTCTGACCAGCTTGTAATGAAAGTGCTGTTTGCCCATCGGGCGCACGCCCGGGTTCTTGATATTGATACCACCCAAGCAGAAGCTGTTGAAGGCGTTGTAATGGTGCTGACGGCAAAAGATGTGCCAGTGAACGAGTATGGGCTTGGCGTCAACGACCAACCCGTCTTGTGCGGACCGGGTTCCGGCATCCGAGGCGCTGATGTTGTGCGCTTTGAAGGGGATCAGGTGGCGCTGGTCATTGCTGAAAGTGAGGCTATCGCTACTCAAGCGCTCAAGCGCATCGTTGTGTACTATAAAGATTTGCCGGTTGTGAAAACACTCGGCGAAGCCTTGAAGGAAGACGCTCCCATTCTTCATTCCCGATTGGACAGTAATATATTCCATCACAATATCGTTCGACGGGGCTCAACGGATGAAGCCTTCAAGAACTGCGCGGTGATCGTTGAGGGAGAGTATCAGACTCCTGTCCAGGAACATGCCTACTTGCAGCCGGAATCCGGCGTAGCATTCTCGGACGAAGAAGGCAGGATCACGATTGTGACTGCCGGTCAGTGGGCTCACGAGGACCAGGAACAAGTGGCGCATTCGCTTGGTTTACCCCTTGATAATATTCGCATCATTTACCCAGCCATTGGAGGGGCGTTTGGCGGTAGAGAAGACATGTCAGTTCAAATTATTCTTGGACTGGCTGCGCTAAAACTTAAAGAACGCGGAATTAACCGACCAATCAGGATTGTTTGGTCGCGTGAAGAGTCGATCATCGGACATTGTAAGCGACATGCTTACACGATGAAGGCGAAATGGGGCGCGGACGCGGAAGGAAAAATTCTGGCTGCTGAATGCGAAATCTGGGCGAATGGCGGTGCTTATGTTTACACCTCCCCCAAGGTGCTTGGAAACGCTACTCTGCTTGCCACCGGACCTTACGAGGTGCCCAACGTCAGTACGGATGCCTATGCAGTTTACACCAACGATATTCCAGGTGGGGCTTTCCGCGGATTTGGCGGACCGCAAGGGGCATTTATGGCTGAAATGCAGGTAGATAAACTGGCAGAAGCCCTGGGAATGGACCCGGTCGAATTTCGCATGCGTAATTTGTTCAAGGAAGGTTCCACAATTTCAATGGGCTCGCAGCTTCCAGCAGGAGTTACTATCCGGCAGGTAGTCCAGAAATGTGCTGAAGAAGCAGGTTGGACGCAGGGTCCGGATGGCTGGAAAAAGCCTGAGTTTGCTCCGGCAGAAGACCCCACCGTCAGACGAGGGCTCGGCATTGCGTGCGGTTATAAAAACATCGGTTTTTCTTATGGATACGCTGAGAATTGTGGCGCCATCATCATCCTTGAGGGAGGCGAGAAAATTGAAACAGCGAAGTTGTTCCATGCTGGTGCTGAAGTTGGCCAGGGATCGCATACCGCGTTTGCCCAATTTGCAGCCGGAGCCCTGGATTTACCGTTGGAGAAACTTGAATTGCATTATTCAGACACGTCTAACTCACTCAACGCAGGCAGCGTTTCAGCTTCACGCATGACACACATGGCAGGAAATTCCATTATTGGTGCGGCTAAAATAGCCTTGGAAAATTGGCAGGAAGGCAATCGTCCGGCTGTGGGTTCTTATGTTTACCGTCCGCCGGCTACTACTTCGATGGACAAAACCGATGGTCACTGCACTCCAAACTTCACTTATGGCTATGTTGCCCAGGCAGTTTTTGCGGATGTCAACATCCAGACGGGTGAGATGCGCCTGCGGGATGTGATCAGCGTAGACGACGTTGGCAAGGCGATCAACCCCACCCAAGTTGAAGGGCAAATTGAAGGCGCTGTGGTCCAGGCAACTGGTTACGTAGTCCTTGAGAACTGGAAAAAACGGAATGCCAGGGCTCTGACGAAGGAATTATCGACCTATCTCATTCCTACAGTTCTTGATATTCCCGATCGGACACGCTCGGTGATCCTGGAATATCCTGATCCAATTGGGCCTTACGGTGCCAGGGGAATGGGCGAGATGCCTTACCTTCCTTTTGCGCCCGCAGTGATCGACGCGGTTTACCATGCCACGGGAGTACGATTCCACAGCTTCCCTCTGACCGCTGAAAAAGTCCTGCGCGGTCTTGGTAAGCTCAAGCCAGAGGTGAGTGGATTCTGGGATTATGAGTAAGCAGGTTGCAGGAATTGTCCTGGCAGCGGGCAGTTCAAGCCGGTTTGGGTCGCCAAAACAATTACTCCCGTGGAGAGAGACAACTGTCATAAACAGTGTGGTTCATACTGCGATTGAAACAGAGCTCGCGCCTGTGATTGTTGTGCTCGGGGCAAATGCGGATCAGATTGAACCTGGATTGCCGGAAGGCTGTGTTTTCGTGACCAACACAATGTGGTCTGAAGGGCAGAGTTCGTCGATACGGATAGGGTTGTCACAACTTTCAATGGAAGTCGATGGAGTTTTAATGTTGCTGGGCGACCAGCCGCAAATCAACCCGCACTTCTGCGGCAGTATCGTCCAAAGAGGTCTGGAAAGCGGAAAGATCACGATTCCTTACGTCAACGATCGGCGCGCAAACCCGGTTTATTTCCCAAAAAGTACGCTCAAGAGACTGGGTGAGGTGGCAGGTGACCAGGGTGGAAGAGCTATTTTCTCTGAATTCCAGGTCGAGCTTTTTCCGTGGCTGGATGACTGCATGGCAATGGATATTGACACCCCTGAAGATTACGAGAAGTTGAAAGCTTGCTACGCTCGTAGTGCCTCAATAGAAAATGTT